>NZ_JABXFD010000665.1 GCF_013372625.1 Actinomadura sp. BRA 177
GCTCGCCGCGCCGCCTCCAGCGCGGCGAGCAGCTCGGTCTCGCGGGCGGCGACGCGGTCGCGCTCGCTCTCGGCGGCGAGCTTCGCCGTCATCGACTGCTGCGCGATCTGGTGGGCCTCCTCCCACGCCTGCTGCGCGGCGTCGCGCTTGGCGGTGGCGACCTTGGCCTCGTCCTTGGCGCGCGCGGCGTCCTGCTCGGCGCCCTCCGCGCGCTTGCGCGCGGTGGCCGACTCCTGCCACGCCTCCTCGGCGCGGCGCTGGGACGCGTCGCGCTCGCTCTGCGCGATGGCCATCTCGCGGGCGGCCTCGGCCCGCACCTCGGCGACGCGGCGCTCGACGCCGGCGACGCTCAGCTCGGAGGTCAGCGATTCGGCGAGCAGGTCGGCGGTCTTCTCCAGCCGCTCGACCATCTCCCAGGCGGACGCGACCTGGCCGGTGAGGCCCGGCGCGTCCCGGCCGCGGTCGCGGCGCTCGCGGGCCTCGCGGGCGCAGACGCCGTCGTTGTCCTGGCAGTAGCGGACGGCGCGGACCGCTCCCACGGGCTGCGGGACGGGGCGTCCGCAGTTCGCGCAGGGCCAGACCGTGACCGGTTCCCCCACGCGGGCGACCGCCGTCTCGGTGATCTCCCCCGCGCCTCCGGAGACCGCGCCGCCCTGGGGAGCCGCGGCCGTCCCCTCGGGGCCGCTATTGTCGCGCTCTTCGCTGTTAGGCATGGAATGAACCATACGCACTGATCGGAGTTGCTGCAGTGACTTGGGAGGCAGATGTGGGGGTGCCCACTTCGTGGTTCAGTGCGTGGCGAAGCGGTCGACGGCCTCGATGAGCCGGTCCCGGGTGCCGGGCTCGGAGCCGCCGTGCCCGGCGTCCTCGACGATGTGGAACTCCGCCTCGGGCCACGCCCGGTGGAGGTCCCACGCTTGATCGGGCGGCGTCTTGATGTCGTAGCGGCCGTTGACGATCACGGCGGGCAGGTGCCGGATGCGGTCGACGCCCGCGAGGAGCCCCGCCTTCGGGAGGAAACCGCCGTTCGAGATGTAGTGGTGCGTGATGCGGGCGAACACCAGGATGGTCGCGTCGTCCAGGTCGGGCGGCGGGACGGGCCGGAGCGTGTTGGCCGACAGCTCCCAGGCGATCCAGGCGCGGGCGGCCGGGACGTGGACGGCCGGGTCCGGGTCTTCGATGCGGCGCCCGTAGGCGGCCATCAGGTCGTCCTGCTCGGCGGGCGGGATCGCGTCCCGGAACGCGGCCCACTCGGCCGGGAAGAGGTGCGCCGCCCCGGTCGCCGTGAACGCCCACGCCTCGTCGGGCGGGCGGACGAGGTAGATGCCGCGCAGCACGATCTCGGTGACGCGGTCCGCGTGCACCTGCGCGTAGGCGAGCGCGAGCGTGCTGCCCCAGCTCCCGCCGAACACCAGCCACCGGTCGATGCCGAGGTGCTCGCGCAGCTTCTCGATGTCGTCCACCAGGCGGGGGGTGACGTTGTGCTCCAGTGACACCGACGGGTCACCGGCGTGCGGGAGGCTCTGCCCGCAGCCCCGCTGGTCGAACAGCACGATCCGGTACATGGCCGGGTCGAAGAACCGCCGGTTGTCGGGGAGCACTCCGCCGCCGGGGCCGCCGTGCAGGAACACCGCGGGCTTGCCGTCGGGGTTCCCGCAGGTCTCCCAGTGGATCCGGTTCCCGTCGCCCACGTCGAGCAGGCCGGAGTCGTACGGTTCGATCGGCGGGTAGTACTCCCTCACGTGTTCTCCCGTCAGAGCTGGGCCATGGCCTTGCGGATGCGCTTGTCGGAGACGGGGAAGCGCGTGCCGAGCTGCTGGGCGAAGAGGCTGACCCGCAGCTCCTCCAGCATCCAGCGGATCTGCCGGGCCGGCTCCTCCTCGCGGCGGGACGGGTGCAGCCGGCGCAGCGCCTGCTCGTACTCCTGCGCGAGGACGTCGACCTGGTGTGCGAGCATCCGGTCGCGTCCCGGGTTCTCCGGGAGCTTGTCGAGCCTGACCTGCAGGGCGCGCAGGTAGCGGGGCAGGTCGGGCAGCCGCGCCCAGCCCGTCGCGGTGACGAACCCCGGATGGATCAGCTTCCCTAGGTGGCCGCGGATGTCGGTCAGCGCCGGGACGAGCGTGAGGCTCGCGGTGCCGCGCACCCGCCGGTCGGTCTCGTGGGCCTCGGCGAGGATCCGCTCGACCAGGGCGACGAACTGCGCGGTCGCGTCGTGCAGGTCGGCGCGGACGCGGTCGTACAGGGCGCGGAAGCTCTCCTCGTCCCACGCGGGGCCGCCCGCCTCGGCAATGAGCCGGTCGGCGGCGGCGGTGACGCAGTCATCGAACAGCGCCGCGACGGAACCGTGCGGATTGTGGCTGAGTGCGAGCTTGCCCTTGTTGGTCAGGCGGCCCTGGATGAGCTTCACCGGGGACGGCGCGTTCAGCAGGATCAGCCGCCGCGTGCCGAGCCACATGGCGCGGCGCTGCTCGGCCTCCGTCTCGTACATGCGGACGGCGACGCTCTCGCCCTCGTCGGTGAGCGCCGGATACGCCTTGACGTCGTAGCCGTTCTGCTTCTGCTCGTAGGTGCGGGGCAGCTCCCCGATCGTCCACTCGGTGAGGCCGGTGCGTTCGATGGTGGACGCGGCCTTCGACAGCGTCCCGCGCACCTTGCCGGCGAGGCGGCGTTTCAGCTCGTCGAGGTCGGTGCCCTCACCCAGGGTGCGTTTGCGGTCGTCCACGACGCGGAACGTGATGCGCAGGTGAGCGGGCAGCCGGGACGGGTCCCACGCCTCACGCGCGACGGGCACGCTCGTCATCGCGGTCAGTTCGCGCTCCAGTGCGTCCAGGAGGGGCTCGGTGCGCGGCGCGACGCGGTCCAGGACCTTGCGGGCGTAGTCGGGCGCCGGGACGAAGTTGACGCGCAGCTGCTTCGGCAGCGACCGGATCAGCTCGGTGACCAGCTCGGTGCGCAGTCCCGGGACCTGCCACTCGAAGCCGTCCGGCCGGACCTGGTTGAGGACCTGGACGGGGACGTGCACGGTCACGCCGTCGGCGTCGGCGCCGGGCTCGAACTGGTAGGTGAGGCGCAGGCGCAGCGGGCCCTGCTTCCACGCGTCCGGGTAGTCGGCCTCGCTGACCCCGCCCGCCGTCTCGTTGATGAGCATCGAATTCTCGAACCCGAGCAGGTCGGGGTCGGTGTGGCGGGCCTTCTTCCACCAGGAGTCGAAGTGCCGACCGGAGACGACGTCCTCGGGGATGCGCTCGTCGTAGAAGTCGAAGAGGGTCTCGTCGTCGACGAGGATGTCGCGGCGCCGGGCGCGGTGCTCCAGCTCCTCCACCTCGTCCAGCAGGGCGCGGTTGTCGTGGAAGAACCGGTGGTGGGTCTCCCAGTCGCCTTCGACGAGCGCGTGCCGGATGAACAGCTCGCGCGACAGCTCGGGGTCGATGCGGCCGTAGTTGACGCGGCGGTCGGCGACGATCGGGACCCCGTAGAGGGTGACCTTCTCGCGCGCCATGACGGCGGCCTGCTTCTTCGACCAGTGCGGCTCGCTGTAGTTGCGCTTCACCAGGTGCTGGGCGAGCGGCTCGATCCAGTCGGGCTCGATCTTGGCGTTGATCCGCCCCCACAGCCGGGACGTCTCGACCAGTTCCGCCGACATGACCCAGCGCGGCGGCTTCTTGAACAGCGACGACCCCGGGAACACGGCGAACTTCGCGCCGCGCGCGCCGAGGTACTCCTGGCCCCGGCGCTGCTTCTCCTTCTTCTCGGCGTCGATGAGCCCGATGTGCGAGAGGAGCCCGGCGAGCAGCGAGGTGTGGACGCGGTCGGGCGGCGCGTCGGCGGTGTTGAGCGTGACGCCGAGCGACTTGGCGACCTGCTTGAGCTGGCCGTGCAGGTCCTGCCATTCGCGGACGCGCAGGAAGTGCAGGAACTCGTTCTTGCACATCCGGCGGAACGCGCTCCCCGACAGCTCCCGCTGCTGCTCGCGCAGGTAGTTCCACAGGTTCAGGTACGCCAGGAAGTCGGACGTGGGGTCGGCGAACCGGCGGTGCCTCTCGTCGGCGGCCTGCTGGTGCTCGGCGGGACGCTCGCGCGGGTCCTGGATGGACAGCGCCGACGCGATGATCAGGACCTCGCGCACGCAGCCGTTCTTGTCGGCCTCCAGCACCATGCGGGCGAGGCGCGGGTCGACGGGGAGCTGGGCGAGGCTGCGGCCGAGCGGGGTGAGGCGCTTGCGCGGGTCCTTCTCGGCCGGGTCGATGGCGCCCAGCTCGTGCAGCAGGTCGACGCCGGCCTTGACGTTGCGGCGGTCCGGCGGCTCCACGAACGGGAACGCGGCGATGTCGCCGAGGCCGAGCGAGGTCATCTGCAGGATGACGGACGCGAGGTTGGTGCGCAGGATCTCCGGGTCGGTGAACTCGGGGCGGGACTCGAAGTCCTCCTCGGAGTACAGCCGGATGCAGACGCCCTCGGACACGCGCCCGCAGCGTCCCTTGCGCTGGTTCGCCGACGCCTGCGAGACCGGCTCGATCGGGAGCCGCTGCACCTTCAGCCGGTGGCTGTAGCGGGAGATGCGGGCGGTTCCGGGGTCGACGACGTACTTGATGCCGGGGACGGTCAAGGATGTCTCGGCGACGTTCGTCGCGAGCACCACGCGCCGTCCGCGATGCGCCTGGAACACCCGGTGCTGCTCGGCGGCCGACAGCCGCGCGTACAGCGGCAGGACGTCGGTGGTCGTTTTATGCCGGGTGAAGTGCTTGGTCAGCGCGTCGGCGGTGTCGCGGATCTCCCGCTCACCGCTGAGGAAGACCAGCACATCGCCGGGCCCCTCGCGTCCAAGCTCGTCCACCGCGTCGATGATCGCCTGGATCTGGTCGCGGTCGGGGTCGGCGGACGGGTCCTCCGGGTCGGTGACCGGCCGGTACCGGACCTCCACCGGATAGGTGCGCCCCGATACCTCCACGATCGGCGCATCATCGAAATGCTCGGAGAACCGCTCGGGGTCGATCGTCGCCGACGTGATGATGACTTTCAGGTCGGGACGCCGGGGCAGGATCTCCTTGACGTACCCGAGCAGGAAGTCGATGTTCAGGCTGCGCTCGTGCGCCTCGTCGATGATCAGCGTGTCGTACTGGCGGAGCAGCCGGTCGGTCTGGATCTCGGCGAGCAGGATGCCGTCCGTCATCAGCTTGACGAGCGTGTCGTCACTGGACCGGTCGGTGAACCGCACCTTGTAGCCGACGGCGTCGCCCAGCTCGGTGCCCAGCTCCTCGGCGATGCGGTCGGCGACCGTCCGCGCGGCGAGCCGCCGCGGCTGGGTGTGCCCGATCGAGCCGAGGACTCCGCGTCCCAGCTCCAGGCAGATCTTGGGGATCTGGGTGGTCTTGCCGGACCCCGTCTCGCCGGCGACGATCACGACCTGGTGGTCGCGGACCGCGGCGAGGATGTCGTCCTTCTTCTGCGCTACCGGCAGCTCGGCCGGATACCTGATCGCGGGCACGGCGCGGCGCCGCCGCTCGACCCGCCGCTCGGCGGCCTCGACGTCGGCGGTGATCTCCTCGGCGACCTTCGCGCGGCGCGCGGCGTCCCGCATCTTCTGCACGCCGTCGATCCGGCGGCGCAGCCGGTGCTGGTCGCGCAGCATCAGCTGCGGCAGTCGCGCGCGCAGGCCGGCGAGCGGCGATTTCACACTCGTCCTCATATCCGTCACCAAGGATAGGGTTCCGGGCACGCGGCCCCGCTCACCCCGCAAACCTTCGCACCGTAGCCCGAACTCCCCGCGCGGGGCGATCCAATTTCGGGGGTGACGGTTCCAACGCCGCTCCGCCGGACGGAATTCCGGGGCCGCACGAGCGCGGCGGCCCCGGAAACGGCGGCGCCGGTCAGCCCGCGCCGTAGACGGGCTCGGGGGCGGGGGCCTTGGCGAGGAGGTCCTTGACGACGTCGCCGACCTCGGCCGGGTCCCACTTGGCGCCCTTGTCGGCCGCGGGGCCGTGCCGGAAGGCGTCCATCACGCAGATCTTGCCGCCCTCGGCCTCGAAGACCCGGCCCGTCACGCCGCGGGACCCGGCGGAGCCGAGCCAGACGACGAGGGGCGAGACGTTCTCGGGGGCCATGGCGTCGAACTCGCCCTCGGCGGGGGCGGCCATCGTCTGCGCGAAGACCTCCTCGGTCATCCGGGTGCGGGCGGCGGGCGCGATCGCGTTGACGGCCACGCCGTAGCGGCCCATCTCGGCGGACGCGACCAGGGTCAGCCCGACGATCCCGGCCTTGGCGGCGGAGTAGTTGCCCTGGCCGACGCTGCCGAGCAGCCCGGCGCCGGACGAGGTGTTGATCACGCGGGCGTCGACGTCGCGGCCCGCCTTGCTCTCCGCGCGCCAGTACCGGCCGGCGTGCTTGAGCGGCAGGAAGTGGCCCTTGAGGTGGACGCGCATGACGGCGTCCCACTCGTCCTCGCCCAGGTTGATCAGCATGCGGTCGCGGAGGAACCCGGCGTTGTTGACGAGGGTGTCCAGCCGCCCGAACGTGTCGGTCGCGGTGGCGATCAGCGCGGCGGCGCCCTCGTCGGTGGCGATGTCGTCGGTGTTCGCGACGGCCTTGCCGCCGAGCGCCTCGATCTCCCGGACGACGTCGTGCGCGGGCCCCCCGGACGCGTCGCCGGTGCCGTCCCGCGCGACGCCGAGGTCGTTCACGACGACGAGGGCGCCCTGCCGGGCGAACTCCAGCGCGTGCGCGCGGCCGAGCCCGCGTCCGGCGCCGGTGACGGCGACCACCCGGTCCTTGCAGATCATCGCGATTCCTCCTTGTTCACGGTGGCGGCGTCCAGGAAGGCGGGGCGCTCTCCCCCGCCGTGGACCTGCATCGACGCGCCGGTGACGTAGGACGCCAGGTCGGACGCCAGGAACGCGCAGGCGGCGCCGATGTCGTAGGGGTCGGCGAGGCGGCCCATCGGGACGGTGTCCGCGACCGCCGCGATGCCGTCCTCGTCGCCGTAGTGCAGGTGGGACAGTTCGGTGCGGACCATCCCGAGGATCAGCGTGTTGACCCGGATGTGCGGCGCCCACTCGACGGCCAGCGACGTGGTGAGGCTGTGCAGGCCGGCCTTGGCGGCGCCGTAGGCGGCGGTGCCGGGCGACGGCCGCACCCCGCTCACGCTGCCGATGTTGATGACCGACCCGCCGCCCTGCGCCATGATCTTCGGCTGCAGCGCCCGCGCCATGATCAGCGCGGACGTCAGGTTCAGCTCGATGATCTTCACGTGGGTGCGCAGGTTCCCGTCGGCGACCGGCAGGAACGGGGCGCCGCCCGCGTTGTTGACCAGCACGTCGGCGCGGTCCAGGCCGTCCGCGAACGCCTGCACGGCGTCCGGGTCGCGCACGTCCAGCGAGACGAAGCGCGCCGTCCGGCCGCCCGCCTCGGGCAGCGACTCGGGCTCGCGCCGGGCGACCGCGACGACGTCGGCGCCCGCCTCCAGGAGGGCGCGGCTGATCCCGGCGCCGACCCCGCGCACGCCGCCCGTGACCACGGCGGTCCGGCCGCCCAGGTCGAGCGTCAGTGACATTCCGCCTCCTCTGCTACCTTCTGTTCTAACAAATGTTTGGTGGAAAGGTAGCGCATGGGAGTCTCCACCACGACCCTGGACGGGGTCGCCGAGATCGTCGTGGACGCGCCGCCGGTCAACGCCCTGACCGTCGCGGGCTGGTACGAGCTGGCCGACGCGGTCACCGCGGCCGGCCGCGACCCGGAGGTCGGCGCCGTCGTGCTCCGGGCCGAGGGCCGGGGCTTCAACGCGGGCGTCGACATCAAGGAGATGCAGAACACCGAGGGCCACACCGCGCTGGTCGGCGCGAACCGCGGCTGCTACGCGGCGTTCGCGGCCGTCTACGACTGCGAGGTCCCGGTCGTCGCCGCGGTCAACGGCTTCTGCCTGGGCGGCGGCATCGGCCTGGCCGGCAACGCCGACATCGTCATCGCCTCGCAGGACGCCTACTTCGGGCTGCCGGAGGTCGACCGGGGCGCGCTCGGCGCCGCGACGCACCTGGCCCGGCTCGTCCCGCAGCACCTGATGCGCGCGATGGTCTACACGTGCCGCAACGTCACGGCCGAGGAGCTGCACCACCACGGCTCGGTGCTGGAGGTCGTCCCGGCGGACGAGCTGCGCGCCAAGGCCATGGAGGTCGCCGCGAACATCGCCGCCAAGGACCGGTACGTCATCCGGCGGGCCAAGGAGTCGCTGAACGGCATCGACCCGGTCGACGTCAAGCGCAGCTACCGATTCGAGCAGGGCTTCACGTTCGAGCTCAACCTCGTCGGCGCCGGCGACGAGCACCGTGACGCGTTCGTGGCCAAGGGGGCGAAATGAGTTCCAAGGTGATGTCGGCCGACGAGGTCGCCGCGTCGCTGGAGAGCGGCATGACGGTCGGGATCGGCGGCTGGGGCTCGCGGCGCAAGCCGATGGCGCTCGTCCGGGCGATCCTGCGCTCCCCCGTCACCGACCTGACGGTGGTGGCGTACGGGGGGCCGGACGTGGGGCTGCTGTGCGCGGCCGGCAAGGTCCGGCGCCTCATCACCGCGTTCGTGACGATGGACTCGATCCCGCTTGAGCCGCACTTCCGGCAGGCGCGGCAGACCGGGGCCATCGAGCTGACCGAGTACGACGAGGGCATGTTCCTGTTCGGGCTGTACGCGGCGGCGCACCGCCTGCCGTTCCTGCCCACCCCGGTCGGGCTCGGCTCGGACGTCCTGAAGGTCAACCCGGAGCTGAAGACGATCCGGTCGCCGTACGAGGACGCGACCGAGCTCGTCGCCGTCCCGGCCCTGAAGATGGACGTCGCGCTGGTGCACATGAACCGCGCCGACGCGCGCGGCAACGCCCAGTACCTCGGCCCCGACCCGTACATGGACGACCTGTTCGCCAAGGCCGCCGACCGCACCTACGTTTCCTGCGAGCGGCTGGTCGACACGGCCGACTTCGCCAAGGAGGGGCCGGTGCAGTCGATGCTGATCAGCCGGTCGCACGTGGCCGGCGTGGTCGAGACGCCGAACGGGGCGCACTTCACCGACTGCGTGCCCGACTTCGGGCGGGACGAGAAGTTCCAGAAGCTCTACGCGCAGTCGGCGGCCGACCCGGAGAAGTGGGCGGAGTTCACCGAGCGGTTCCTGTCCGGCGACGAGGCCGCCTACCAGGACGCCGTCCGGGTCTGGCGGGAGGAGAACCGATGAGTGACGTGACGCGCGCTGAGGTGTGCGCGGCGGCGTGCGCCGACCTGTTCCGGGGCGACGGCGAGATCGTCGCGGCGGCGGTGGCGGGTTTCGTGCCGATGCTGGGGTCGCGGCTGGCGCGGGCCACGTTCGCGCCCGACCTGCTGACCACGGACGGCGGGCCGTCGCTGAGCGCCGAGCCCGTGCCGCTCGGCCGGTCGGCGGAGACCGTCGAGGGCTGGCTGCCGTTCCGCGACCACCTGTGGCTCGTCCTGAACGGACGGCGGCACGTGGTGATGGGGCCGAGCCAGATCGACGCGCACGGCAACACCAACATCTCGTGCATCGGCGACTGGGAGCGGCCGACCCGGCAGCTCCTCGGGGTGCGCGGCGGGCCCGGCAACACGCTGCTGAACACGACGAGCTACTGGGTGCCGAAGCACTCGACGCGGGTGTTCACCGAGAAGGTCGACATGGTGAGCGGCGTCGGCTGGGACCGGGGCGCGCACGAGATCCGCGCCGTCGTGACCAACCTCGCGGTCCTCGACTTCGACACCCCGGACCGGCGGATGCGACTGCGCTCCGTCCACCCCGGTGTGAGCGTCGAGGACGTGGTGGCCGCCACCGGGTTCGAGCTGGCCGTCCCGGACGAGGTGCCCGAGACGCGGCTGCCGGACGGCGAGGAGCTGCGGATCATGCGCGAGGTCCTCGACCCGAAGGGGCTGCGCGAGCGAGAGGTCCCGGCCTGATGGAGCAGCTGCTCGACACTCCGCTGACCCGGCTGACGGGCGTGCGGCATCCCGTCGTCCAGACCGGTATGGGATGGGTGGCCGGTCCCAAGCTCGTCACGGCCGTGGCGAACGCGGGCGGCCTCGGGATCCTGGCATCGGCGACGATGACGCTCGACCAGCTCGCCGAGGCGATCCGCGAGGTCAAGGACCGCACGGACGCGCCGTTCGGCGTCAACCTGCGCGCGGACGCCGGGGACGCGGGCGACCGCATCGACCTCCTGATCAAGGAGGGCGTGAAGGTCGCCTCGTTCGCGCTGGCGCCGAAGAAGGAGCTGATCGCGAAGCTGAAGGACGCCGGGCTCGTGGTGATTCCGTCGGTCGGCGCGCGGCGGCACGCGGAGAAGGTCGCCGGCTGGGGCGCGGACGCCGTGCTCGTGCAGGGCGGCGAGGGCGGCGGCCACACCGGCGCCGTCGCCACCACGCTGCTGCTGCCGCAGGTCGTGGACGCGGTCGACATCCCTGTCATCGCGGCCGGCGGCTTCTTCGACGGCCGCGGCCTCGCCGCGGCACTGTCCTACGGGGCGGCGGGCGTCGCGATGGGCACCCGGTTCCTGCTGACGTCCGACAGCTCGGTGCCGGACGCGGTCAAGCAGGTCTACCTGAAGACCGGCGAGACCGTCGTGACGCGGCAGGTGGACGGCATGCCGCACCGCGTGCTGCGCAGCGAGCTGGTCGACACGCTGGAGAAGTCCGGACGGGTCGGCGGACTGGTGCGGGCGGTGCGCAACGGCGCCCGGTTCAAGAAGCTGTCCGGGATGTCGTGGCGCGCGATGGTCGCCGACGGTAAGGCGATGAAGCACGGCAAGGACCTGTCGTGGTCGCAGGTGCTGATGGCCGCGAACACGCCGATGCTGCTGAAGGCCGCCATGGTGGACGGCCGTCCCGACCTGGGCGTGATGGCGTCCGGCCAGGTCGTCGGCGTCATCGACGACCTGCCCACGTGCGGTGAGCTGATCGACGCCATCGTGCAGCAGGCCGCCGACGCGATCACCGCCCAGCAGTCCCTGCTGGTGCGTTAGGCGCGTTCTGCGCCGAGGCCGCGCAGCACGGCCGCCAGTCCCCCGCGGAACTCCTCGTCGGGGCCGATGTGGCGGGCGTGCCGCGCGGTCTCCGCCATATGGGGGAACTCCTCGGGCGGCAGCGCGGCGATCGCGTCGGTCCCCTCCCCCGCCAGCGGGCCGAGGTGCTCCAGCTGGATGGCCCCGATGATGTAGGCGATCAGCGCGCGCAGCGCGATGGCCGCGCGCGGCCCGGTGACGCCCGCCTCGGCGAGGAGGCCGGCGACCGCCTCCCCCCAGCACAGCGAGCCGGCCGAGGCGTGCCGGTGGGTGAGCGTCAGCGGCATGATCGCGGCGTGGGCGCCGAACGCGTCCCGCAGCCTCAGCGCCATGGTCTCGATCCGGACGTCCCACGGCCCCTCCGCCGGCGGCGTCGGGTCGACCTCCCCGTAGACCAGGTCGACCACGAGCCCTTCCAGTTCCTCGCGGTCGCGCACGTAGCGGTAGAGGGCCATGGTGCTCATTCCGAGCTCCTTGGCGACGGTGCGCATGGACAGCCCGGCGAGGCCGTCCCGGTCGATGACGGCGAGCGCGGCTCCCGCGAGCTTCCCGGTGCTGAGCGAACGTGGTCGAGGCATGGCGCTTGACAGCGTACGGCATACGCTTACGATCGTAGGCGTACGCTATACATCTAAGGGAGGACGCCATGCGTCTCGCACCCGGCTCCGACGTCCCGGCACGCGAACTGACCCCGGTCAACGGCCCGGCACTCTCCGTGCCCGCCCCGGGCCGGCTCGTCCACCTGCAGTTCCGCCGGTTCGCGGGCTGCCCGATCTGCAATCTGCACCTGCGCTCGTTCACCGTCCGGCACGCCGAGATCGAGGCCGCCGGAATCCGCGAGGTCGTCGTGTTCCACTCGTCCGCCGACGAGCTGCGCGAGCATGTCGCCGACCTGCCGTTCGCGGCGATCGGCGACCCGGAGAAGCGGCTGTACGCCGAGTTCGGCGTGGAGTCCGCCCGCCGCGCGCTGCTCGACCCGCGCGTGTGGTGGACGATCCTGCGCTCCGTCACCGTCGAGACCTGGCGGCTCGCGCGGGGGCGGGCGAAGGCGCCGAAGTCCCGCCCGGACGGCGGCCGCCTCGGCCTCCCCGCCGACTTCCTGGTCGGCCCCGGCGGCCGCCTCGCGGCCGCCAAGTACGGCGAGCACGCCGGCGACCACTGGAGCGTCGACGACCTCCTCGCCCTGGCGGCCCAGGCCCCGGCCGAGACGCCGCGATGAGCGCGCTGGACCGCGTCGAGGACGCCGCCCGCTACGACGTGATCGGCGGCGGCTTCGACACCGCCCTCTTCGCGGCCGCGCGGATCCGTCCCGGCGAGAGCGTGCTCGACATCGGCTGCGGCTACGGCGCCACGACCAGGCACGCGGCCCGGCTCGCCCGGGAGGGGCGCGTCCTCGGCAACGATGTGGCGGAGCCGCTGCTCGAACAGGCGCGTCTTCGCGGACGAGGAGGGCCTGCGCAACGTGATCTTCGAGTCCGGCGACGCGCAGACGCATCCGTTCCCCGCCGGGGAGTTCGACGTGGCGATCAGCCGGTTCGGGGCGATGTTCTTCCGCGACCCGGTGGCCGCGTTCACGAACGTCCGCCGCGCCCTGCGGGACGGCGGCCGGCTCGCCTTCGCGACCGTCGGCCCGCCGGACGGCAACGACCTGCCGAAGATCATCGCGTCCGTCCTGCCCGTGCCGGCGGGCGACGTGCATTCCCTGGCCGATCCGGAACGCATCGCCGCCGTTCTCGGCAAGGCCGGATTCGCCGACGTGGGCATCGAGCCGGTGCAGACCGTCATCGACCTCGGCCCCGACGCGGAGGCGGCCGCGTGCTTCCTCCTCGCATGGGGCGCGGTCGGTGCTGCCGCGGACGAGAACGCGCGGGCCGCGCTCACCGGCGCCGCCCGCGCGTTCGAGGCTCCGGACGGCGTCCGGCTGCGCAGCACGGCCTGGCTGGTCACCGCGTCCTGACCATCACCTCCGGACCTCCAATGAAGCGTCGACGACCTTCTCTCCCCGGCCGCGCCTCCTGCACCCACTACTGCGCCTACGCCGGCCCTTGTCTCAGCCACGCGGTGGCCTTGAGCCCGCGATCGGGTCCGAAGGAGGGCCGCCACGCCCGAAGGAGGAGGGCAATGCAATGAACACCGCGAGTGCGTCGAGGCTCGCGCGGCGGACCGGGCCGCCGACCGTGTCCACGACGATGTCGAAACCGCGCCCGCTGGTGAGGCCCATGACCTCGCCGGGCAGCTTGTCGCGGAGCACGACGTCGTCGTAGCCGAATTCACGTGCGGTCTCGATCTCGGCGGTGTCGCCCGGCTCGATGCGCGCCACTCGGTCCAGGACCAGGAACGCGGTCGTGCTGTTGGACGGGACGGCCGCCGCCACGTCCAGCCCGAGGTCCAGTCCGTCGAGCGGCGCGACGAGGTCGGCGGGCGTGACGGCCCGCATCAGTAACGCCCCCCGACGGCTGCGGGGACGTCGTCCAGCTCGGCCAGGTCGCCCTCGGTGAGGTCCAGGTCTGCGGCGTCGGCGTTGTCGTGCAGGTAACGCTGCTTCTTGGTGCCGGGGATCGGGATGACGTGCTCGCCCTGCGCGAGCGTCCAGGCGATGGCGACCTGTGCGGGCGTTGCGCCGTGCCGTTCGGCGACCGCCTTGACGACGTCGACGATGCGCAGGTTGGCCTTCAGCGCGTCCTCCTGGAAGCGCGGGTTGCCGCCGCGGAAGTCGGTGTCCTCGAAGTCCGCCGACGTGACCGCCCCGGTGAGGAACCCGCGTCCGAGCGGCGAGTAGGGCACGAACGCGGCGCCGTTGGCGGCGCACCAGGCGACCACGTCGCCAGGTCCCTCCCCGGCGGTGTGGCCGGGCGCCATGCCGGCCACTCCTCCGGGCGCGCCCATCGCGTCGCGCGTCCACAGCGACAGTTCCGACTGGATCGCGGCGACCGGGTGGATCGCGTGCGCCTCGGCGGCCTGCGCGACGCTGACCTCCGACAGGCCCAGCCTGCGGACCTTCCCCGCGGCGACCAGCTCGGCCATCGCGCCCCAGCTGTCGGCCAGCGGCACGTCCGGGTCGACCCGGTGCAGGTAGTACAGGTCGATCACATCGGTGCCGAGGCGGCGCAGGCTGTCCTCGGCGGACGCCTTCACGTGTTCGGGCGTCCCGTTCCGGACGAGGTTCCAGGACGTCTTGTCCCCGACGACCAAGCCCGTCTTGGTCGCCAGGACCGCCTCGTCCCGGCGTCCCTTCAACGCGCGGCCGACGAGCGACTCGTTGTGGCCGTCGCCGTAGGGCTGCGCGGTGTCCAGGAACGTGACGCCAAGGTCGAGGGCCGCCCGGATCAGTGCCACCGACGCCTCGTCATCCCGTTCCGACGCGGTGTAGGCCCAGCTCATCCCCATGCAGCCCAGCCCGACCGCGCCGACCTGCGTCCCAGCGAATTCACGCGTCCTCAAGAGTCCTCCTCGATGGTTCTCGTTACGAGGACGATCATGCGGGACGAGTCAGGACCTCGACAGAGTCCGCTCATCATGGGTGTGGCACCACCACCCTGGCGGCCGGCTCAGCTCGCGGCGGCCATCCCGCGGCGCGCCATCAGCCGTTCGAGCCGCTCCTGCGTGCCGGTGCCGGGCAGCGGGTTGTGCAGCACCAGGTTGCAGCCGGGACGGTCGGCCAGCGGCAGCAGCGTCCCCTCGAAGATCAGCTCGCCCGCGTCCGGATGCCGGATCCCCTTCACCGCCTGCGTGTTCGCGCTCACGTCGTGGCGGGGCCACAGCTCGGCGAACTCCGGGCCGACGGCCAGCATGTCCGCGATGAGCCGACCGAACTCCGGGTCGTCGGGGTGGCGGGCGACGTCGGCGCGGAACCGCGCGACGACATCGGGCGCCGTCGCGGCCCAATGCGTGTTCATCGACCGGTACCGGACGTTGGTGAAGAACGTGACCAGGCAGTTGTGGTCGGTGTCGCCGTAGCCGAACACCTCGCGGGCCGCATCGTTGATCGCGATGAAGTTCCAGTGCCGGTCGCGGACGTAGGCGGGGCGGGGCGACCACGCGTCCAGCACGCGCTGCAGTTCGGGCGTCACCGGGACGGCCGGGTGGACGTCGGCGCGCGGCGGGTTCAGGCCGGCGAGCAGGTACAGGTGCTCGCGCTCGGCGGTGTCCAGGCGCAGCGCGCGGACGATCGCGTCGAGCACGTCGCCGGACACCGTGATGTCACGGCCCTGCTCCAGCCACGTGTACCAGGACACGCCGACCCCTGCGAGGACGGCGACCTCCTCGCGGCGCAGGCCCGGTGTCCGGCGCCGTCCCCCGTCCGGCATGCCGACGTCGGCGGGGGTGAGCCGGGCGCGGCGCGTCCGCAGGAAGTCGCGCAACTCGTCGCGGCGGCCGGGGGCGGGGTTGGGGCTGGCCATACCGTTACGATAACCGGCGCCTGCTCAGGCGACCGTGCCGGCGGCGCGGAGGGCGGCGATCGCGGCGCCGTCGCGGCCGAGTTCGCGCAGGACGGCGTCGGTGTGCTCGCCGAAGGACGGGATCGGGTCCATGCGGGGCTCGGCGTCCGCGAACGTGATCGGCGGGAGGAGCGCCCGGATGTCGCCGACCGGGGAGCCCACCTCGCGCCAGCGGTCCCGCTCGGCGAGTTGCGGGTGGGCGATCAGGCCGTGCCCGTCGTTCAGCGACGCGTTGGCGACACCCGCGCCGTCGAGCCGCCTCAGCAACTCGTCCTGGCCCATGCCGGACGTGACAGCGGCGACGATCGCGTCCACCTTCTCCCGGTTGCGGACGCGTGCCCGGTTGGTCGCATACTCGGGGTCGGTGACCAGGTCGGGCTTGTCCAAGACCCCGGTGGCCAGCGCCGCCCAACCCCTGTCGTTCTGCACGCCGATGACCACGTCCACGCCATCGGCGGTCGGATAGGCGTCGTAGGGGGCGATCACCGGGTGGCTGAGCCGGGTGCGCGGTGGCACCGACCCCGTGTAGAGCGTCGTGTACATCGCCTGGGTCATCCACTCGGCGACCGCGTCGAACATCGCGATCTCGATCGACGCGCCCTGCCCCGTGTTGCCGCGCCGGACGAGCGCGGCGAGCACGCCGGAGAAGGCGTACATGCCGGCGGCGATGTCGGCCAGCGGCGACCCCGCCTTCACGGGCGTCTCCGGGGTGCCGGTGACGGAGATCAGCCCGGCCTCGGCCTGGACGAGCATGTCGTAGGCGCGCTTGTCCCGGTACGGGCCGCTCGTCCCGTATCCGGACATGTCGACCACGATGAGGCGGGGGTCGCGGGCCCGGAGCACCTCCGCGCCGAACCCGAGCCGCGCCGCCGCACCGGGCGCCAGGTTCTGCAGGAACACGTCGGCGTTCACGACCAGCTCGGCGAGGATCGCGCGTCCTTCGTCCCGCTTCAGGTCGAGCGCCACCGACTCCTTCGACCGGTTCAGCCACGCGAAGTGCGTGCCGAGCCCGCCGCGCACCGCCGAGTCGTAGGCGCGGGCGAAGTCGCCGCCGTCCACCCGCTCCACCTTGATGACGCGCGCGCCCTGGTCAGCGAGCTGCCGCGTAGCGAACGGCGCCGCCACCGCCTGCTCCAGCGCGACAACCGTGATCCCTTCGAATGGCAGCGTCATTGGTCAGTCCTCCAGGAGGCGGCGGCCGATGATCATTTTTTGGATGTCGGCGGTGCCTTCGCCTATCAGGAGCATCGGTGCCTCGCGGTAGAGGCGCTCGATTTCGTACTCCTTGGAGTAGGCGTAGCCGCCGTGGATGCGGAAGGCGTCCTCGACGACCTCCTTGCAGTACTCGCTGGCGAGGTACTTCGCCATGCCGGCCTCAAGGTCGTTGCGCTCGCCGGAGTCCTTGCGCCGCGCCGCCATGACCATCATCTGGTGCGCGGCCTCGACCTTGGTGGCCATCTCGGCGAGGCGGAACAGGACGGCCTGGTGCTCGGCGATCGGCTTGCCGAACGTCTCGCGCTGGCGCGCGTAGCCGAGGGCCAGTTCGTAGGCGCGCTTCGCGACGCCGCAGCCGCGCGCCGCCACGTTGACGCGGCCCACTTCGACGCCGTCCATCATCTGGTAGAAGCCGCGGCCCGGTGTCCTACCGAGGATCTGGGACGACGGGACACGGTACCCGTCGAAGATCAGCTCGGTGGTGTCGACGCCCTTGTAGCCCATCTTCTCGATCTTGCCGGGGACGGTCAGGCCGGGCGCGACCTCACCGAAGCCAGGGGTCTTGTCGATGAGGAACGTGGTCATGCCGCGGTGGCCGGCGTCTGGGTCGGTCTTGACGAGCGTGGCGACGAGGTTGGCGGAGCCGCCGTTCGTCAGCCACATCTTCTGGCCGCTGATCAGGTGGTCGTCGCCGTCCGGGACGGCGCGGGTCTTGATCGCGGAGACGTCGGAGCCGCAGCCGGGCTCCGACATCGAGAAGGCTCCCCGGATCTCGCCGGTCGCCATCTTCGGGAGGTAGTGCGCCTGCTGCTCGGGCGTGCCGTGGTGGATGATCATCCAGGCGACGATGAAGTGGGTGTTGACGATGCCGGACACGCTCATCCAGCCGCGCGACAGCTCCTCCACGACCAGGGCGTAGGTCAGCAGGGACGCGCCGAGCCCGCCGTGCTCCTCGCCGATCATCAGGCCGAAGAGCTCGAGGTCCTTCATGCCGTCCACGATGGCCTGCGGGTACTCGTCGGCGTGCTCCAGGCCGGTGGCGACCGGAAGGATCTCCTTGTCGACGAACGCGCGGACGGTCGCGATGATCTCGCGCTGCTCGTCCGACAGTCCGTGGGTCTGCTGCAGCCTGCTCACTCGTCCTCCTCAGCGGCCTTCGAAGCGCGGTGCGCGGCGTCCGGCGAACGCGGCGCGGCCCTCGGCGAAGTCGGCGCTGCCGAACAGGGCGGCCTGCTCCTCGCGCTCGGATTCCAGCAGCCGCTTCAGGCTGTGGTCGGCGCGGGCCAGCAGCCGCTTGGCGGCGGCGACCGACAGCGGGGCGAGCGCGGCGGCCTCGGCGGCCAGGTCCAGCGCGGCGTCGAGGGCCGTGCCGGACGGGACGAGGGAGTCGGCGAGGCCGATCTCATAGGCGCGGGGCGCGGGGACCGTCCGCCCGAACACGAGCATCTCCTTGGCGGGTCCCATGCCGACGCGCTGCGGGAGCGTCCAGAGCAGGCCGCCGTCCGCGACGAGGCCGACCTTGCCGAACGCGGCGACGAATCGGGCGTCCTCGGCGGCGACCACGCGGTCGCAGACGGCGGCGAGGGACACGCCGAGCCCGGCGGCGGCGCCCTCGACCGCCGCGATCACGGGGGTACCGCCCGTCGCGATGAGCCGGACGGCCTTGTGCACGGGAGCGAGCCGGTCCCGGACGGCGTCGGGGCCGACGCCTTCCATCGACCGGATGTCGCCGCCCGCCGAGAACGTCCCGCCCGCGCCGGTCAGCACGATCGCCCGGACCGCCGGGTCGTCGGCCGCGCGCCGCAGTTCCTCCAGGAGCCGCTCCCGCATCGGGATGTCGATCGCGTTGCGCGCCTCCGGCCGGTTCAGCGTGAGCACGCGCGCCGCGCCGCGGCCGGTGACCGTGACCACATGGTCGTCCATCAGCCCTCCCGAAAATTTTTTATACGATACGGCGAGCGGAGAAGCGGAGTCACTCCGCCCCGGTCTCCCAGAAGCCCTGCGCCTCCAGATGGACGACCAGCAGCGTGCCCGCGTGCCGGATGTGGGCGCGCATCGCCTGCCGCGCGCCGTCGGCGTCCCCGGACCGCAGCGCGGCGAGGACGAGATGGTGGTCGTCGACCGACGCCCGCGTCCAGCCGTCGATGCTGGAGTAGAACCGGCGCGGCGCGTACCGGACCACGGTCTGCAGCAGCCAGGCCGTCTTCGGCGATCCGGCGCACAGGTTGATCAGCCGGTGGAACTCGTGGTTGGCGCGCTCGATGCCCGCCGAGTCCCCCGCCTCGGACGCCGCCTCCAGCTGCGCCTGGAACCGGTCGAGGGAGGCCAGCTCCGTCTCCGCGATCGTCCCGGCGGCGCGGGCGGCCAGCTCGCCGGCGAAGTACGCCTGCGCCTCGAACAGGTCCTGGACGTCCTGCCGGGTCAGCGGCGCCGGCATGAACCCGCGGCGCGGCTCCAGGGTCACGAACCCCTCGCCGCGCAGCGACAGCAGCGCCTCCCGGACGGGCGTGACGCTGATCCCAAGGTCCTCGGCGATCCGCTCCAGGCGGAGGAACTCACCGTGCCTGACCTGCCCCGACATGATGAGGTCGCGGACGTAGGCGGCGACCTCGTCGCTCAGCTGGCGACGCCTGCCGAGGGCGCGGCCACCGGAACGGGCAACGGTCATCCTCTCCCCCGATGCGGTTGCGTGAGTGGGGTGTATTTTCAAATCAAATATATGAGAGATCGCTCGCGTGCGGGAGGACTGCGCCGTGTTCATGCTCAGCGACGAGGAGCGCGCCATCGTCGAGGTCGTCGCGGACTTCGTCGACAAGGAGGTCCGCCCGGTCGCCCGCGACTTGGAGCACGCGGGCACCTACCCCGCCCGGCTCATCGACCGGATGAAGGAGCTCGGCGTCTACGGGCTCGCCGTCCCCGAGCCGTACGGCGACGTCAGCGTGTCCAAGGCGTGCTACGCGCTCGTCACCGAGGAGCTGGCGCGCGGCTGGATGACCCTGGCCGGCGCGTTCGGCGGGCATACGGTCGTCTCGCACCTGCTCGCGGTGTTCGGGACCGACGAGCAGAAGGCCCGCTACCTGCCCCGGATGGCGACCGGCGAGCTGCGCGCCACGATGGCGCTCACCGAGCCGTCCGGCGGCTCCGACCTGCAGGCGATGAGCACGACCGCGCGGCGGGACGGCGACCGGTACGTCGTCGACGGCGCCAAAATGTGGATCACCAACGCGCGGATGTCGGGCCTCATCGCGCTGATGTGCAAGACCGACCCCGCCGCATCCCCTCGCCACAAGGGCATCAGCATCCTGCTGGTGGAGCAGGGCCCCGGCCTGACCGTCTCCCGCGACCTGCCGAAACTCGGCTACAAGGGCGTGGAGAGCTGCGAGCTGTCGTTCGACGGCTACGAGGCGCCGCTCGACGCGCTGCTCGGCGGCGAGGAGGGGCGCGGCTTCGCCCAGATGATGCGCGGCCTCGAAGTGGGCCGCATCCAGGTCGCGGCGCGAGCACTGGGCGTCGGACGCGCCGCCCTTGAGGACTCCCTGCGCTACGCCCAGGAACGTGAGGCGTTCGGCAAGCCGATCTGGCAGCACCAGTCGATCGGCAACTACCTCGCCGACATGGCCACGCAGCTGCGGGCGGCGCGGCTGCTCACCCTCGACGCCGCCCGGCTGCTGGACGCGGGCGAGCGCTGCGACATGGAGGCGGGCATGGCCAAGCTGTACGCGTCCGAGGCGGCGATGCAGATCGCGCTGAACGCGGTCCGGATCCACGGTGCGGCCGGGTACTCCACCGAGTTCGACGTCGAGCGCTACTTCCGCGACGCACCGCTGATGATCGTCGGCGAGGGGACGAACGAGATCCAGCGCAACGTGATCGTCAAACAGCTGATCGAGCGCAACCGGATCTAGGGTGCGGCCGCCGGGTCCTCGCCGGCGCGGATCCAGTCGAACGTCCGCTCCACGGCGCGCTTCCAGTTGTCGTACTCGGTGGCGCGCCGGGCGGGCTCCATCGCCGGGACCCACCGGGCGGCGCGGTGCCAGTTGCGCCGCAGCCCTTCCAGGCCCGCCCAGTAGCCGACCGCGAGCCCGGCGGCGTAGGCGGCGCCGAGCGACACCGTCTCGACCACCATCGGCCGCTCCACCGGCACGTTCACCACGTCCGCGACCATCTGCATGACGAGGTTGTCGGACGTCATGCCGCCGTCGGCCTTCAGCTCCTTCAGGCCGAGCCCGGAGTCGGCGTTCATCGCGTCCACCACCTCGCGGGTCTGCCAGGCGGTCGCCTCCAGCACGGCCCGCGCCAGGTGCCCCTTCGTGATGTAGGACGTGAGGCCGACGATGATGCCGCGCGCCTCGCTGCGCCAGTGCGGGGCGAACAGCCCGGAGAACGCGGGGACGATGTAGCAGCCGCCGTTGTCGCCGACCGACCGGGCGAGGGTCTCGATCTCCGGCGCGGTGGTGATCAGCCCGAGGCCGTCCCGGAACCACTGGACGAGCGCGCCGGTGATCGCGATCGAGCCCTCCAGCGCGTACACGGCCGGCTCGTCGCCGATCTTGTAGCCGACGGTGGTGAGCAGCCCGTTGTCCGACTTCACCGGCGCGGTGCCGGTGTTCATCAGCAGGAACGCGCCCGTCCCGTAGGTGCACTTGGTCTCGCCCGGGGCGAAGCAGGTCTGCCCGAACAGGGCGGCCTGCTGGTCGCCGAGCGCGGCGCCGATGAGGACACCGGGGAACACGCGGCGGGCCGTCCCGTAGGTCTCGGTGGACGACCTGATCTCCGGGAGCATCGCCTTCGGCACGCCGAAGAAGTCGAGCAGGCCGTCGTCCCAGGCGAGGGTCTGCAGGTCCATCAGCAGGGTGCGGCTCGCGTTGGTGACGTCCGTGACGTGGACGCCGCCGTCGACGCCCCCGGACAGGTTCCAGATCAGCCAGCTCTCCATCGTGCCGAACAGGACTTCGCCGCGTTCGGCACGTTCCCGCAGGCCGGGCGTGTGGTCGAGCAGCCAGCGGATGCGCGGGGCGGAGAAGTAGGTGGCGAGCGGCAGCCCGCTGCGCTCGGTGACCACCGCGGCGCCGGGGGCGCGGGACAACTCGTCCACGAGGGCGCCGGTGCGCATGTCCTGCCACACGATCGCGCGGCCGATCGGGACGCCCGTCACCCGGTCCCACAGGACCGTCGTCTCCCGCTGGTTGGCGATCCCGACCGCCGCGACCTGGGCGGCGGTCGCACCCGCCTGAGCAAGCGCTTCCGGGGCGATCCGCTCAAGGTTGCGCCAGATCTCCATCGGGTCGTGCTCGACCCAGCCGGGTCTCGGGAAGTGCTGCCGGTGCTCACGCTGCGTCACCGACACGAGGCGTCCGCCGTGGTCGAACAGAATGCACCGCGTGGACGTGGTGCCCTGGTCGATCGACATCACGTACCGTTCGGTCACGCTCGACCACCTCCCGCGCGGGTGTCACCAGCGCGAGCCGCCGAGGTCGCGGGACACGGCGCGGGCCGCGTCCCGCACGAAGGCGACGAGCCTCGGCTCGGGGACGCGGCGGGTGTCGCAGACCCGCTCGACCGCGCCGGAGATGCCGATGGCGCCGACGACGAGTCCCCCGTACCCGCGGATCGGCGCGGCGATGCCGGCGTCGCCGATGGACAGCTCCTCGATCTCGGCGGCCCAGCCGTTCTCCCGCACCCGGGTGGCGGCCCGTGCGAGGTCGCGCGGATCGGTGATGGTGCGGCGGCAGTACGACTCCAGGGCGGTGTCGCGGATGGACGCCGCCGCGTTGGCGTCGTGGGCGAGCAGCGCCTTGCCGAGCGCGGTGGCGTGCAGCGGCAGCAGCGACCCGACGTCCATCGCCTGGAGCGTGTCGTCCGGCCGGAACACGTGGTGGACGACCAGGACCTTCCCCTCCAGCAGCGTCCCGATCCGGACGGCCTCGCCGCTGCGCGAGGCGAGCGCGTCGGCCCAGTTGATGGCGCGGGAGCGCAGCTCGTTGACGTCCAGGTAGCTGGTGCCGAGGTGCAGCAGGGCGGCGCCGAGCTGGTACTTGCCGGTGCCGCCGTCCTGCTCGACGAAGCCGACGCGCTCCAGGGTGCGCAGGATGCCGTGCGCGGTGCCCCGGGCGAGGCCCAGCGAACTGGCGATCTCGCCGACCCCGAGGCGGCCCGAACTCGCGGCGAGCAGCCGCAGGATCGCGGCGGCGCGCTCGATCGACTGCACAGGTCCGGGCATGAATCCGATGCTAGTTGGCCCGGCAGGGTGCCGACATTGTCGGCAGCCGTCGTCATCGTCGTCGTCACTGCCGCGAACTGCCCGGATTCTGTGATCTCGTGCACAGACTGGAGGGTAACCGGCACCGGGCATCGGGGAAAGTGTTCGACATTGTCGGCAGCGTCCCGTTGTCGCCGGTTCCGTCGCGGCTTAGCGTCCTGGCCAGCCTCACGGGGCTCGCGTCCACCCCACCGCCGAGGAGCGCCCATGACGGAACGCACCGCGCAACGACCCAGAATCCCCGCACTGGCCGGCGAGCTCGCGGCCGAGTTCGCCGGCACCATGATCCTCATCCTGTTCGGCGTCGGCGTCGTCGCGCAGGTCGTGGCCGGCGGCCCCGGCCTCGGCGGCCACGACAGCATCGCCTGGGCCTGGGGCCTCGGCGTGACGCTCGGCGTCTACGTCTCGGCGCGGATCAGCGGCGCCCACATCAACCCGGCCGTGACCATCGCCCTCGCCGCGTTCCGGGAGTTCGCCTGGCGCAAGACGGCGCCCTACATCGCCGCGCAGACCGCGGGGGCGTTCGTCGCGGCGCTGATCGTCCGGTGGAACTACAGCGAGGTGCTCGCCAAGGTCGACCCCGGCCACACCATCAAGACGCAGGGCGTCTTCTCGACCCTGCCCGGCAACGGCACCCTCCCGGTCGGCACCTGGGGCGCGTTCCGCGACCAGATCATCGGCACCGCCATCCTGCTCTTCGTGATCAAGGCGCTGACCGACGTGCGCAACGCCCCGCCGCTGGCCAACCTCGCCCCGTTCATGATCGGCCTGCTGGTGGTGGCGATCGGCATGGCGTTCGGCACCGACGCCGGCTACGCGATCAACCCGGCCCGCGACTTCGGGCCCCGGCTCGCCTCGTTCCTCACCGGCTACGGCGGCGCGTGGCGGGACCAGTACGGCCACCTGTACTTCTGGGTCCCGATCGTCGGCCCGCTCATCGGCGGCGTCCTCGGCGTCGGGCTCTACAAGGCCCTGATCGGACGGTTCCTGCCCGCCGAGGAGGAGCCGCCCCAGGAGACCGCGAAGCCCGAACCGCAGTACGAGACCGCCTGACCCGTCCCGTCCCCACGTCCCAGGAGACCGCGCGCATGGCCGACTTCGTCGGGGCCCTCGACCAGGGCACGACCAGCACCCGCTTCATGATCTTCGACCACGGCGGGAACGAGATCGCCCGCCACCAGCTGGAGCACGAGCAGATCCTGCCGCGGGCCGGCTGGGTCGAGCACAATCCGACCGAGATCTGGGAGCGGACCCGCGCCGTCGTCCAGTCCGCGCTGAACAAGGCGGACCTGGGCCACGCCGACCTCGCCGCGGTCGGCATCACCAACCAGCGCGAGACGGCCGTGGTGTGGAACCGGCGCACCGGCCGCCCCTACTACAACACGATCGTCTGGCAGGACACCCGCACCGACCGCATCGCCGCCGCCCTGGAGCGGGACGGCAGGGGCGACGTCATCCGCCGCAAGGCCGGGCTGCCGCCGGCGACCTACTTCTCCGGCGGCAAGGTCCAGTGGATCCTGGAGAACGTCGACGGGGTCCGCGAGGCCGCCGAGAACGGCGACGCGATCTTCGGCACGACCGACTCATGGGTGCTGTGGAACCTCACCGGCGGGACGGACGGCGGCGTCCACGTCACCGACCCGACCAACGCCAGCCGCACCATGCTGATGGACCTGGAGACCCTCTCCTGGGACGACGAGCTCCTGTCGTTCTTCGGCATCCCCCGCTCGATGCTGCCGGAGATCCGGCCGTCCTCCGCGTCCGACGCCTACGGGCTCACGCGTCCGGACGGCCCGTTCGGCGGCGAGGTGCCACTCACCGCCGCGCTCGGCGACCAGCAGGCGGCGACCGTCGGGCAGGTGTGCTTCGCACCCGGCGAGGCCAAGAACACCTACGGCACCGGCAACTTCCTGCTGCTCAACACCGGGAACGAGCTCGTCCGGTCGAAGAGCGGCCTGCTGACGACCGTCTGCTACCAGTTCGGATCCGAGAAGCCCGTCTACGCGCTCGAAGGGTCGATCGCGGTGACCGGGTCGGCGGTCCAGTGGCTGCGGGACCAGCTTGGCATCATCTCGGGTGCCGCCGAGAGCGAGTCCCTTGCCAGGCAGGTCGAGGACAACGGCGGCGTGTACTTCGTCCCGGCGTTCTCCGGCCTGTTCGCGCCGTACTGGCGGTCGGACGCGCGCGGCGCGATCGTCGGGCTGTCCCGGTTCAACACCAACGCCCACGTCGCCCGCGCGACGCTCGAAGCCATCTGCTACCAGTCGCGCGACGTCGTCGAGGCGATGCGCGAGGACTCCGGCGTCTCCCTGGACACGCTGCGCGTCGATGGCGGCATCACGGCCAACGAGCTGTGCATGCAGATGCAGGCCGACATCCTCGGCGTCCCCGTCTCCCGCCCGGTCGTCGCCGAGACCACCGCCCTGGGCGCCGCCTACGCCGCCGGGCTGGCCGTCGGGTTCTGGAACACCACCGACGAACTCCGCCAGAACTGGAACGAGGACAAACGCTGGACCCCCACCTGGACCGACGACCAGCGTCAGGCCGGCTACGCCGGCTGGAAGAAGGCCGTCACCCGAACCCTCGACTGGATCGATCTCGACTAATCCGGCCTGGCCCTCAAACGATCCCTTGGGAGGATGCAGTGACACCCGTAGCGCTCGGTCCGCGGTATCGCGAGGACACCCTGCGCGGCCTCGCCGAGACCGAGTTCGACGTCCTGGTCGTCGGCGGCGGCATCGTCGGCGCCGGCGCGGCCCTCGACGCGGTCTCGCGGGGGCTGTCCGTCGCCCTCGTGGAGGCGCGGGACTGGGCGGCCGGGACGTCCGGCCGCTCCAGCAAGCTGATCCACGGCGGGCTGCGGTACCTGGAGCAGCGCGACTTCGGGCTCGTGCGGGAGGCGCTGCGGGAACGCGGCCTGCTCCTGCACCGGCTCGCGCCGCACCTGGTGCGTCCCGTCCAGTTCCTTTATCCGCTGCGCAACCGGGTGTGGGAGCGGGCCTACGTCAGCGCGGGCGTCACTTTGTACGACACGATGGGCGGCAGCCGCGCGCTCCCCCGGCACCGGCAGCTGACCCGGCGCGGCGCGCTGCGGCGGGCCCCGGCCCTGCGGCCGGACGCGCTGGTCGGCGCCGTCCAGTACTACGACGCGCAGGTGGACGACGCCCGGTACACGATGACGGTCGCCCGGACGGCCGCGCAGTACGGCGCGAAGGTCGCCACCCGCGCCGAGGTCACCGGGTTCCTGCGCGAGGGCGAGCGGGTCACCGGCGCCACCGTCGTCGATCTGGAGGGCGGCCGGGAGATCAGCGTGCGGGCCCGCCGCGTGGTGTGCGCGACCGGCGTGTGGACGGACGGCGTGCAGGCGATGACCGGTTCCCGGGCCGCGTTCGCCGTGCGGGCGTCCAAGGGCGTCCACCTGGTGGTGCCGCGCGACCGCATCCCGATGGACACCGGCCTCATCACCCGGACCGCCAAGAGCGTGCTGTTCATCATCCCGTGGGGGCGGCACTGGCTCGTCGGCACCACCGACACCCCGCACGACGACGGGCCGGACGAGCCCGTCGCCGGCCACACCGACATCGGCTACCTCCTCGACCAGGCGAACGCCGTCCTGCGGACCCCGCTCACGCACGGCGACATCGAGGGCGTCTACGCGGGGCTGCGCCCGCTGCTGTCCGGCGAGATGGACGACACCACCCGCCTGTCGCGCGAGCACGCGGTCGCGGAGCCGGTGCCGGGCCTCGTCGTCGTCACGGGCGGCAAGTTCACCACCTACCGGGTGATGGCGGAGGACACGATCGACGTCGTCGCCGAGGGCCTGGACGACGCCGTGCCCGAATCGGTCACCGCCCGCCTCCCGATCCTCGGCGCGACCGGCTTCGAGGTGCTGTGGAACGAGCGCCGCCGCCTGGCCGCCGAGTCCGGCCTGCACGTCGCGCGCATCGAGCACCTGCTGCGCCGCTACGGGTCGTGCACCCGCGAACTCCTGGCCCTGATCACCGACAACCCGGAACTCGGCGCCCCCATCCCCGGCGCCAAGGACTACCTGTGCGCCGAGGCCGTGTACGCGGTCACGCACGAGGGCGCCCTGCACCTGGAGGACGTCCTCGCCCGCCGCCTCCGCGCCGCCATCGAGGAATGGGACGGCGGCGTCACCGCGGCGACCCGCGTAGCCGAACTGGTCGCCCCCCTCCTGGGCTGGGACGACGAGGAGACCAACGACGAGATCAAACGCTACGTCCGCCGAACCACCGAAGAACGCCGCGGCGGCGCCGCAATCGCGGAGGCCGCCGCTTAGGCGGCCGTCAGGTCGGGATGAGGGGGCAGTGGGTGCCCTTGTAGATGGTGGGAACGCAGTGGTTGCAGTGGGTGCACAGGGACGGAGTGGACGGGTCGGCGGCGATGCGGTTGACCAGGTCCGGCTCTCGGAGGAGGGCGCGGGCCATGGCGACGAACTGGAAGCCCTCCGACATGGCCTTGTCCATGGTCTCGCGGGTGGTGATGCCGCCCAGCAGGATCAGCGGGAGATCGAGTTCGGCGCGGAACCTGCGGGCGTGCTCCAGCAGGTAGGTGTCCTGGTAGGGGTAGACGCGCAGGAACTGCTTGCCGAACATGCGCATGCCGATGCGCATGGGGAGCTTGTAGCTCGCGGCGAACTCGGGGATGGGCATCGGGCCGCGGAAGAGGTACATCGGGTTGAGCAGTGAGCTGCCGGCCGTCAGTTCGAGGGCGTCGACCGTGCCCTCTTCCTGGAGTTTCCGGGCGACGTACAGGCTGTCGTCGATCTCCAGGCCGCCGCGGACGCCGTCGCGCATGTTCAGCTTGGCGGTGACCGCGATGCGGTCGCCGACCTCGTCGCGGACGGCGCGGGCGATGCCGAGCGCGACCTTGGCGCGGTTCTCGATCGGGCCGCCGTAGGCGTCCTTGCGCCGGTTGAGGCGGGGGCTGAGGAACGAGCTGGCCAGGTAGTTGTGCCCGAAGTGCATCTCCACGGCGTCGAAGCCGGCCTCGATCGCGAGGCGCGCGGCCTCGGCGTGGGCGCGGGTGATGCGGTCGATGTCGTCGGCCGTGGCGGGCTTGGTGAAGGCCATGCCGAGCGGATTGAAGGAAGCGTCCGGCCGAGATGGCGGGCAGCTTGTTGGAGCTGGAGTCGGCGACCGGCCCGGCGTGCCCGATCTGGGCGGACGCGGCGGCGCCCTCGGCGTGCACGGCGTCGGTGAGGCGGCGCAGCCCGGGGACGGCGTCGGGCCGCATCCAGACCTGCCCCCGCTCCGTCCGGCCCTCGGGCGAGACCGCGCAGTACGCGACGGTCGTCATGGCCACTCCCCCGGCGGCCGGCCGCCGGTGGTACTCGATCAGGTCGTCGGTCACCACCGCGTCCGGGGTCATCCCCTCGAACGTCGCGGCCTTGATCACCCGATTGCGCAGCGTCAGCGGCCCGAGCTGCCCCTTGTCGAACACGTCCACGGTCGGCTCCGGAGGGGATGGGGCCCGCGGCGGCGCCGCGGGCCCGGCGGATCAGAGGCGTTCGAGGATGGTGACGTTGGCCTGGCCGCCGCCCTCGCACATGGTCTGGAGGCCGTAGCGGCCGCCGGTGCGGTCCAGTTCGTGGAGGAGGGTGGTCATGAGGCGGGCGCCGGTGGCGCCGAGGGGGTGGCCGAGGGCGATGGCGCCGCCGTTGGGGTTGACCTTCGCCGGGTCGGCGCCGGTCTCCTTCAGCCAGGCGAGGACGACGGACGCGAACGCCTCGTTGATCTCGACGGCGTCGATGTCGCCGATCGTCATGCCGGTCTTCTTCAGCGCGTACGCGGTGGCGGGGATCGGCGCGGACAGCATCCGGATCGGGTCCTCGCCGCGCGCGGAGATGTGGTGGATGCGGGCGCGCGGGGTGAGGCCGTGGTCCTTGACGGCCTGCTCGGACGCGATGAGCAGCGCGGCGGAGCCGTCGGAGATCTGGGACGAGACGGCCGCGGTGAGGCGCCCGCCGTCCACGAGGGTCTTCAGGCCGGCCATCTTCTCCAGCGTAGTGTCGCGGCGCGGGCCCTCGTCGTTGGCGACGTCCTCGTAGGGGGCGATCTCGCGCTGGAAGCGGCCCTCGTCGATGGCGCGGATGGCCCGCTGGTGCGACTCGTAGGCGAAGGCCTCCATGTCCTCGCGGGACAGGTCCCAGTCGCGGGCGATCATCTCGGCGCCGTTGAACTGGGAGACCTCGGTGTCGCCGTAGCGGCGCGTCCAGCCCTTGGAGCCGGCGAAGGGGCCCTCGGTGAAGCCGAGCGGCGCGGCGGCGGTCATCGCGGACGCGATCGGGATCTGCGACATGTTCTGCACGCCGCCCGCCACGACCAGGTCGGACGTCCCGGACAGGACGGCCTGCGCGGCGAAGTGCACGGCCTGCTGGGAGGAGCCGCACTGCCGGTCGACGGTGACGCCGGGGACCTCCTCGGGGAGGCCGGCGGCGAGCCAGCAGGTGCGGGCGATGTCGCCGGCCTGCGGCCCGATGGTGTCGACGCAGCCGAACACGACGTCCTCGACGGCGGACGGGTCGACCTTCGTGCGGTCCATCAGCGCGGTGAGGACGTGCGCGCCGAGGTCGGCGGGGTGCACGCCGGCGAGCCCGCCGTTGCGCCGTCCCACCGGGGCGCGGACGGCGTCGACGATGTATGCCTCGGCCATGGGTCTTCTCCTTCGTACAGGGTCTAGCTCGCCTGGATGCCTTCGAGGAACATGGCGAGGTACTGCTTGGCGATGTCGTCGGCGGACAGCCGCCCGCCGTGCTGGTACCAGTTCGCCGCGAGCCAGACGGTGTCGCGGATGAAGCGGTACACGAGGGTCCGGTCGAGGTCGGCGCGGAACGCGCCCTCCTTGACGCCGCGGTCGAGCAGCGACAGCCACATCTCCTCGAACCGGCGCTGCGAGTCGAGGAGGTAGTGGAACCGTTCGCTGTTCGCGAGGTGCTTGGACTCGTTCTGGTAGAGGACGACGGCGGGCCGGTGCCGGTCTATCGAGCGGAACGACTCGACGACGATGGCCTCCAGGGTGTCGCGGGCGCTGAGCCCGGAGTCGAGGACGCGCTCGTACCCGGCCCACATCTCGTCCAGAAACGTCCGGAGGATCTCGTCGGCCATCGACTCCTTGGAGTCGAAGTGGTAGTAGAGGCTGCCGCCGAGGATGCCGGCGGCGTCGGCGACCTTCCGGACGGTGGTGGCGGAGTAGCCCTGGGAGGCGAACACCTCGGCGGCCGTGGCGAGCAGCTCGGCCCGCCGTTCTGCGCGGGCGGCGGCGGTGCCCTCGGCGTCGCGCCGTCGTGGACTCATGGTTTTCCTATGCGTGCTGGGAGGAGACGGAGACGACCTCGCCCGTCATGTACGAGGAGTAGTCGCTGGCCAGGAAGACGATAACGTTGGCCACCTCCCACGGCTCGGCGTAGCGTCCGAACGCCTCGCGGCGCGTCAGCTCGTCCAGCAGCTCCTCCGAGGTCACCTTGACCAGGTGCGGGTGCATGGCGAGGGACGGCGAGACGGCGTTGATCCGGACGCCGTGGTCGGCGGCCTCCAGCGCGGAGCAGCGGGTGAGCGCCATGACACCGGCCTTCGCGGCGGCGTAGTGCGACTGGCCCTTCTGGGCGCGCCAGCCGATCACCGAGGCGTTGTTGACGATGACGCCCGCGCCCTGGCCGCGCATGATGCGCAGGGCGGCGCGGGTGCAGCGCATGGTGCCGTTGAGGGTGATGTCGATCACGCGGTCCCACTGCTCGTCAGCCATGTCGACGAGGTCGGCCGTCCCGCCGAGGCCGGCGTTGTTGACGGCGACGTCGATGCGCCCGAAGCGCTCCACGGCCAGGTCGTAGAGGGCCTGCACCTGCTCCTCGGACGTGACGTCGCACGGGAGGGAGGCGACGCGGTCGGCGCCGAACTCCTTCTCCAGCTCCTGCGCGGACGCGGTGAGCCGCCGCTCGTGCGTGTCGGAGATCAGGACGCGGGCGCCCTCCTCCAGGCAGCGGCGCGCGGTGGCGCCGCCGATGCCGGCCCCGGCCGCCGCGGTGATCACGACGGCGCGGTCCTTGAGGAGGCCGTGTCCGGGGACGTAAGGGGGCGGCGTCATCCGCGTGCCTCTCTCGGGAGGCCGAGCACGCGCTCGGCGATGATGTTGCGCTGGATCTCGTTCGAGCCGGCGTAGATCGTGTCGGAGCGGGAGAAAAGGAACAGCCGCTGCCAGTCGTTCAGGTCGTACGGCTCCCCGTCGGCGACGAGACCGGCGGCGCCGAGGACGTCCATGGCGAGTTCGCCCAGCTCCCGGTGCCAGGTGCCCCAGACGAGCTTGGAGATGGACGACTCGGGACCGGGCGCGCCGGCGGCGACGCCGGCCATCGTCCGGACGGCGTTCAGCCGCATGATCTCCAGGCCCATGTACGAGCGGGTCAGCCGGTCGCGCAGCAGCGGGTCGTCGATGGCGCCGGTGCGCCGCGCGAGGTCGGCGACGCCCTCGAACTCGCGGGCGAACCCGACCTGCTGGCCGAGGGTCGCGACGCCGCGCTCGAACCCGAGCGTCGCCATCGCGATCTTCCAGCCCTCGCCGGGCGCGCCGACGATGTTGCCGGCGCCGGTGCGGGCGCCGTCGAAGAACACCTCGTTGAACTCGGAGGTGCCGGTCAGCTGGATGATCGGCCGGATGTCGACGCCGTCCTGCTTCATCGGGACGAGCAGGTACGACAGGCCCTTGTGCCGGGACGAGCCGGGCTCGGTGCGGCAGACGACGAAGCACCAGTCCGATTCGAGGGCGAGGGACGTCCACACCTTCTGGCCGTTGATCGTCCAGTGGTCGCCGGCCAGTTCGGCGCGGGTCTGGACGTTGGCGAGGTCGGACCCGGCGTTGGGCTCGGAGTAGCCCTGGCACCACAGCTCCTCGACCGCCACGATCGGCGGGAGGAAGCGGGCCTTCTGCTCGTCGGTGCCGAACGCGATGATCGTGGGGCCGAGCAGGTTCTCGCCGATGTGGTTGACGCGGGCGGGGCCGTCGGCGAGCGCGTACTCCTCGTGGAAGATGACCTGCTGCTCAAGGCTGGCGCCGCGTCCGCCGTACTCCACCGGCCAGCCGACGCACGTCCAGCCGGCGGCGGCCATGTGCCGCTCCCAGGCCAGCCGCTCCTCGAACGCCTCGTGCTCGCGGCCGGGGCCGCCGAGCCCGCGGGCGTGCGCGAACTCCCCCGACAGGTTCGCCTGGAGCCAGTCGCGGACCTCGGCGCGGAACGCGCGGTCCGCCGGCGACTCGTTCTGGTTCACGCCACGGACTCTACCAAACAGTTGTTAGAAAGAATCACCCCCCAGCGCGGGTTCGGCCGGCCGCTCCGGGACCGGCGCGGGCGGACGCTCCGGCACGGCCGGCGGCAGATCGCGGTGGAGCAGGTCGAACAGCCGGTCCCAGCGGGCGAGGACGGAGTCCGGGTGGAACCGCAGCACCGCGGCGCGGGCCTCGGCGCCCAGGGCCCGGCGCAGGCCGGGGTCCTCGATGAGGCGCTCCAGCACGGCGGCGAACGCGACCGTGTCGCCCGGCTCGACGAGAATGCCGCCGCGGTCGTCCTCGATCAGCGTACGGACGCCCGGCGCGCAGTCGAACGCCACCGTCGGCAGCCCGTACGCCATGGCCTCCAGCACCGACATCGGGAAGCCCTCCGCCCGCGACGGCAGCGCGAAGACCGACGCCTCGACGAGCGCCTCCTCGACGTCGGCGACCACACCCCGGAACTCCACAGAGCCGGACATTCCGGCCGCCTGCGCGCGCAGTTGCTCCTCGTCCGGGCCGTTTCCGTAGATGTGGAGACGCCACTCCGGATGGCGTGCGGAGACCCGTTCCCACGCCTCCAGCATCAGATCGATGCCCTTCTCATACGACAGGCGCCCGACACAGGCGACCACGGGCAGATCCAGCGTGGGATGGACGGACGGCGTGACGTGCAGCAGGTTCGGGATGTAGTCCGCGTTGGTCATGCCGTCCCGGGCCCAGGCGTCGGCGTCCTCGGCGGTCAGCACGAGCATCCGGTCGGCGTCCGCGTAGTGCTCCCTGACCCGCCGGTACCGCGTCGACCTGCGGGTGGCCTTGAACGACTCGTGGCTCATCGCGACGACCCGCAGCCCGGACGTGTCGGCCAGCCGCACCCACTCCATCGCCCACACCTGCGCCACGATGACCACCGATCCCGGCCGCGCGGCGGCGAACAGCTCCGACAGCCGGGCGGCGCCGCGCCGCTGGGCCGCCGCCCGGCGCAGCTCCCGCGCGCGCGCCGCCGCGTTCAGGTGCTCCAAGGGCTTCTTCGGCCGCCACGCCAGCACCGGCGAACGCCAATCCCGGTGCAGCACCTCGACGGCGTAGGAGCCGTCGCGGCCGTGGTGATACGGCTCCAGGCTGGGGGTGATCCCGACGAGCGTGACGCGGTCGCCGCGTCCGGCCAGCAGCCGCGCCATGTGGTGCGCCCAGCGCTGGAGCCCGCCCATGTCGTCGGCGTTGTTGCACACGATGAAGACGTCACGCGGTGCGGCCATTGCGTTCCCCCCTGTCGCCCCTGTCGCCCCTGTTGCGCGGCCGTGCGGCCGGGAAGTAGCGGTCCACCACCGTCCGGGCGGCGGTGCCCCGGTCGTGCTCGCCGAAGCGCGCGGCGAACGCGCGGCGCCGGGCCGCGTGGCCGGCCTCCGCCGCGTCCAGTCCGGCGAGCGCGGCGACGAGCTCGTCCTCCGTGCGGGTGATCGGCCCGGGCCCGTGCCGGTCCAGGTCGAAGTAGCCGGCGGTGAGGTCGCGGCCGTCCGGGAGGTGCAGGATGATCGGCCGGTCGAGCAGCGCGAAGTCGAACATGATCGAGGAGTGGTCGGTGATCAGCGCGTCCGCGAGCAGCAGCAGCGGGGTGACGTCGGGCACTCCGCCGACGTCCCGCATGACCGAGCGGGCTCCGGGCGGGACGTTGGCCTTGCACAGGTAGTGCGGCCGGACGAGCAGCACGTACTCCTCGCCCAGCTCCCGGGCGAACACCTCGGGGTCGATGGGCGGGTCGAGCAGCTTGACCGGACGCCCCTTCGGCCCGGTGGTGAACGTCGGCGCGTACAGGACGGCGCGGCGCCCGTCGTCCAGGCCGAGGGACGCGCGGAGCGAGGCGACCTCGGCGGCCAGCTCGGGATCGCCGTTCACCCCGTTGACCAGGGGGTCGTTGCGGGGATAGCCGGCCGGGAGCAGCTCGGCGCAGACCCCGAGGCCCGCGCAGAGCGTCTCGGCGTCGTGCCCGGAGCGCACCAGGAAGCAGTCGTAGCGCTCCACCATGCGGCGCAGCTTGTCCCGCTGGGCGGCGGGGCCGCTCTTGACGCGCGGCTGGTCGAGCCCCATCAGCTTGAACGCCGAGCCGTGCCAGGTCTGGATATAGGTGGTCTCAGGGCGTTTGCGGAGACCCTCCGGATAGCCCTGGTTGTCCACCCAGAACCGAGCGCGCGCCAGCGCCAGGAAGTACGCCCACGAGCCGCGCCGGACCAGCGCGGCGTCGTCCGGGAACCCCTTCGGGGACGACGCGTACGCCCACACCGCGCGCACCGGCCGGCCCGTCCTGCGCAGCTCCCGGTAGATGTACTTGGGATTGTCCGAATAGTGCCGGCCGAGGTGGCTCTCGAAGACCGCCAGGCCAGGCCGGACGGGCAGCCGGCTCAGCACCCGGTTGAACACGGCGATCTTGGTCTTGCGCGAGGTCAGCCCGCGCCGGACGCCCTTGCCCAGCCCCCGCGCGCTCTCTTATACACCTCTGACCCCGCCGACGACGAGGATAGCGGAGAGCCCGGCGCTCACCGAACCCTACAACAAATAAATAAA
>NZ_JABXFD010000295.1 GCF_013372625.1 Actinomadura sp. BRA 177
CCACACACCCCACCCATACGGCGCCCCCGGAGGTGCACGGCTTCCCTGGGACACAGCCGCCTGCTCACACCGCCCCCCCGCGCATGCGGCCGTCGCGGAGGCGCCGCGCCGTGGTCGAGGCGCGCGTCCCGCGTAGGCGTCGCCGGCGCCCAGGCCGCCGCGTCACCGCGCGCGCCGTGTCAGCGCGCCACTGTGGCCCCGCGTCGCTGCCCCCCCGCCGCGGCGCCGCCGCGGCGCGGGGGTGGCGGGGCGGGGCCGCGGCGCGGGCGAGGTCCTGCGCCCAGGCCCGGTAGCCGGCGGACGACGGGTGGAAGCCGTCGGAGGCGAACAGCCCGCGGTCGCGCGCCATCGCCTCGTCCATGGGAGCGTGGACCGCCCCGCCCGCCTCGGCCGCCGCCCGCATCAGCCGGTCCATGGTCCGCGCGCGGGCGCCGAGGACGTACCGGAGCGGCTGCGGGAGCGCGGGGAACCGGTGCACCGGCGGCATGCCCGCCACCAGCACCGCGGCGTGCGCGTACCGGCCGCGCAGCGCGCCGACCAGCTCGGTCACGTCGGCGGCCCAGCGGCGCAGCGGGCGCCGCCGGATCAGGTCGTTGATCCCCGCGGTGACGACCACGAGGTCCGGCGCGGAGCCGCCGGTGATCTCGGTCATTCCGGCGATCTCGGTGATCCGGCGGGCCGTCGCGCCGTTCTCACCGGTGACCGACCACGCCACGCTGCGCCGGGTGCGTTCGCGCAGCGCCTCGGCGAGGAAGCCCGGCAGCGCCTCGGCGTGCCGGGACGCCCCGACGCCGACCGCGGTGGACTCCCCGATCACGACGACGCGGAACGCGGGACCCGCGCCGGGATTCGCGCCCCGCAGAAAGCCGTGCTCGTCCCCGCCCGCCGGATCGAGCCGCGGTGTCCGGCGCACCGTCCGCCAGGCCTGGACGGCCAGCACGGGAGCCAGCGGGATCAGCATCACCGACTGGGGGACGCGGGCGAACGCGAATGGTCTCTTCATCTGTTTCCCACACTGCTGGTTCGGCCCCCGAGGCTCAGCTCAGCTCACCCGCTCCCCGAGCAGGCTGCGCGCTATCTCCGCGATCACCTCCGCCACATATGCGTGCCCTCTCGGGTTCAGGTGGATTCCGTCGGAACTCCACATCGCAGGGTCAGCGACTTTCGCAACTGTTTCACGTTCCGGGAACGCCATTCCGAAGTCGCGGGAGGCGCGGTCGAGCTCCACGTTGAAGTCGTGAATGCGCTGGACGGTCCGTTTCTTGCGGAACTGCGAGATCGGGGACACCTCGAGCAGCGGCGGGCGCGGCACCGGGATCGCCAGCACCACCGCGCCCTGCCCGCGGGCCCAGCCGAACAGCTCGTCGAGCCGGCGCGCGGCGGCGGCCGGCTCGAAGCCGCGCAGCGCGTCGTTCATGCCGCAGCCGAGCACCACCAGGGCCGGCTGCAGCCGCCGGACGGCCGGCAACTGGTCGCGGACCACGTCCTCGACCGTCGCGCCCGGATCGGAGGTGTTCAGCATGGACTCACGCGGAACGCCCAGGTGAGCGGCCAGCCGACCGGCCCAGCCGAGCCATCCGCCGGCCGGGTCCGGGTCGTCCTGGCCCTCGGCCACGCTGTCGCCGAGGACGAGCATCACGGGCCCGTCCCCGGGGTCGCCGCCCATCACGCGAGGAGTTGGAGCAGGTAGTCGGTGAGGTCGGTCACCGTCTCGCGCCGCCGGGCCTCGGCCACGTCGACCTCGACCTGGAGGTGGTCCTCGATGTCGCTGATGATGCTGATGGCGTAGACCGAGTCCACTCCGTAGCGGGCGAGTTCGACCGACGGATCGATGTTCTCCGGGGGCCTGTCGAGGTAGAAGGCGATCCTGTCAAGAAGCCACGATTGCAGCTCGTCGTGGGAAATTGTTTCCGATGTGGTCACCGCACTCCTCCTTATGTCAGAGGATCGTCGAATCAATGGCGATAGCTATCGGGTGACGAGCAACACGCAAGATACAACCAAAAGCATGATGTGTCCCAGACCCGCATGTGAACGATCGGACACGGCCATGTCTCTGTTTCGTAAATTAAGTCAGTGCGGCGGTAAAAACGGCACTCGACCTACTGGCCGGTAACCCTGCCGTTAAGGGGCCCAGCGGGCGGTGCCCGGAAAACGCTGTCCCCGTCCGTCCCAGCCGTCCGCTTCTCCCCCGCGCGGCGCACCACGGCACGCCACCTGCGTCGTTCCCCAGCAGGCGCGCGGCGGCGGAGCGCCGGCCGGGCGCGGCGCACCCGGCACGTTCCATGAGAATTTCGGACAACCGCCCAGACTCCCCCAACGAGGTCGAGGAGCGGACGCCTTGCCCCGGAGACAGGATCACCTGTCCCCGTCGTGTCAGTCCTCAGACCGTCCGGTCAGCGGCACCGGTCCGGTCAGCCGGGACACGACGGGGTTGGGCTCGCGGCTCCGCGCGAGCCGGTCCAGCGCCGCGTGCGCGTGCCGCGACCGCCAGCGGTGCGCCGCGAGCCGGTGGAACCTCGCGAGCTGCGCGGCGGCGGGACGCGGCACGTCGGTCAGCCCGTAGCCGTGGTGGAGCAGCCGGCTCGCGAGGACGTGCTCGACCAGGTCGGCCTCCCCGTCCTCCATGCGGTCCCGCCACGCGCCGACGTTGCGGCTGTTCGGCGCCTCGTGGGTGCGCAGATGCCACTCGCGCTCGGACGGCACCGTCCGCCGGGCGTGCTTGTACGCCTTGGTCATCTCGGCGTCGTACTCCTCGCCGAGGAACGCGCACAGCTTCACCAGCTCGTCCTCCGGCTCGGCGACGAGGTCCTCGTAGCGGAACTCGTAGAAGGTGCCCGGGCCGAGGCGGGCGCCGAGCCGCCGGCCGGTGTCGACCGCCTCCCGCCAGGTCAGCGCGGCGGCGTGCAGGTCGCCCTTGAACCACGGCATCCGCATCAGCGAGCTCACCGCGTCCCGGCCGTCCCGGACGAGATGGACGAACTGCGCGTCCGGGAACATCCGCTGGAGCATCGGTACCCGGCGGAAGTAGCTCGGCCGCTTGTCGCCCCACCGCGGCTTGCCGTGCGACCGCGCGTAGGTGCGGAAGACCGCCGCCACCGCCGACCCGAGCGTCGGCGGCCCGTGCACGATCTCCTCGATCACGTCGGCGGCGTCCAGTTCGAGGACCTTGAACTTGGTGTCCTTGCCGCGGGTGATCCATTCGGCGAGCGCCCGCCGGTTCTCCGCGCGCTCCAGATCGCCGAAGTCGTGCCGGTTCTCGTAGGAGACGTGCACGAACCGCGTCTCGGACGGGAAGGCGATGCGCGGGTGCGAGTGCAGCATCTGCTGGAGCAGCGTCGTCCCGGATCGCGGGCACCCGAGGACGAAGATCGGCCTGCAGGACTCCGTGGCCATGGCGGCGGGCGAGGTCATGGCGCGCGACGGTAGTGACCGCTCCTGAGCCGAACCTGGAGCGAACCTCAACGCAACCTGAACGTCCGCGCGGGCACCGGGAAGATCACCGCTTTTGCGGTGAATGGCGAGGTCAACGGCCTATGCCCGGCGATCCGACGCTTAAAGACTTCCCTTAGGACGAGAAATAAGCTAAAGTAACTACCGGTGTGCCGGGAAGTCTGGTCGGCGAGACAGGATCTGTCTCCGACCAGGAGGGTATTCATGACTCCCCGGCACTTTCTCATTGCGCCGGCTCCGCCGCGCCGGGCCCGCCCCCAGGACGCCAGGCCGTACGACCTGAGCCACATCACCTGGGCGCACGCCTTCCCAGATAGCTGAGACCGCCCCTCTTCCTCGCTCAGCGAGTCCTTTCCCAGTACCGGGCCGCCGTTCCGGCCGCCCGGGCGGTCAATGACGTCTCAATGCGGAAGCGTGCATTTCCATGGGTGAATTCTTCGACGCCGCCTTCGGTTTTCCCACTGCTCTTTTCAGCTTCTCCCTCCTGGTCGTCGCCGGGTACTGGACGCTCGTCCTGCTCGGCGGCCCGGGCGTCGACTTCCTCGGCGCCGGCACCGATGCCGACACGGGGGCCGGTGCCGGCGCCGGGGACGGCTCCGCTGCCGAGGACGGGGACGGGCTCGTCGCCGAACGGCTCGCCATGCTCGGCCTCGGCGGCGTCCCTGCCACGGTCGTCCTCTCCCTGCTGATCGCGATCGCCTGGTTCGTGAGCCTGGCGGCCTCGGCGCTGACCGGCGGCGTCGCCCCGCGGATCCTCGGCATGGGCGCGGCGCTGGTGCTGGCCTGGCTCGGCACGCGCCTCGCGGTGCTGCCGCTGCGCCGCGTCTTCCAGGACCAGGTCGCGGCGTCGCTGCGCGACTTCGTCGGGCTGCCGTGCGTCATCCGCACCGGACGCGTCGGCCCCGACTTCGGCCAGGCGGAGGTCACCGCGTCCGACGGATCGTCCGCGATCGTCCAGGTGCGGCAGCCGGCGATGGACGTCCCCGTGGCGGGCACGGCGGCGGACGGCACGGGCCTGACCGCCGGCAGCACCGCACTGATCTTCGACTTCGATCCGGACGGCCGGTTCTTCTGGGTCATGCCGCACGACACGGCGTCCGACCTGGCGCGCCGTCCCGCCCATTGACCCCCGCGACCTCGTCCCCCCAGTAGAGAGGGATCCCGTTGGACACCATCACGATTGGAGCCGGTGTGCTCCTCGCGCTCGCCCTGCTCATCGCCCTCGGCCTCGTGCTGATGGTGACCCGGCTGTTCCGCAAGGTCGACCAGGGCCGCGCGCTGATCATCTCCAAGCTCAAGAAGGTCGATGTCACCTTCACCGGCGCGATCGTCCTGCCGGTGCTGCACAAGGCCGAGCTGATGGACATCTCGGTCAAGACGATAGAGATCGAACGGACCGGCCGGGACGGGCTGATCTGCAAGGACAACATCCGCGCCGACATCCGCATCACGTTCTTCGTCCGCGTCAACAAGACCGTCGAGGACGTCATCAAGGTGGCGCAGGCGATCGGCACCGAGCGCGCCAGCAGCCAGGACACGCTGCAGGAACTGTTCGCGGCCAAGTTCTCCGAGGCGCTGAAGACCGTCGGCAAGCACCTCGACTTCGCCGACCTCTACACCCGCCGCAACGAGTTCCGCGACCACATCATCCAGGTGATCGGCACGGACCTGAACGGCTACAGCCTGGAGGACGCGGCGATCGACTACCTGGAGCAGACGTCGCTGCTCTCCCTGGACAAGACCAACATCCTGGACGCCCAGGGCATCCGGAAGATCACCGAGCTGACCGCGATCGAGCACGTCCGCACCAACGAGTACACCCGCAACGAGGAGAAGGAGATCACCCGGCAGAACGTGGAGGCGCGCGAGGCGATCCTGGAGCTGGAGCGCCGCCAGGCCGACGCCGAGATCCGCCAGGAGCGCGAGATCGAGACCGTCCGGGCCCGCGAGCTGGCGGAGACCGAGCGGGTCAAGGCCGAGGAGCGGCTCCGCTCGCAGACCGCGCACATCCGCACCGACGAGCAGCTCGGCGTCCAGCACGAGAACAAGGACCGCGAGGTCTCCGTCGCCGCGAAGAACAGGGAGCGCGTCCTCGCGATCGAGAGCGAGCGCATCGAGAAGGACCGCCTCCTCGAAGTGATCGCCCGCGACCGCGAGACGGAACTGACCCGGATCGCCGCCGACAAGGAGGTCGAGGCGGAGAAGCGGGAGATCGCGAACGTCGTCCGGGAGCGGATCGCGGTCGAGCGCACCGTGGCCGAGCAGGAGGAGGCCATCAAGCGGCTGCGCACCGTCGAGGAGGCCGAGCGCGCCCGCCAGTCGGTGATCATCCACGCGGAGGCCGAGGCGCAGGAGAACCTGGTCAAGGACATCAAGGCCGCCGAGGCGGCCGAGGCCGCCGCCGCGCACCGCGCCCGCGAGTCGCTCACGATGGCGCAGGCCCGGCAGGAGGCCGCCGAGCTGGACGCGCAGGCCAAGATCCGCCTCGCCGAGGGGCTGCGCGCCGAGGCCGCCGCGTCCGGCCTCGCCGAGGTCCAGGTCCGCGAGCGCGGCGCCGAGGCCATCGAGAAGGTCGGCCGCGCCGAGGCCATCGCCGCGCAGGAGATGGCGGTCGCGGAGGCCGCCCGGATCCGGGAGAGCCTGCGCGCCGAGGCGGAGGGCCTGCACGAGAAGGCCGGCGCGATGGCCGCGCTGGACGAGGCGTCCCGCCAGCACGAGGAGTACCGGCTGCGCCTGGAGGCGGAGAAGGACGTCCGCCTCGCGGGCATCGAGGTGCAGCGCCAGGTCGCCGAGGCCCAGGCCACCGTCCTCGCGGCCGGCCTGGAGAAGGCCGACATCGACATCGTCGGCGGCGACTCCGTCTTCTTCGACCGCCTCGTCGGCTCGATCGCGCTCGGCAAGAGCGTGGACGGCTTCGTCGAGAACTCGTCCGTCACCCAGTCGCTGGCCGGCCCCTGGCTGGACGGCACATCGTCCTTCACCGACGACGTGTCCCGCCTACTCGGCTCTCTCGACACCGGCGGCGTCCGGGACCTGACCCTGTCAGCACTCCTCCTGCGCCTGATCAAGTCCGGCACCCCGGAGTCGGCCGGCCTCCAGGACCTCCTGGACACCGCCCGCCGCCTGGGCGTGGCCGACGCCCCCCTGTCCGAATTCAACGGAACCGCAGTAACGACCAGCTGACCAAAGACCTGCGGCGGGTCGCCGCTGGGGGCCGCCAGCCCACCGACCCGCCGCAGCCCACCCCGCCGACGAGACCAACGCACAAGAAGGACCATGGCACGAACCCGGCCACGGCAGAGCGAGACGACCGCACCAGCACGACGAGAACGCGGCCTGAACGGCAACGCACAACCGCGCCACAGCGCGGACCTGACGCTGGCGCGAGCACCGCGAGCGGGACGGCAACGCACAACCGGGCCACGGCGCGGGCTTGGGGGCGCCGGCGGCCGCCGCCGGCGCCACCCCGGAGGCCCTCGACTCCCAGGTAGTCGTCCTCACCGCCGAAGAGGCGAAGGGCCTGGAATTCGACTCCGTCATCGTCGTCGACCCGTCCGGCATCCTGACCGAATCCCCCAAGGGCGGCCAAGACCTCTACGTAGCCCTAACCCGCCCCACCCGCCGCCTAACCCTCATCCACAACAACGACCTCCCACCCCTCCTAGCGTCCCTGAAGTAGGGCGGCGAGGGTCTGGGTGAGTTCGGTCTTGATGATCTGGCCGGCGGCCTCGGGGGCGCCGGTGCGGATGGCTTCGATGAGGGCCGCGTGGGCGGCGCGGCCGTGGGCCGTGTCGGAGGTGCGGACGTCGACCAGGGTCACCAGGTCGAGGAGGCCGTCGCGCAGGACGGGGACGAACTCGGCGAACAGGTCGGCGAGGATGGGGTTGTGCGCGGCGGCGACGACGGCGGTGTGCAGGGCTATGTCGGCGTCGATGAACGGCTCGATGGCGGGGCCGGCGAAGGCGGTGTCGCGGGCGGCGAGGGCGGCGGCGAGGGCGGCGGCGAGGGCGGTCAGGTCGGTGTCGGTGCGGCGCTCGGCGGCCAGTTCGGCGGCGCGGACCTCCAGCATCATGCGGATCTCGTAGACGTCGGCGACGGAGGCGCGGCGGAGGCGGGCGGGCCAGTCCTCGTCCGGTTCCGTGGCGATGACGAACACGCCGGCGCCCTGGCGGGCCTGGACGAGACCGGCGCCGGCCAGCGCGCGCAGGGCCTCGCGGACGGTCGAGCGGCCCACGCCCAGTTCGCGGGCGAGGGTCGTCTCACCGGGGAGTTTCGTCCCGACCGGCCAGGAGCCGTCGGCGATCTGGTCGCGGAGCCGCTGGGTGGCCTGCTCGACGAGCGGGCTGGGCCGGAGAGGGCCGAGCCGAGCTTGCCCTTTGGACGACGGTGGGCCGGGGGACATGAGCCGAAGATATCAGCTTGTCTGAGGAGCTGAGGTGTGGTTGGGTGGCGGGCGTGTCGTGGCGGGTTCTTCTTCTCGGTCGCCGCGGCGGGGCCTGATCCGGACCGGCACCCCGCCGCGGGGTCCGGTGCTGCCGGTCGTCCGGCGATCGTGAGGACAAGCCCCCATGAACTTCCCTACCCTGCGCACCCCGTCCGGTCCGGTGGCCGGGCCCTTCTGGAATCCGCAGCGCGGCAGTTCCATGCCGTTCCACCGGTACCAGTCGGTTCACGACCGTGTTCCGTCGCCCGTCCCCGAGGTCGAGCGCACCTGGCCGTCCCGGCGCGTCGAGGCGGCGCCGCTGTGGGTGCCCGTCGACCTGCGGGACGGCAACCAGGCGCTGGCCGAGCCCATGGACACCGCGCGGAAGCGCCGCATGTTCGACCTCTTCGTGACGATGGGCTTCAAGGAGATCGAGGTCGGCTATCCGTCGGCGAGTCAGACCGACTTCGACTTCGTCCGGCACCTGGCGGAGGCGGGTGTGCCGGACGACGTGACGCCCGTGGTGTTCACGCCGGCGCGGCGCGAACTGATCGAGCGGACGTTCGCGTCGATCGAAGGGCTGCCGAAGGCGGTCGTCCACCTCTACACGGCGACGGGGCCGGTGTGGCGCGACGTCGTGCTCGGGTCCGACCGGGACGGCGTGAAGCGGCTGATTCTGGACGGGGCCGCTGACGTCGCACGGCGTGCATGGGCCGGGGTGCGGTTCAAGTTCTCGCCCGAGACGTTCAACTTCACCGAGCCCGACTACGCGCTGGAGGTGTGCGACGCGGTCACCGAGGTGTGGGACGCCTCCCCCGACCGTCCGGTGATCCTGAACCTGCCGGCCACCGTGGAGATCGCCACGCCGAACGTGTACGCCGACCAGATCGAGTACATGCACCGGCAGCTGGCCCGGCGGGACGCGGTCATCCTGTCCGTGCATCCGCACAACGATCGCGGGACGGGCGTCGCCTGCGCCGAGCTGGCGGTGCTCGCGGGCGCGCAGCGGGTTGAGGGGTGCCTGTTCGGGAACGGTGAGCGGACCGGCAACGTCGACCTCGTCACGCTGGCGCTGAACCTGCACGCGCAGGGCGTCGACCCGATGATCGACTTCTCGGACATCGATGAGATCCGCCGGACGGTCGAGTACTGCAACCGGCTGTCCGTCCACGAGCGGCATCCGTACGGCGGCGACCTGGTCTATACGGCCTTTTCCGGGACGCATCAGGACGCGATCGGCAAGGGCATGGCCCGGCATGCCCACCGCGCCGAGGAGACGGGGGCGCCGCCGGAGGAGCTGCCGTGGGACGTCCCGTATCTGCCGATCGATCCCGCCGACGTGGGGCGCGGGTACGAGGCGGTCATCCGCGTCAACAGCCAGTCCGGTAAGGGCGGTATCTCCTATCTGCTGCGCACCGGGTACGGGCTCGACCTGCCGCGCCGCCTGCAGATCGAGTTCTCCAGGGTCGTGCAGGAGGCGACGGACGGCAGCGGCGAGGAGATCACGGCGGCCGAGCTGTGGGACCTGTTCCGCGCCGAGTACCTCGACGCGTCCGGTCCGGTCTCGGTGGCAGGTTGGCGGACGTCCAGCACGGGCCCGCATGACTTCACCGGCGTCGTCCGCGTGGACGGCGACGGGCGCGAGCACATCGGCTCGGGCAACGGGCCCATCGACGCGCTCGCCGGCGCCCTGTCGTCCGCCGGGATCAAGGTGGACGTCCTGCAGTTCGTGGAGCACTCCACCGAGCCGGGCCCTGACGCCGTGGCCGTCGCCTACGCCGAATGTCGCGTCGACGGGGTCGCGTCGTGGGGCGCGGGCCGTGACACGTCCGTGCAGACGGCGTCGGTGGAGGCCGTTCTGGCGGCGGTGAACCGCGCGAAGCGCTAGTCGCGGCGGCGGCCGAGGGAGCGGCGCCAGGACAGGCCCGTGCCGGGGATCCGGAACGTCACCTGGCGGCGCCCGTCCGCCGAGCGGGTGTAGCGGGCGCCGCGCGCGCCGACGCTGTGCCCGACGCCCTTCTTGGACAGGTTGATGCGGAACGGTCCCATGCGGATTGCTTTTCGATAGCTCCAACCCATGCGGAGGGGGATGCCCGGACGATCTCCGTACATCCCCCTCCCCCGTCACGGACGGGCCGAGATCATGATTTCGGTCAGACCGGGGGACGCAAGGGCAGGAGGTGACCAAATCCGGTCCGAGTTCGTCGTGCACCGCTCTTTACCCGGCGTCCGGGGACGAGGAGCGTGTGCCTCCGTAGAGATCATTTTCTCAGCTCCCGGAGGTGCGGGTTGGCCAGGCGATCCCTGAGACGAACCCGGCGGACGATGACGGTGGCCGCGCTCACGAGCGCCGCGCTCGCCGGTGCGGGCGGCGGCGCGACGGCGCTGGCCCAGCCGTCCCCGAAGATCGTGGTGAAGGACGGCGTGACCCAGCCCGTCTTCTCCTACAAGGACGCGATCCGCGAGCACGTCTACGTCGAGTCGAGCGTGGACAGCGACCGGGACGGGAAGAAGGACCGCGTCAACGTCGACATCATCCGGCCCAAGGAGACCGAGCACGGCCTCAAGGTGCCGGTGATCATGGACGAGAGCCCGTACTACGACAACGCCGGGCGCGGTAACGAGAGCGAGCGCAAGACCTACGACGCCGACGGGAACCCGGTGAAGTTCCCGCTGTTCTACGACAACTACTTCGTCCCGCGCGGGTACGCGTTCCTCGCCGTGGACATGGTCGGGACGACCCGGTCCGACGGCTGCCCGGTCAGCGGCGGGCCCACCGACGTCCTCGGCGGCAAGGCCGTGGTCGACTGGCTCAACGGCCGAGCGAAGGCGTACAAACCGGACGGCACCCCGGTGAAGGCCACCTGGACGACCGGCCGCACCGGCATGATCGGCAAGTCCTACGACGGGACGCTCGCCAACGGCGTCGCCGCGACCGGCGTCAAGGGCCTGGAGACGATCGTCCCGATCTCGGCGATCAGCAGCTGGTACGACTACAGCCGCATGAACGGCGTGAAGTACTGGACGGACGAGCAGCCGTGGCTCGCGAGCTACGTCGACACCGACCCGCCCGAGAAATGCGCCGCCGTCAACGCCGACCTGGACGAGGGCGAGGACGACGCGACCGGCAACTACAACGCCTACTGGAAGACCGCCGACTACCGGCACGGCACGATCGCCCGCGCGTCCCGCGTCCGCGCCAGCATCTTCGCGGCGCACGGCGTCAACGACCTCAACGTCAAGGACAACCAGTTCGCCGAGTGGTGGACGGCCCTCGCGAAGCACGGTGTCCAGCGCAAGGTGTGGCTGTCGCAGCGCGGCCACGTCGACCCGTTCGACGTCCGCCGCGACGCGTGGGTGGACACCCTGCACCGCTGGTTCGACCACGAGCTGCAGAAGATCCCCAACGGCATCATGCGGGAGCCGCGCGCCGACATCGAGATCGGTCCCGACCAGTGGATCACCCAGCGGGACTGGCCGTCCCGGGACGCCCGCGACATCGTCCTGCGCCCCGGCCCGGACGGCACCCTCGGCCTGAAGCGGGCCCCGCACGGCACGACGGCGACGTTCACCGACGCCCCCGGCCCACGCGGCGGCGGCTACTCCGAGGGCGCGATGGTCTCCGACCCGACGACCGCCCAGCCGTACCGGACCGCGTTCGTCTCCAGCCCGCTCCCCCGCACCGGACGCCTCTCCGGCACCCCCGACGCCCGCCTGCGGATCAAGCTCGACAAGCCCACGTCCAACCTGACCGCCCTCCTCGTCGACTACGGCGAGGACACCCGCGTGAACTACCTCGGCTCCGGCGCCGGCATCCGCACCCTCGGCACCGAGGACTGCCACGGTGAGAGCACGCCCGCCGACGACGCCTGCTACCGGCAGACCGAGGTCACCACGGTCACGTCCCCGGTCAACGTGGTCGCCCGCGGCTGGCTCGACGCGCAGAACGCCCGCTCCCTGAGCCACCCGAGGCCGCTGAAGCCGGGCCGCTACTACACGGTCAACTGGGAGACGCTCAGCCAGGAGTACCTGCTGAAGAAGGGCCACCGCCTGGCGCTCGTCCTCGCCGGCACCGACGCCGACTACAACACCGAGACCCCCACCGGCGCCCAGGTCACCCTGGACCTGCGCGGCACCTCGATCACCCTCCCGGTGACCGCCGCCGAGGACGACCCGACCACCATGATCGCCCCGCCCCAGCGCACCACCCCGTGGCGCGGCCCGACAGACGTCACCCTCCCCGTCCAGCAACGCAACCTCTACTGACCGAACGGCCCGCCGCCCACCCCAGGGCGGCGGGCAACAGGGTCTCAAGAAGTCCGTCACTTCACGGTCACACTTTGTATCTGAAACCTCCCGCACCGAACCCCGCTCTACGCCAGGATGTGAGTCTCGCTTAGACTCACGAACGGAGTGGGAATGTCGCCGAACCTCGGCAAGGAGCTGAGGGAGATCCGCAAGGAGGCTGAGCAGCAAGGCTGGACAGTGATCCGAGGCAAGCGGTACTGGAAGCTGCGGTGCCCCTGCGAGGAGAAGCACAAGAAGTCCATGAGCCCGACTCCCTCGAATCCGAACTACGTCAAGAACCTGCTCGGCGAGCTGCGCCGGGCCACGTGCTGGAAGGGGTGAGCCGGATGACCTTCTACCTCCATGCTGATCTCACCTTCGTCTGCGTGGACCCGACCCGCGACACGGACGATGAGTTCGACACCTTCACGGACGCGGTCACCGATGCGCTCTACGACCTTGCCGAGGTCGACGACGGCATCATCGACCCGGACATCACAGTGAAGATCACCGACCGGTGGGCCAGCATCCACATGGGCATCACGGCCGACACCGAGGCGGACGCGGTACGCCTCTTTTCCGCCAACGTCCGCGCCGCACTGCACGCCGCCGGGTGCGGCACCCCGGACTGGCCGATCTACAAGCCGACCACCCCGGTACCTCAGGTCCAAGCGGCCGGATTCACCCGCGCTTGATCTCACACGCATCCGCCCCACCCACCTCGCGGTGGGGCGGCCGGCAACCATGACCACCTTTGTCCAGGTTGTCGGGGTGCTGGTCATGGGAGAGCAGTACCGCGTCGACCGGGCCGGTCTCGTCCGGGCCGAGGACGGCGCCGGCGGTCTTGGTGAGCTTGCGGGAGCCGATCGGGTAGTCGCCGGGCGCGTCGAACGTCGGGTCGAGGACGAGCCGCGCGCCTCCGATCTCCAGGATCGCGGTCGGGCCGCCGAGGTACCGGACGTTCAGCGAGGACATGGCGCCGCCTTCGAGTCGATCACCTGACGTCCTCGTAATCGCGGCATGCCACCGGAAATTCCCGGGCCGGGTGGTCAGCCCCGTCGGGGGGCGCTTCTCTGTCAGTGGTTGTCGGTGTCCTTGCTGGGCTGGACGCGTTTGGGCTCGCCCGGCATCTTCGGGTAGTTCGGCGGGTAGGGCATGTCGCCGAGGCCGTGGTCCTTCTCGTCGCGGTCGGCCATGTCGAGGAGCGGCTCCAGGGAGAAGGACTCGTCGTCGATGGACGCGTGGAGGTCGCCCAGTTCGGCGAAGCGGGCAGGCATCGTGGCGATGGTGAAGTCGTGCGGGTCGACGTCGGGCAGCTCGTCCCAGGTCACGGGCGCGGAGACCGGGGCGTGCGGGGCCGGGCGGACGCTGTAGGCCGAGGCGATGGTGCGGTCGCGGGCGTTCTGGTTGAAGTCGATGAAGATCTGCTCGCCCCTCTCCTCCTTCCACCATCGGGTCGTGACCTCGGCCGGGTTGCGGCGTTCTACCTCGCGGGCGAAGGCCAGGGCGGCGCGGCGGACCTCGGTGAACGTCCAGCGGGGCTCGATGCGGACGTAGATGTGCACGCCGGCCTTCCCGGACGTCTTGACGTAGCCGGTGTAGCCCAGCTCGGAAAGCAGTTCGCGGGCCGGGCCGAGCGCCACCCGGACGGCGTCGGAGAAGTCGGTGCCGGGCTGCGGATCGAAGTCGATGCGCAGCTCGTCCGGGTGGTCGACGTCGCCCTTGCGGACGGGCCACGGGTGGAACGTGAGCGTGCCGAGGTTCGCGGCCCAGGCGATCACGGCGGGTTCGGTCGGGCAGACCTCGTCGGCGAAGCGGCCGCTGGGGAAGGCGATCCGGGCGGTCTGCACCCAGTCGGGCGCGCCCTTCGGGATGCGCTTCTGGTAGAACGCGTCGGACTTGCCGGCGCCCATGCCCGCCTGGCCGCGCGCGTAGTCTTCGCGGGTGGCCATCTTGGCGCCCTCGAAGACACCGGCGGGCCAGCGCTCCAGCGTCGTCGGGCGGTTGCGGGTCGCGCGCAGGATGCCGTCCCCGACGGCCAGGTAGTACTCCACCAGCTGCCGCTTGGTGTAGCCGTGCTCCGGAAAGTAGACCTTGTCGGGATTGGTCACCTTGACGAGCCGATCCCCGACCGGGATCTCGATGAAGGGCGAGGCCATGTACTGCACGTTAACCCACGTGCACGACAGTCCTCGGGGACGTCCGCGCCGGGTATTTTCGGAGGCATGGAGAAGATCCGCAAGAGCGAGGACGAGTGGCGGGCGCAGCTGAGCCCCGAGGAGTTCCAGGTGCTGCGCGAGGCCGGCACCGAGAAGCCCTTCACCGGCGAGTACACCGACACCAAGACCGTCGGCGTGTACCGGTGCCGCGCCTGCGGGACGGAGCTGTTCCGGTCGGACACCAAGTTCGAGAGCCACTGCGGCTGGCCGTCGTTCTACGAGCCGTCCGAGTCCGAGAAGGTCACGCTGATCGAGGACAACTCGCTCGGCATGGTCCGGACGGAGGTCCGCTGCGCGGTGTGCGACTCGCACCTGGGCCACGTGTTCCACGGTGAGGGCTACGACACCCCGACCGACGACCGCTACTGCATCAACTCGATCTCCCTCACCCTCGAACCCGCCGAGTAGCGCAACCGCCCCGCGCCGCGCAAGGGCCGGGCGGCTCGGCGCGGGCTCCGGGAGGAGGGGGAGAGTGGAGGCTCCGCCGGTCCGGCCGCGCTGAGCAAGACGTCTCAGCCTTGGAGCGCAGCAACCTGTCGGACACGGGCTATGACGACAGCAGCGGCGGGTCCGGGTACTAGCGGGTCTCGCCGACTTCGCAGTCGTCCTTGTCGCTCTGCTTGTTGGCGAGGACGACGCTGCCGTTGTCGTCGCTCTTGCCGTGGACGAAGACGCGGGGCTCGTCGTCGCCGCCGTCCTCCAGGAACTGGGTCGTCCATTTGCAGAGGTCGACGGCGGGCTTGGAGTTCTCGTCGTCCTCGCCCAGGTCGGTGTAGACGCGCACGAACTGGCCGCTGCGGCGGACGTCGGTGACGTGCTCGACGACCTTGCCGTCCGGGTCCTTGGTCTTGAAGTACGGCACGGCGTCGGGGATCTCGTCGGGGTCGCCGGTGACGGATTCCAGCTTCTCGTGCGGGGACGGGGAGGTGGCCGTGTGGGCGGCGACGGCGTGCGGCGCCTGCCCCGAGCCGCCGGTCAGCGTCAGCGCGGTGACCGTGACGATCGCCGCCAGCCCCGCGACCGCGGCGCCGGCCGCGGTCAGCCGGCGCCGGCGGGACGCCCGTACCGCCGTGACCAGGCGGTTCCAGCGGATCGCGAGCTCGGACGGCGGTCGCGCGTGCCGTCCCCGGGACGGCCGGTCGGCGGACTCGGCAGACTTGGTCACGGACGGCACCCTACTGCCGATCCGCCCCGCCCCTGGCCGGATCAGGCCAGATTCGCGACGAGTTCGGCGACCGGCTTGCGGCGGCCGGTGTAGAACGGCACCTCAAGGCGGGTGTGCAGCCGCGCCTTCGCGCCGCGCAGGTGGCGCATCAGGTCGACGATGCGGTGCAGCTCGTCGGCCTCGAACGCCAGCATCCACTCGTAGTCGCCGAGCGCGAACGACGACACGGTGTTGGCCCGGACGTCGGGGTAGTCGCGCGCCATCTTGCCGTGCTCGGCGAGCATCGCGCGGCGCTCCTCGTCCGGCAGCAGGTACCACTCGTAGGACCGGACGAACGGGTACACGCACACGTAGTTGCGCGGGTGCTCGTCGGCGAGGAACGCGGGGATGTGGCTCTTGTTGAACTCGGCCGGGCGGTGCAGCGCCATCTGCGACCACACCGGCTCGCTGGCGCGGCCCATCGCCGTCCGGCGGAACCGGGTGTAGACCTCCTGCAGGTCGTCGGACGTGGGCGCGTGCCACCAGAACATGAAGTCGGCGTCCGCGCGCAGGCCGGCGACGTCGTAGGAGCCGCGGGTGGTGACGTCCTTCTGCGCGGCCTGGTCGAGGAGGTCCTGCACCTCGGCGGCGTCCTGCTCGCCGAGCGTGCCGGGCTTCGCGACGCGGAAGACCGACCACATCGTGTAGCGGATGACGTTATTGAGTTCGCGTGCCTTCGGCTTGCCCGCCGGCTCGGTCATGTTCAGCTCCTTCTCGACTGCGCAGATGGTCCAGCACCCGGGTCGCCGCCGCGCGCGCCGAGGCGATGCACGCGGGGATGCCGAGGCCGTCGTAGGCGGCGCCGGCGACGGCGAGGCCCGGTGTCCCGGCGACCGCGGCCCGGACCTTGGCCACGCGGTCGGCGTGGCCCACGTTGTACTGCGGGAGGCCGCCGCCCCACCGGGTCACCCGGCTCTCGGCGGGCAGCTCGGTGACGCCGCAGGTCGCGGCGAGCTCGGCCATGGCGGTGGCGACCAGCTCGTCGTCGGTCTTCTGGAGCGTGTGCTCCTCCCTGAACCGGCCGATGGAGCAGCGCACCGCGATGACGCCGGGGTCGCGGTCACGCAGGTGAGGCCATTTTACCGAGCTGAACGTGACGGCCTTGACGCCCCGTCCGCCGCCGTCGGGGTCGCTCTCCACGCCGGGGACGAGGTAGCCGCTGCCCGCCGGCAGGCGCGGGAACGCGGTGGCGCGGTAGGCGAGCGTGATGATCGCCATGCTGGCGTACTCGATGCCGGCCAGCTCCCGGGCGGCGGCGGGCACGTCCTCCTTGAGCAGGCGGGAGGCGGGGGCGGCCGGCACCGCGATCAGCACGGCGTCGGCGTCCAGGTACTCGGGGTCGCGGGTCGGGCCGATGGTGAGCCGCCAGCCGTCCGGCGTGCGGTGCAGCTCGCGGACCATCGCACCGGTCCGGACCGTCCCGCCGGCGGCGGTGACGTCGTCGGCGACCAGGTGCGGGAGGGTGCCGAGCCCGTCCGGGAGCGTGGCGAACACGGGGCCGGGGTCCTTGGGCGCGGCGGCCCGGATGCCCTGCACGGCGTTGATCAGCGAGCGGTGGCCGCGCGCGGCGGCGGCGACGGCGGGCAGCGTCGAGTCGAACGACAGCAGCTCGACCCGGCCCGCGTACACGCCGCCGAGCAGCGGCTCGACGAGCCGGTCGACGACCTCGCGGCCGACGCGGGCGCCGATGAAGTCGGCGACGGACACGTCCCCGCCGCGCGGCGTCTCCGGCAGGACGAGGTCGAGCGGGACGCGCGCGAGGCCGGCCGGTGACAGCACCTGCGACGCGGCCAGGGCTTTCAGGTCGGACGGGACGCCCATGACCTGCCCGGACGGGATGGTGCGGAGCGCGCCCCGGCTGAAGATCCCCGAGGAGGTGGTGCCGGGGTTCACCAGGTCGGCGGAGCGGCCGAGGTCGCGGACGAGGTCCATGCCCTCGGGCCGGCGGGCGAGCATCGACTCGGCGCCCTCGTCCACCGGGACGCCGGCGATCTCGCTGACCCGCAGCTTGCCGCCGATCCGCGGGGAGCCTTCGAGCACCGTCACCCGCACGCCGTCCCGGGCGAGCACGCGGGCGGCGGCGAGGCCCGCGATGCCGCCCCCGACGACAACGGCATGGGAGGTGGTCATGCCCTCCAGCCTTCCAGACGTCCCGCCGGATCGCGCACCGGGGCGGCCGGAGCGGCGAGCATCACACCGGCCGGCACCGGACGCGTCCCGGCGCCGTTTTTGTCGCGGATGTGACAAGAGCCCGAGCACCATGCCAGTGGATACTGGCGGACATGACCTCCTGGAAGGCTCCACTCGCCGCCGCCGCGGCGCTCCTGCTGGCCGCCGGGCTCGCGTCCCCGGCCTCCGCCGCGACGCGCGGCGACTTCAGGCCGGTGCCGCTGCCGTTCTTCTGGCCGAACAACTACCTCTACGACGTCGACGCCGCCTCCCCCGACAGCGTCTGGATCACCGGGACCCAGGGCGCGCAGTTCATCATCACCGGCCCGACCACCGGCATCACCATCCCGGGCAATCCGGTCGTGCGCCGCTGGAAGGACAATGCCTGGGTGGAGTACGACCTCCAGAACGCCTCCCGCCACGCCACCATCACCGACGTGGACGCGGTCGGCCCCGAGGACGTGTGGATCAACGGGGAGAAGACGCACGATTCGGGCCTGCGAACCCCCTACGTGGCGCACTTCACCGGTTCGAGCTTCACCCAGGTGGAGCTGCCGGAGAGCTCGTGGGAGGGTGCCAGTCTGCGGGCCGCCGCGTCAGGGGTCTGGCTCACCACCGCCGACGACTTCTACCGGCGGACGGGCGACACCTGGACCCACATCGCCACAAAACCCGACGTCTACGAGCACCGCTCCTACATCCGGGCGGACGACGATATCTGGGTGATCGGAGCGGCCTCCATGCTGGAGACGGACCTCCTGGCCCGGCACTGGGACGGGCAGTCCTGGCACAGCGTCCCGATGGAGCAGCCGGCCGCGCCGGCCCCCACCATCACGGACGTCCTCGCCCTCTCCCCCACCGACGCCTGGGCCATCGGCTACAGCTGGTCGACGACCCCGGACACCCCCGTCATGACGCACTGGGACGGCACCGCCTGGACGAACGTCGCCCTCCCTGCCGGCTTCAACGAGCTCACCAAGATCGTCCAGGGCGCGGACGGGACGCTGTGGGCCCTCGGGCACCTGATCGACGAGCCCGCCAAGCCCGGCCTGCTCCGCTACAGCGGCGGGACGTGGGAGAAGGTGCCGACCACCGCCGTGCCGAACCGGAGCAACGTCTACGCGAGCGCGCTGGCCGTCGTCCCCGGCACCGGCGCCCTGTGGACGCTCGGGTCCGTGAACATCGGCGGCCCGGTCGTGCTCACCGACGGCTGAGGAACCCGGCTTCGTGGCCCTTTCGTGATTCGTCCCACGGAACGGTGACCTGCATCACCTCGTCCAAGCCGCATGCGGATCGTCAGGAACGTCACATGTGCGCTGGTCGTCCTGCTGCTGGCCGGGGTCCTGGCCGCGTGCGGCGGCGGTGACCACTCGTCCAGCTCGTCGGAGGCCGTGGACCGGGGCGGCGCGCCCGCCCCGGCGGCGACCCGGAACGAGGCGGGCCCGGCACGGAACAACGCCGGCGGGAAGACCGAGAAGGGGGCGCAGGCGCCGCTGCCGACCGGGCGCGAGGTCGTCCACACGGCGCGCCTCCGGGTCCGGGCCGGGGACGTGGAGGCCGCCGCCACCAAGGCCAAGCAGCTGGTGACCTCGGCCGGCGGCTACGTCGAGCGCGAGTCGAGCTCCAGCGACCCGGCCCGGTCGGAGATCGCGCTGAAGGTCCCGTCCGACCGCTACACCGACGTGCTGAACGGGCTCAGCACCCAGCTCGGCACCAAGATCTCGCTCTCCCAGGAGGCCGAGGACGTCACCGGCGAGGTCGCCGACGTCGACGCCCGCGTCCGGTCGGCGAAGGCCACGCTGGAGTCGTTCCGCAAGCTGCTCGACCGCGCGAACTCCGTCGGCGAGGTCATCAGCGTCGAGCAGGAGATCGCCCAGCGCGAGTCCGACCTTGAGGCGCTGCAGGCGCGGCAGAAGTCGCTGCAGCACCGCACCCAGTACGCGACCGTGACCGTGACGCTGGTGACCAAGACGGCGGCGCCCAAGGAGGACGACGACCGCGGCGGGTTCATCGGCGGGCTCCAGGACGGCTGGAACGCGTTCACCGCGTTCATCGGCGGCGTCGCCACCGTGCTGGGCTGGCTGCTGCCGTTCCTCGTCCTCGCCGCCGCGATCGGCTGGCCGCTGCTCGCCTTCCGCCGACGCCTGCGCGACCGGTTCGGCGGCGGCCGCAAGCCGGAGCCGACGCCGGAGCCGGAGAAGGCCGCCGCCGGATCCTCCCAGCAGCCGCCCGCCTAGTCGTTCTGCTCGCTGCTCGCCTCGTGGACGAGGTCCGCGAGGCGGGCCAGCACGTCCGGATTCGTGGACGGCAGGACGCCGTGGCCCAGGTTGAAGATGTGGCCCTCGGCGGTGCGGCCCCGGGCGAGCACGTCGCGGGCACGGCGCTCCACGGTCTCCCACGGCGCGAACAGGATCGCCGGGTCGAGGTTGCCCTGCAGGGCCTTGCCCGGCTCGACGCGGCTGACGGCCTCGTCCAGCGGGACCCGCCAGTCGACGCCGACGACGTCCGCCCCGGCCTCGCCCATCGGGCCGAGCAGCTCGCCCGTCCCGACGCCGAAGTGGATCCGCGGCACGCCCAGCGGCTCGACCTCGGCGAAGATGCGGCGGGTGTGCGGCAGCACCGACTCGCGGTAGTCCTGCGCGGCGACCGCGCCGACCCACGAGTCGAAGACCTGCACGGCGCTCGCCCCCGCCGCGACCTGCAACTTCAGGAACGCGATCGTGAGGTCGGAGAGCCGGTTCATCAGGCTCGCCCACAGCTCCGGCTCGCCGTACATCATGGCCTTGGTGCGCTCGTGGTTCTTGGACGGGCCGCCCTCGATCAGGTACGAGGCGAGGGTGAACGGGCCGCCCGCGAAGCCGATCAGCGGCGTCGCCCCCAGCTCGCCGACCAGCCCCTGGACGGCCTCGGTCACGTACGGGACGTCGTCGGGGACGAGCGGCCGCAGCGTGTCGAGATCATCGGCCGACCGGATCGGGTCGGCGATGACCGGCCCGACGCCCGGCTTGATGTCGAGATCGATGCCGATCGCCTTCAGCGGCACCATGATGTCGCTGAAGAAGATCGCCGCGTCCACCGCGTACCGGCGCACCGGCTGCATCGTGATCTCCACGATCATGTCGGGGCGGGTGCACGACTCCAGCATCGCGACGCCCTCGCGGACGCGCAGGTACTCCGGCAGCGAACGGCCGGCCTGGCGCATGAACCACACGGGCGTGTGCGGCACCGGCCGCCGGCGGCAGGCCAGCAGGAAGGGGCTCTCGGCGAGGGCGCCGTTGTCAGGCGTGTTCGGAGAGTGGTCGTCCGAACGGGCAGCGTCAGCGGTCACGTTGTGATGGTCCCACGAACCGCCGGTGGGATAGCACCGGGTCGGCCGCCGAGCCGAAACGAACTTCCGGACACGCCGAGCGAAGTCCCGCATTCTGTCACCGGCGCGTGCGAACGTGACTCGTGTCATAGCCGAGGGAGGTTCCCCCTTGTACTGCTCCACCTGCGGTGATGAACGTGAGTTCGAGCAGCCGCCGTGTTCCGACGGGCACGGAGCGGAGTGTCCCGAGCGGGCCTGCGTCGAGTGCGGCATGGCGGTCCTGGTGGGCCTGCCGCCGGTGACCGCCGCGGCCCGCGAGACCGGCCCGCAGCCCGTTCAGGCGCCGCGCCGCGCCGCCACCGTGCGAGCCGTGGCCTGACCGGCCCGGCCCCCGAAACGAAACCACCTGTGCCGTGCCTGTTTCCCCTCCGCATCCCCCCGTCGCCGCGCGCGGCGGCGCCCCGTCCCGGCAGCACCGACCCGAGCCGATCCCCGGCGCCCAGCCACTCACTCGCGACCAGGCCGGTCCACCCATGAACCCACCTGCCTTCCAGCGGGCCGTCGACACGCTGCGCTCGTTCCTCGACGGGCCCGCCCTGCGGCCGGAACTCGACCTGGAGGACATGCCCGCCCCGCAGCGCCTCGCGCCCTACGCGGCCGCCATGTCCGGCAGCGTCTACCGCGACGACGACACCGAGGTCGCCACCGGGCGGCTCATCGTCCTGTACGACCCGGAGGGCAGATCCGGCTGGACGAACGGGTTCCGCGTCGTCGCCTACATCCGCGCCGACCTGGAACCCGACATCGCCGCCGACGAGCTGATCGGCTCCGTCGCCTGGGACTGGCTGCTGGAGGCCCTGGAACCCGCCGGGTACGCGGGCGAGTCCGGGACGATCACCCGCGCGGTGTCGGAGAGCTTCGGCGACAAGCGCGGCGAGCCGTCCACCACCGAGCTGGAGCTGCGCGCCTCCTGGTCGCCGGCCGGGGACGACCTCGCCGGCCACGTCGCGGCCTGGTGCGAGCTGATGTGCACCACGGCGGGGCTGCCGCCGTCCGGCGTCGCCGCGCTGCCGGACCGGCCGGGCGGTGGAAGCGGTTGAAAGACGTACGGTAGGTGACGTGAGCACAGCGTCCGAGACCGAGGCGGCGGGGGAGAACACGGAAACAGTGGGAGTGTCCGAAACGCGCGCCACCGGCCCCCAAGGGGAGACCGGTGCGGAGGAGACGGCCGTCGAACGTCCTGGGACCGTTCCCGAACAGCTGGGGACGGGCCCGGAAAGCGCGGAGGCCGATACCGGCCCCCCGGCCGTTCCCCTGCTGGAACCGCGCGAGGGCGTCCCGTCCGTGATCGCCTCGGCCGCCGCGCTGGACCGCGTCGTCGCGGCGTTCGCCGCCGGCACCGGCCCGGTCGCGGTCGACGCCGAGCGCGCCTCCGGCTACCGGTACGGGCAGCGCGCCTACCTCATACAGCTGCGCCGCGAGGGCGCCGGCACGGCGCTGATCGACCCGACCGCCTGCCCCGACCTGTCCGCGCTGGACGCCGCGCTCGCCGGCACCGAGATGGTGCTGCACGCCGCCAACCAGGACCTGCCGTGCCTGGCCGAGGTCGGGCTCGTCCCGCGCCGGCTGTTCGACACCGAGCTGGCGGGGCGGCTGCTCGGCTACCCGCGGGTCGGGCTCGGCTCCATGGTCGAGAACGTGCTGGGCTTCCTGCTGGAGAAGGGCTACTCGGCGGCCGACTGGTCGACCCGTCCCCTCCCCGACGACTGGCTCCGCTACGCCGCGCTGGACGTCGAGCTCCTCGTCGAGCTGCGCGACTCCCTGCAGGAGGAGCTGGAGACCGCGGGCAAGCTGGAGTGGGCGCTGGAGGAGTTCGCCGCGATCCTGGCGACGCCGCCGAAGCCGCCGCGCCCCGACCCGTGGCGCCGCACGTCCGGCATCCACCGGGTGCGGAACCGGCGCGCGCTCGCGACCGTCCGCGAGGTGTGGACGGCCCGCGACAAGATCGCCCGCGAGCGGGACCTGTCGCCCGGCCGTGTCCTGCAGGACGCCGCGATCATCGAGCTGGCGCAGAAGTCCCCGAAGACGCCCACCGAGCTGCAGGCCCTGCCCACGATGCGGGGTCGCGGCGCCCGCCGGCACCAGTCGGCGTGGCTGCGCGCCGTCGCCCGCGCCCGCGACCTGGCCGACCGGGCGCTCCCGGAGTCCAACCTGCCCGGCGACGGCCCGCCGCCCGCGCACCGCTGGGCCGACCGCGACCCCGAGGCCGCCAAGCGCCTCACCGCCGCCCGCGCCGTCGTCGCCGCGCTCGCCGACGAGCACTCGATGCCGTCGGAGAACCTCGTCCAGCCCGACTCCGTCCGCCGCCTGGCCTGGACCCCGCCGGACGAGTCGTCGCCGTCCGCCATAGGAGCCACGCTCCGCGACCTCGGCGCCCGCAGCTGGCAGGTGCAACTGACCGCCCAGCCGATAGCGAAAGCCTTCCTCCGCCTGGAGACCAAAGGAGAACTCTGAGCCCTCCGGCGAGCGGCGACCGCGTGTCAGCGCCCGCTGTAGAAGTCGGCGTACTCCTCGCGCAGGGTCTTCTTGTCGAGCTTGCCGACGCTGGTCATGGGCAGATCGTCGACGACGAGGATCTCGTCGGGCAGCTGCCACTTGGCGAACGTGGCGGCCAGGTGGGTCCTGAGCTGGTCGAAGTCGATGTCGTGGCCGGGTTCGGGCACGACCAGGGCCACGGGGCGCTCCTGCCACCGGGGGTGCGGAGCCCCCACCACCGCGGCCCGGCGGACCGCGGGGTGGCCCGCCAGGGCGTTCTCCAGGTCGATGGAGGAGATCCACTCCCCACCGGACTTGATCACGTCCTTGAGCCGGTCAGTGATCTTCAGGTATCCGTCGGTGGTGATCACCCCCATGTCGCCGCTGCGCCAGTAGCCGCGGTGGAACGCGTCGGCGCCGCCCGACTTCCAGTAGCTCTCGGTGATCCACGGGCCCCGGATGCAGATCTCCCCCACCGACGTCCCGTCGTGGGGCAGGAACGAGCCGCCGGCGCCCAGCAGCCGGATGTCCACCCCGGCCACGGGCAGCCCCTGGGAGCGCTTGAGGTCCCAGAACTCCTCCTCCCCCAGCCGCCCCTCCAGGGAGGGCTTGGGCCGGTTCGAGGTGACCAGCGGCGCGGTCTCGGTGGCGCCGTAGCCGTGGATGATCGAGGCGCCGGTCAGCTCGTGGTAGCCCTTGATCAGGCTCAGCGGCGGCTCGGTGGAACCTGAGATCATCCGTGCCCGGGACAGGTCCGGCGGCTCGGGCAGGGAGCGCAGGTACTCCAGCATCGGCGCGAAGATCGCCGGTGCCCCGTTCGTCACCGTGATCTCGTAGTCCACCATCGCGCGGGCGAGCACCCCGATCTCCTCGGCGGTATAGCGCCCCGGCAGGACGACCCGAGCCCGCGCGTACACCGCCACCTGCGGCAGGCCCCAGCACTGGGCGTGGAACATCGGCGTCGTCAGCAGCACGTTGTCGTGATCGCCCACCGCCTGGTCGGCCGCCCACATCATCGTGTGCAGCACGATCCCCCGGTGGGAGTAGAACACCCCTTTGGGACGTCCCGTGGTGCCGGTGGTGTAGCACGCGCTGTAGGCCGAGGTCTCGTCGATCACCGGCCAGTCGAACTCCGCGTCCTGCCGGGCCAGCAACGCCTCGTGGTCCAAGGGGTCCGGCAGCGAGGTCTCGATCTCCGCCAGCGGCCGGTCGCTCATCACCACCCAGTGCCGCACCTGCGGGCATCGTGCCGCCAGTTCCTCGGCCTGGCCCAGCAGTGACTCGTCGACGCAGACCACCGTGGCGCCCGCGTGCTCGACCACGTACGCGAGGTCGTCGACGGCCAGCCGCAGGTTCATCTGCAACATCACGGCGCCGACTCCGGGGATCGCCCAGTACAGCTCGAAGTGCCGCAGGTGGTTCCAGTCCAGAACTCCGACCACGTCGCCCGGGCCCACGCCGATGCCGACCAGCGCGTGCGTCGTCCGTGCCACCCGATGCCATGTCGCCGCGTACGACGTCGTGTGCCACGCACCGGCCGCATCCCGGAAGACGATCTCCTGCTCGGGGTGGGTCACCACCGCCTGGCGGAACAGGTTCGTGGTGTTCAGCTGGTAGCTGTCCCCATGCGTCGACGGATGACCGGTCACGAACTCAGACAAGGTGCCACCTTTCTCCCCGACGCGCGCCGGGTCGGGAGCAGGGATCCACTGCCCTCCGGCAGCGAGTTCTCTTGATATCAGAAACGCGCTCCTTGACAAGGGAAGGACCTAAGACCAGAATTCTTTTCTGGCCTACAGAAAGAGGTCCCCGTGTTTGACCCGTCCGACGTCGTCGGCCATGTGCGCGACGGCATGCTGCCCGCGCACATCTACAACGACTCCGAGATCTTCGCCGCCGAGCGCGAGACGGTCTTCGCGCGCTCCTGGGTCTTCCTGGCGCACGAGTCGGAGATCCCCCAGGCCGGTGACTACGTGGTCCGCCGCGTCATGGAGAACTCCTTCATCGTCAGCCGCGCCGCCGACGGAACGGTGCACGCCATGTTCAACATGTGCCTGCACCGGGGGATGCAGGTGTGCCGGGCCGAGCAGGGCAACGCCTCGCACTTCCGCTGCCCCTACCACGGGTGGTCCTACCGCAATGACGGCCGGATCGTGGGCCTGCCCTTCCACCGGGAGGCGTACGGCGGCGAGGCCGGCTTCAGCAAGCGGGGGCAGCGGCTCCTCCCCGCACCGGCGATGGACACCGTCAACGGCCTGATCTTCGTCTCCCTGGACCCCGCGGCGCCGCCGCTGCGCGAGTACCTCGGCGACTTCGCGTTCTACCTGGACTACTACACCCGGCAGAGCCCGAGCGGGGTCGAGGTGCGCGGACCCCAGCGGTGGCGGATCAAGGCCAACTGGAAGATCGGCGCGGAGAACTTCGCCGGGGACATGTACCACACCCCGCAGACCCACGCGAGCGTCGTGGAGATCGGGCTCTTCCGCGAGCCGAAGGCCGAGAAGCGCAAGGACGGGACGACCTACTGGGCCACCGGCGGCGGAGGCACCACCTACAAACTGCCCCCGGGGACGCTGGAGGAGCGCCTGCGCTACGTCGGCTACCCCGACGAGATGATCGACCGGATGAAGCGGGTGTGGTCGGCCGAGCAACTCGACCTGATCGGGCGCGACGGTTTCATGGTCTCGGCGGCGTCGATCGTGCCGAACCTCAGCCTCGTGCACAACTGGCCAAGGGTGGCCGACTCCGACGACGTCCTCCCCTTCGTGTCGCTGCGCCAGTGGCAGCCGATCAGTGCGGACGAGACCGAGGTGCTCTCCTGGTTCCTGGTCGACAAGGAGGCCCCGGAGGACTTCAAGGCACTGTCCTACAAGGCCTACTTGATGTGCTTCGGCAGCAGCGGGATGTTCGAGCAGGACGACGTGGAGAACTGGGTCTCACTGACCGCCACCGCCGCCGGCACCATGGCGCAGCGGCTTCTCCTCAACGGCCGCATGGGCCTGCTGCCCGACGGTTCGACCCTCGCCCCGCCCCTGGGCGGCGATGAGTGGGCGGGCCCGGGCGAGTCCCGGGTCGGGTACGGCGAGTACAACCAGCGCCACCTGATGAACCGCTGGGCCGACTTCATCGAGGCGGGGCCCCTCAAGGCGGCCGACGTCAGTGTCGGCACCGGAGGACGGGACGGTGCCAAGTGACCGCGCGCATCCCCATCACCTCCGCCGACAGCCCCCTCGGCGCCCGGGCCACCCCGGCCGTCCCGGTGGGCGACCCGCTCCCGTTCTCCGATCCCGTGCACCTGGCCGCCCACCAGTGGCTGGTCGATGAGGCCTACCTGCTGGACCGGCAGGACCTTGAGCGATGGCTCGCCCGGATGACCGAGGACGTCCACTACTTCATGCCGATCCGGGTCACGACCTCCCAGGGCGCCGGCTACGACACCGCCCGGCGGATGGCGCACTTCGACGAGGACCTCTACTCCCTGGAGCGCCGGGTCGCCCGGCTGCGCACCGAGCACGCCTGGACCGAGGACCCGCCCTCACGGCTGCGCCACCACCTGTCCAACGTGCGCACCTTCGCGACCGACGTGCCCGGTGAGATCCTCGTGGAATCGGCGGTACTGCTCTTCCGCAGCCGTGGCGACGTCAACGAGCCGTCCCTGCTCTCGGCCGGGCGCAGCGACGTGCTGCGGAGCGTCGACGGCGCCTGGCGGCTCGCCCGCCGCCACATCACGGTCGACGAGTCGGTGCTCCGCACCCAGAACCTGGCGGTCTTCCTGTGAGCCCGCGCTGGGAGGGCGAGCTCGAGGACCAGGCCCGTGCCCGGAAGGCCGCGGCGGAACTGGCGGCCCTGCGAGCGGGGCGGGTCGGCGAGCCGCTGACCCTCGGCAACGAGTTCGCCGAGGCCCGGGTGAGCCTCGTCCAGACCCGCAACGGCGTGCGCCTCCTGGTCGAGGCGACCAGATCCGGGCAGTGGGTCACCCTGGACCCGCTGGAGCTGGAGGCCCTCACCTGGCAGGGGCCGGCGACGTTCTCCGCGATGGTCGGCCACCCGTTCTCCTCCCTGTTCCCCGAGCCGGACGACACGGGCCAGGACGACACGGGGCAGGACGACACGGGGCAGGACGACACGGGCGAGGCGGCCTCATGAGCGCCCCCGTGCTCGATGGCCGACGAGCGCTGGTGGTCGGCGCCGGATCGGGCATCGGCCGTGCGGTGGCGGAGCGGTTCCTCGCCGAGGGAGCGGCGGTGGTGGCCGTGGAGCGTGATGAGGCCAAGTGCGAGGACTTGCGCGCGACGCTCCCCGGCATCGACGTCGTCCACGGCGACGCCTGCGAGGCCTCGGTCAACCGCGACGCGGTGGGCCGGTGCCGGGAACTCCACGACGGGCTGGACGTGCTGGTCCACTGCGTCGGCATCTTCGACTTCTACCGTCCACTCGACGCCGTCGCCGAGGACGCCTTCGACGACGCCTTCGACGAGATGTTCTCGGTCAACGTCCGAGCGGCCATGCACGGCGTCCGCGCCGCCCTGCCCGAGCTGCGACGCAATCACGGGAGCATCGTGCTGACGGAGTCGACCTCCGCCTACCGGCCGGGACGGGGAGGCGCGCTCTACATCTCCACCAAGTTCGCGATCCGCGGACTGCGCATCGCACTGGCCCACGACCTCGCCCCCGAGGTCCGCGTCAACAGCGTCGCGCCCGGGGGCACCGTCGGCACCCGGCTGACCGGCGCGCGGTCCCTGGGGCTGGACCGGCAGCACCTGGACGGTCCCGATCGCGCCGCGAGCATCGCCGCCCGGGTCCCCTTGCGGGTGGCCCTCTCTGGCGAGGACCACGCCTGGAGCTACCTGTTCCTGGCGTCACCGATGTCCCGGGGAATGACGGGCACCGTCCTGCACAGCGACGGCGGCGCCAGCGTCGACGGCTGACGACGACACGAGAAACCAGGAGACCCGAGTGCCCGCCCTGACAGTGAACACCGGAGCCTGCCAAGGCTACGCGAGCTGCGTGATCGCGGCTGACGACTACTTCGACATCGATGACGACGGCCTCGTCGTGCTGCTGGCCGCCGAGGTTCCGGAGGCCGACCGCGAGCGCGTCGACCGCGCGGTCCGCAGCTGCCCCGCCGCCGCTCTCCGGCTTGAGGGAGCATGACCGGCGACCTGGTGATCGTCGGCGCGTCGGTGGCGGGGGTCACCCTGGCCCGGACCTTGCGTTCCGGCGGGTTCACCGGCCGCATCCGCCTGGTCGACCGGGAGGCGGAAGAGCCCTATGACAAGCCGCCGCTGTCCAAGGGACCGCCGGCGGAGCCCGTCCGGCTGCTCACCCGCCCGGAGGCGGGACGGCTCGGCCTGGAACTGCGACTCGGCGTCGGGGCGACCGGCCTGGACACCGCGGCCCGCCGCCTCGCACTGGCCGACGGGAGCAGCGTCGGCTACGGCACGCTGGTGATCGCCACCGGGGTGCGGGCGAGGCCGTCGCCCTGGACCGGGCCCGGCGTCCACACGCTGCGAACGCTGGCCGACGCGCGCGCACTGCATGCCGGCCTCGCCCGCGGCGGCGACCTCGTGGTGATCGGCGCCGGCTTCATCGGGGCGGAGGTCGCCGGCACCGCGATCACCCTGGGATGCCGGGTCACGCTGGTGGATCCGCTGCCCAACCCTCCGGCCCGGGTCGTCGGCCGATGCGTGGGCGACCGGATCCTCTCCTGGCACGACCGGGCGAGCGTGCGCCTGCGGTTGGGCCGCGGCGTCCAGGCCCTGGAGCATCGCGCGGACGGGATCAGGGTCCGGCTCGACGACGGGGAGGTGCTCCGCGCCGATCACGTACTGGTGGGGATCGGCGCGGAGACCGACGTGGAATGGCTGGCCGGGTCGGGCCTCCACCTCGGGGACGGCATCGCCTGCGACCGGTACGGCCGCGCCCTGGGCGCCGACCACGTCTTCGCCGCCGGCGACATCGCCGGCTGGGCGACCGCGGACGGAGCCGCCGGCCGGCGGATCGAGCACTGGACCTCCGCCCAGGAGCAGGCCAGGTGCGTCGCGGCGACCCTGCTCGACCCCGCGCACCCGCAGGCCCTCGGTGAAGTGCCCATGGTGTGGAGCGACCAGCACGGCCGGACCATCCAGGTACTCGGTGCTGTGGACCCGGGCGTCGAGCCCCGGATCGTGGAGGACGAGGGCCGGCTGCTCGCCCTGTGGGGCGACGGACGCCTGGTCGGCGCGGTGTCGCTGGGGTGGCCGCGTGCCTCGCTGGCCGCTCGCCGGGCCATCGCGAGCGGCGCCTCGGTGACCGCGGTCCTCGACGCGGTGGCACCCCGGAGGAGAACGACCCGCCAGGAGACAGCGCCACTCAAGACAGCGCCACTCAAGGAGGCCGCCCGATGACGGCGAACGTCCACGACAACGACCTTCAGGAGCTTCGGGACCAGCTGGCGCTGGGGTGCCGGGTGCTGGCCGCCCGTGAACTCTCGCCGGGGTTCCTCGGCCACATCAGCCTCCGCCTCGACGAGGAGCGGATCCTGGTGCGGTGCCGCGGCCCTCACGAGTCGGGCCTGGCCCACACCACGGCGCGGGACGTGCGAGTGGTGACCCTCGACGGTGAACCCGGCCTTCCCGGTGAGCTGGACGGCTGGACCGTCCCCCACGAACTCCCCCTGCACGTCCAGATCCTGCGCCGGCGCCCCGACGTCCGGTGCGTCGTGCACGCGCACCCGCGCCGCACGGTCGCCGCCGACCTGGCCGGCCTGGTCCTGGAGCCGCTCGTGGGGGCCTACGACATCCCGGGGTCCGCCCTGGTGGCCGGCGGCGTCCCGGTGTACCCCCGCTCGGTGCTGGTGTGCAGCGACGCGCTGGGGGACAAGGTGGCCGAGCACCTCGGTGACCACGCAGCGGCGCTGCTGCGCGGACACGGGGTGGTGGTCACCGGCGACTCGGTCCCCGAGGCGGTGCTCCGCGCCGTCTCCATCGACGAGATCGCGCACCTCAGCCTGCTCGTCGCCGCCGCCGGGGGACGCCCCCGTCCCATCGACGAGGCCGACCGGGCCGAGCTTCCCGACCTCGGCGGAAGCATCAACCTGGACGTCGCCTGGCGCCATGAGCTCTCCCGGCTGCCCGCGACCCCCCGTACCTGATCCCCGACAGCCGGCCGGCCTCCCGCGGACTTCGCGCTGGTCACGCCGACTTTTCCAACTTACAGAGTCTGTCTCTTCTATTTCTGTATAGTCTGGTCTAATGTTTGTGGCCCGTGTCACCTGCGCGGATCCACCGACCGAGAAAGAAAAACCCCCATGCTCAAGAAGTCACTGACCGCGCTGGCGGTCGCGCCCCTGTTGACTCTGGCCGCATGTGGCGGCTCGGGCTCCGGCAAGGCCGAGACCGGCGCCGACGGCGTCACGATGGGCCCCGGCGTCACCGACGACGAGATCAGCGTGACCGTGATCAGCGACTTCTCCGGTCCCATCGCCCAGGGCGGCATCGCCGGCTCGCTCGGTGTCGAAGCCAAGATCGACCAGGTGAACCGCGAGGAGGGCGGCGTCTGCGGGCGCAAGGTCGTGGTCGACAAGCGCGACACCAAGTACGACCCGCAGATCACCACCCAGCAGTACCGCGCCGCGGCGCCCGACAACCTGATGGTGGCCCAGTTCGTGGGCACCGCCGGGCTGAACGCCGTCCGGACCAGCATCGAGCGGGACAACATGCCCACGCTCTCGGCGTCCATCAACACCCAGACCCTCGACCTCCCCAACGTCTACGTCGCCATGCCGCCCTTCGAGGTCGAGCTCATCAACGGCCTGGTCTGGGCCGCCGAGGAGGCCGGCGCCTCGGCAACCAAGACCGTCAAGGTCGGGTTCGTGACGTCGGCGGACGAGACCGGCAAGGTCTACCTCGACGCGCTCAACCACGCGGCGAAGGCCATCGAAGGCGTGGAGGTCGTCGCCGAGCCGACCTACACCAACGCCGACAAGGACTTCACGGCCCAGATCAACAGCCTCAAGGGCGCCGGCGCCGAGATCGTCATGCTGGGCGTCACCCCCGCCCAGACCGCCGGCATCATCGGCCAGTCGGCCCAGTTCGGCTACAAGCCGACCTTCGTGTCCAGCTCGGGTGCCTGGTCCGCCAGCCTCGGGAAGCCGCTGAAGGGCCTGCTGGACAACTACTACGTCTCCGGCGGCTACGGCACCCTCAACGACGACAACGCCGGCATCCGGGCGCTGACCAAGGCCCGCGAGGCCTACGCTCCCGACGCGAAGCCGGACAACTTCGAGGTCGGCGGCTGGATCAACGGGACCGTCGTCGTGGCGGCGCTGCGCAAGGCGTGCGAGGCCAAGGCCCTCACCCGCGAGGGCGTCAAGAAGGCGATGGTCGACCTCGAGGTCCCCTTCGACGACATCCTTCCGCCGATCAACCTCGGTGACGGCAACTCGATCGTGAGCTACCAGTCCCGCATCAACAAGATCGGGGCGGACGGCGTCCAGGAGCCGGTCGCCAAGTTCTTCGAGTCCGCGGCCGCGAAGTCCTGGGGCGAGACCAGGGGCAACTGACGACCCGGGGCGTGCGGGCCCGATCGGGCCCGCACGCCCGGCTCCCTTCCCACACCCCGACCGAGGATTTCCAGATGACCCTCTTCCTCCAGCTCGGTTTCCAGGGCGTCGCCCTGGGGCTGGTCTACGGGCTGATCGCGCTCGGGTTCGTGATCATGTTCAAGGGCTCCCACACCTTCAACTTCGCGCACGGCCAGTTCGTCGCCATCGGTGCCTACGCCGTGCTGATCCTGTTGCCCCGGATGCCCTACGTGCTCGCCTTCATCGGGGCCGTGGCCCTCACCGTCGGCCTCGCGCTGGTGGTGGAGCGGATGCTGATCCGCGGCCTGATCGGACGTTCGGTGACCGTCGTGGTCCTCGCCACTCTCGGCATCTCGACCATGCTGCACAACGCGATCCTCATGGTGTGGGGCGTCGGCAGCCATGACTCGGTGGGACCGATCGGCGCCGGCACCACCACGGTGGGCTCGGTCGTGCTGCCCAACAGCGCCCTGGCCACCGTGGTCGTCTCGGTCGTCGTCCTGGCCGCCGTCGCCCTGTTCTTCCAGCGGACGCGCTACGGGCTGGCGCTGCGCGCGACCGCGAGCAGTCAGGAGGCGGCCATGGCCCAGGGCATCGACGTGGGGCGGATGTTCGCGCTCTCCTGGGCCCTGGCGGCCTTCCTCGCGGTGACCGCGGCGGTCTTCCTCGCCTCGTTCCCCCGCGTGGTCTCCCCCGACCTCGGCGACCTCGCACTGATCGCGATCCCGGCGATCGTCATCGGCGGCATGGACTCACTGGTCGGGGCCGTCGTCGGCGGCCTGGTCGTGGGGCTCACCCAGGTCCTGGGCTCCGGCTACCTCAGCGACTTCGGCGGCGGACGCCTGCACGACGTGCTGCCCTACGTCCTCATGCTCCTGGTCCTCCTGGTCCGGCCCTACGGCCTGTTCGGCAGCCGCAGCATCGAAAGGGTCTGAGCCGTGTCAGTTCTCACCAGCCCGGCGGGCCCCCGCGACACCGAGACTCCCCGGCCGCGCCCGCAGGGCCTCCTCAACCGCGGACGCGCCGGCGTCTGCCTGTGGATCGCCGCCATGCTCGTGCTGCCGCTGGTGGTCCGCTCCGAACTGTGGCTCGGCATCGGCATCCTCACCCTGATCGTCAGCGTCGGCGCCCTCGGCATGCAGGTGATCACCGGGCTGGCCGGCCAGATCTCGCTGGGCCACGCCTTCTTCATGGGCATCGGCGCCTACAGTTCGGCCTGGCTCGGCGCCGACCAGGGCCTGCCCTGGTGGCTCTGGCTGCCGGCGGCCGGCCTCGTGGCCGCCGCCGCGGGCGCCGTGGTCGCACCCGTCGCCGTCCGCATCCGCGGCCTCTACCTGGCCGTCGCCACCCTCGCGCTCGTCTTCATCGGCCTCTACGCGTGGGAGACGTGGACGGGTCTCAGCGGCGGCGTGAACGGCCGTCCGGCGGCACAGGTCCTCTTCGGCGACCAGGACCTCAGCCTGGGCATCATGGCCGGGGACCAGGTGATCCTCGACGCCTTCCAGGCCTGGTGGTACTTCGCACTGGCGATCCTGCTGGTGGTCATGCTCCTCACCCACAACCTCAAGCATTCGCGACTCGGCCGCGCCTTCATGGCGGTGCGGGACAAGGACGTCGCGGCCGCCGTGGTCGGTGTCCCGGTGACCTGGACCAAGACGATCGCCTTCGTCATCTCCTCCTTCTTCGCCGGCATCTCCGGGGCGCTGCTGGTGTCCTACATGGGCTACTTCACCCCCAGCCAGTGGCACCTGATGCTCTCGGTCGACTTCATCGCCATGATCGTGATCGGCGGCATGGGCACGGTGTCCGGGGCCCTGCTGGGGGCGCTGTTCGTGCGGGCGATGCCCGAGGTCGTGAACCAGACCTCGGCCTTCCTGCCCTTCGTCCGCAAGAGCGCGAGCACCGATGGCGGCATCACGGGACCGCTCCTCTCCGGATTCCTCTACGGATTGGTGATCGTGTTGATCCTGCTCTTCGAGCCCAACGGGATCCGGGCGCTCGCGCTCCGGGGCTGGCGACGACTGCGCGGGCCGCTGGGCGGCCCACGCGAAAGGCGGAAGACGTCATGAGCCGCGACGCCTCGAACGCGTCCGATGATCCGCCGGCCCTGCTGGCCACGGCCGTCAGCGCCTGCTACGGCGCCGCCGAGGACGCCGTGACCGAGCTGACCCTGCGGGTCCCCCGGGGGCAGATAGTCAGCCTGCTCGGCCCCAACGGCGCGGGTAAGAGCACCACGATGCGGGCGGTGTCGGGCCTGCTCGGGCTGCACCGCGGACGCCTCACCGGCGGGCGGGTGGAGCTCTTCGGCAAGGACATGACCGGGTCCCGCGCGTCGCAGCGCGTCCGGGCCGGGCTCGCGCAGTGCCTGGAGGGCAGGATGGTCTTCCCCGGGCTCAGCGTCGCCGAGAACCTCGCCAGCGGGGGGCACGTGCGCCGCTACCGCGGCGCCGCGCTCACCGCGGCCCGCGACGAGGTGCTCGCGCTGCTGCCGCGCCTGCGCGACCTGCTGGACCGCAAGGCGGGCTACCTGTCCGGCGGCGAGCAGCAGATGCTGGCGATCGCGCGGGCCTTGATGTCGCGGCCGAAGCTGCTGCTCATGGACGAGCCGAGCCTCGGGCTCGCGCCCCGGATCGTCGAGCAGGTGCGGGACATCATCGTGTCCATCAACGAGCGGGGCACCTCGATCCTGCTCGTCGAGCAGAACGCGCGCATGGCCCTGTCGATCTCCGGCTACGCCTACCTCCTGGAGGGCGGGCGGGTCTACGCGGAGGGCACCCCGGCGGCGCTGGAGCAGGACACCGACATCGCGGCCGCCTACCTCGGTGCCGGCACGCCGTCCGGCACCCCGGAAGGAGCCGACTCGTGAGCCCCGCACTGATCGAGGTCGAGGACCTCACCCTGTCGTTCGCGGGCGTCCGCGCGCTGGACGGGGTCACCTTCAGCATCGACGAGGGCGAGTTCTTCGCCGTGATCGGGCCCAACGGAGCCGGCAAGTCCACGCTGTTCAACTGCGTCTCCGGCATCTACCGCCCGGGGGCGGGGAGCATCAGGTTCGACGGCAGGGAGATCCTGGGCAGCGCCCCCCACCGGATAGCGAAGGCCGGGATCGCCCGAACGTTCCAGAACGTCGACGTCTTCCCGGCCATGACGGTGCGGGAATGCCTGCTCCTAGCCAGGCACCAGCACCTTCGCTCCGGCCCGGTGGCCAGCATGATCCGCTGGGGGCGCAGCGCCCGCGAGGAGCGCGCGGCGCTGCGGCAGGTCACCGAAGTGGCCGAGCGTCTCGGCCTGGGCGACCTGCTGGGGCACCAGGTCGGCCCGCTGCCCCACGGCGTGCAGAAGCGGGTCGAGCTCGCGCGCTCGCTGTGCATGGAGCCCCGGCTGCTGCTGCTCGACGAGCCGGTGGCCGGGATGAACCACGAGGAGACCGCCAGGATGGCGGCGACCCTGAGCGAGGTGAACACCGACCTGGGCATCACCATGCTCCTGGTCGAACACGACATGTCGATGGTGATGGGGATCTCGGACCGGGTCTGCGTACTCGACTTCGGGCGCCGCATCGCCCTCGACACCCCGGCCAACGTCGTCCGTGACGAGGCCGTCATCGACGCCTACCTGGGAGGAGCACTGTGAGCACGGCGGACGTCACCGTCTACGGAATCGTCGGGAGCCTGCGCAAGCGGTCGTGGAACCGGCTGCTGCTGGAGTCGGCGGCACGCCTGGCACCGGAGGGGGTCACCGTCACCATCAGCGAACTGGTGGGGCAGCTCCCGCTCTTCAACGAGGACCTGCTCGGCCAGGAGCCGCCGGCGGTCTCCCGGATGCGCGCGGAGGTCGCCGCCGCGGACGCGCTGATGATCGCCACCCCGGAGTACAACGGCGGGGTGCCGGGCGTGCTGAAGAACGCCTTCGACTGGATCTCCCTCCCGCTGGGCGCCTCGGTCCTCCAGGGCAAGCCGGTCGCCCTGATCGGCACCTCGCCGGGACGGCTGGGCACCGCCCGGTGCCAGTTCGAGCTGCGGAACATGTTCGTCTTCTCCCAGTCCCCGGTGATGCCGGGACCCGAGGTGGTCATGCCGTTCGCACCCGAGTGCTTCGACGAGGCCGGGCACCTCAAGGACCCGGTGGCCACCGAGCGGCTCGGGGTCCTGTTCGGCAAGCTCCAAGCCCACGTGGCCGCGAGCCGGCTGGAGGTGGCGGTCCGATGATCACCCGCACCTTCGTCTCCCGCCCCTCGACCGGTGCCCCGCGGGCGGGCGCCGGCGGGCATCCCTGCCAGGGCCTCTACCACGCGCCGGAGGGCGCCCGGCCGACGGTGGCGATGATCGCCACCCACTACCAGATCGACTTCGCCGAGCACTATCTCGCCGAGCTGATGGCCGAGCGCGGCATCGGCTTCCTGGGCTGGAACACCCGGTTCCGCGGCTACGAGTGGAACTTCCGGCTCGACCAGGCGCTGGTGGACATCGGCGTCGGCGTGCGCTGGCTGCGCGAGGAGGCCGGGGTCGACTCGGTCGTCCTGCTGGGCAACTCCGGGGGCGGCTCCCTGATGGCCGCCTACCAGGCCCAGGCCGTCGACCCCGCCCTGCGACCCCCGATCGACCACGATCCCGTCCCGGGCGTGGACGAGCTGCCCCCTGCGGACGGCTACGTGTCCCTGGCGGCGCACCTGGGCCGTCCCGACGTCCTCACCTCCTGGATGGACGCCGCGGTGGTCGACGAGTTCGACCCGGTGGCCACCGACCCCTCGCTCGACCTGTTCAACCCGGAGAACGGCCCGCCGTACAGCGCCGAGTTCATCGAGCGCTACCGGCGGGCCCAGATCGACCGCAACCACCGGATCACCGCGTGGGCGAAGGCGGAGCTGGCCCGGCTCACCGCGGCCGGCTACTACGACCGCCACTTCACCGTGCCCCGGACCTGGGCCGACCCGAGGATGGTCGACCCGTCCCTGGAGCCCACCGACCGGAGGCCGAACAGCTGCTACCGCGGCCCCGTCGAGGCCGCCAACCGGGGGGACCGCGGGATCGCCGGGGAGACGACCGTGCGCAACTGGCTCAACATGTGGAGCCTGAGCGAGTCGCCCTGCCGCGGTGAGGGCAACCTGGCCAAGATCACGGTCCCGGCACTGGTCATCAACCCGACAGCGGACACCGGTGTCTTCCCGAGTGACGCCGACCGGATCGCCGACGCCCTGGCCGGCGGGGACAAGACCCGTCACGACCACGCCGGAGACCACTACTTCCTGGAGCCCGCGGCCGCCCGGGACGCGGTCGCCGACACGATCGCCGGCTGGCTCACCGCGCGCTTCGGGAACGAGAGCGCACGATGACGGCGTCCGCGGCGATCGACGGCGCCCGGGGCCAGCACTGGGTCGCCCACCTGGCCCGGCATGCCCATGCCCGGCCGGAGGTGACCGCACTACGGTGCGGCGAGGTCTCCCACACGTGGCGGCAGCTCGCGGACCGGGTACTGCGGATCAGCCGCGGGCTCGCCCGCCTGGGCATCGGTGCCGGCGACCGGGTCGCCTTCGTGATGGGCAACGGGGCCGAGTACGTCGAATCGCTCCTGGCGGTCAGCGCCGCCGGTGCGATCGGCGTGCCGGTGAACCCCCGGCTGGCCACCGCCGAGGTGGCCTTCATCCTCGGTGACTGCGGCGCCTCGCTGGTGCTCACCGACGCCGCCTTCCACCGGCTGGCCGCCGACGCGGCCGAGGACGACGGCATCCGCGTGGTGGACGTCTCCGCGCAGGTGGGGCGGCCCTACGCCGACCTGCTCGACGGCCCCGCCATCGGCTCGCCGGTGGACGGGCTGGCGGCGATCACCGTGGACGAGTCCGCGCCGGCGCTGATCATGTACACCTCCGGCACGACCGGGCGCCCCAAGGGCGCGGTGCTCACCCACCGGAACCTGCTCGCCCAGAGCCAGACCAACCTGGTCGCCTTCCGCTTCGAGATGTACGACGAGGTCTATCTCTGCGCCTCGCCGATCTTCCACATCGGCGCCATCGGAGGGCTGGCTCCGGCCTTGCTCGTGGGCGCCCGCGTGGTCGTGATGCCCACCGGCGCCTTCGATGCCGGTGAGCACCTCGACACGATGGCCGAGCACCGGGTCACCTCCACCTTCCTGGTGCCCACCCAGTGGCAGGCCCTCGTGGCCGAGCAGCGGCGGCGGCCCCGCGACCTGTCGCGGCTGCGGGTCGCCGCGTGGGGGGCCGCCCCCGCCACCGACACGCTCCTGCGGGAGATGGGCGAAGTCTTCGGTGACGCCGACCTGCTCGCCCTCTTCGGCCAGACCGAGATGTCACCGGTCACGTGCGTGCTGGAGGGCAAGGACGCCCGGCGGAAGCTGGGCTCGGTGGGACGGCCGGCGGCGGGTGTGTGGGCGCGCGTGGTCGACACCGAGATGAACGACGTCCCCGCCGGGGGAATCGGCGAGATCGTCTACCGGGGGCCGGGCCTGACGCCGGGCTACTGGAACCTGCCCGAGGCGACCGCCGAGGCCTTCGCCGGGGGCTGGTTCCACTCCGGTGACCTGGTCCGGGTCGATGACGAGGGATTCGTCTACGTGGTCGATCGCCTCAAGGACATGATCATCAGCGGCGGCGAGAACGTCTACTGCGCCGAAGTGGAGAACGTGCTCGCCGCGCACCCGGACATCGCCGAAGTGGCGGTGGTGGGCCGGCCGCACCTAAAATGGGGGGAGACTCCGGTCGCGGTGGTCTCGCCGGTTCCCGGACGGCCGACGCCGTCGATCGAGGAGTTGCGCGACTACGCCCGGCGTAAGCTTGCGCCGTACAAACTGCCGACCGGCGTCGAGGTGGTCGAGCGGCTTCCCCGCAACGCATCGGGGAAGGTACTCAAGTTCGAGTTGCGAGATGGAAGGACCGATGACCGCGTCCCCGGATAAGGTCCGCTGGGTGAACGACCCCTCCCCGGCCCAGCCTCGCAAGCCGCAGTACCCGATCGAGTCGGTCGACAACGCGCTGCGCATCCTGCTGCTGCTGGGCGAGCGCAAGAGCCTTCGCCTCACCGAGGTGAGCGAGTACCTCTCGGTCGCGTCGTCCACCGCCCACCGGGTGCTGGCCATGCTGCAGTACCGCGGGTTCGTCCGTCAGTCGAGCAGCTCACGGGCCTACGAGCCGGGTCCCGCGCTCACCGAGATCGCCTTCTCGGTGCTGCGGCAGATCGACGTCCGCGAACAGGTCCGTCCGCTGCTGGACGGCCTCGCCGCACACTACGGGGAGACCGTCCACCTCGCCCGCCTCGACGGCTCGCTGGTGTCCTTCGTCGACGCCGTGGAGAGCGATCGAGCCGTGCGGGTCGGCTCGCGGATGGGCAAGACCCTCCCGGCCCACGCCTCGGCGTCCGGCAAGGTGCTGCTGTCGCTGCTGCCGGACGAGGCCGTGGTCGCGCTCTATCCGCGGGAGGAACTGGAGCCGCTCACCCCGCACACCCTGTCCACCCGGACCGCGCTCCTGGAGGACCTGGACCGCATCCGGAAGCGGGGCTATGCCAGCGGGCTGCAGGAGAGCGAGGACGGCGTCATCGCGGTGGCCGTACCGCTCGGCACCTATGCCGGCGCCCGCTACGCGGTGAGCATCTCGGCGCCCAGTCACCGCCAGCAGGACTTCGCCGAGGTGGCCGTGGCCGAAGACCTGCTGCGCTTCGCCGAGCAGAGCCGCGGCTTCTTCTCCTGAGCCTCGGCGAACGCGACTGACCCGGTGCCGGTCGTGCGTCACCCGATCCGGCACCGGGTTCGTCCTGGACGCTCAGGCCGCGAGGACGGCTTCGAGCTTGCTGCGATCGAAGTACTCCTCGATCCGCCGGATCCTGCCGTCCTCGACGTAGACGCGGAGGATCGCCGGGATCGAGGCCGACCGCCCGTTGAGCTCGACCTCGATGACGTGCTGGCGGAGAAAGCCGTCGTCGAGCGCGGTGTGCCGGGGCTGGGCGTAGCCGAACGTGTCGTACCGATCGGCGATGCCGCCCAGCGTCGCGAGGTTCTCCGCCTTGGACTGGTCGACGTCGTCGTAGTTGTGCCAGACGGTGACGTCGTCGTGGTAGAGGGCGGAGACGGCCTCGATGTCACCGGCTTCCACCAGTGCGAAGAACCTCTCGGCGTACTCCACCATCGGCTTTCCGCCGCTCATGCGGACGCACCCTGGACGGCCGGGACCCCTTCGGCGGTCATCGGCGCCAGATTGACGTCGTCCTCGTTCAGTTCGCGCGTCCAGGCGGCGAACTCCAGCAGCACCCCGTCCGGGTCGAAGAAGTACATCGAACGGACGAAGACGCCCTCGTGGTACGTCTCCGCCACACCGCGCGGGCTGTCGTCGTGCTCGAGGACGGGACCGGTCTCGACGCCCTTGGCGTCGAGCTTGGCCTTGTACTCGTCGAACTTGTCGAGCGGGATCTTGAATGCGACGTGGTTCATCGAGGCGTGGGCCGTGGCGATGTCCCCCAGCCCCGGCAGCACCGCGGAGGAGGCGATGCCGGGGGCCCGCTTCGGCGCGTCGGGGAACCAGAAGAAGGCGAGGAACTGGTCGCCGCCCATGTCGAAGAAGAAGTGCTGCCCGCCGTTGGGCAGATTGATCGTCTTCTTCAGCTTCATGCCGAGGACGTTGGTGTAGAAGTCGACGGTGCGCTCCATGTCCTCGCAGACCAGCGCGAGGTGGCAGAGCCCCTGAAGCTCGAACTCGGGGTTGGCCTCCATGGTGTCCCTCCTATCAGGTGATCCACCGCCACGCTACCGGAAGCAGTTTCTGGACACCAGACTTTTCTCCAAAAGGTCTAAACAATTAGATCCGGGGCCGTGTGCCCGCCTCCCGTCCCGCCGGCCCCGTCAACCGCGGCCGCGCTCCAGGTCCACGGCGTACTCGAACCGCTCGGCGGGGTGCACGGAGACCGTGATCTCGAAGGGGTGCCCCGCGCGGTCCAGGTAGCGCCGGGTCATCCGCAGCACCGGCGAACCCGCCGTGGTGCGCAGCAGGTCGACCATGGCGTCGGGGACCGTCGCCGCCCGCATCCGCTGCTCGATGGTGTGCACGGTGCGGCCGGTCGTCTGCTCGACCATGTCCGAGATCAACCGTTTGGGGTCCAGCACCTGGTCGCCCACGGCCTCCGCGATGTCGGGCTCAAGGTAGACGTCGGTACAGCACAACGGCCAGCCGTCGTCGGCGGGATCGATGCGCAGCATCCGGATCCTGGTCCAGCGCTGCCCGGGCCGGCAGCCCAGGACCCGGGCGTCGGCCTCGTCGACCACCACATCGGCGATCGACAGGACCCGGCGGTGCGTCTCCACCGAGTACTGCATCAGCTCGCCCACCGAGTGCAGCGACCGGGCGAAGACCGAGTGCGGCTTCAGCCGCTCGACGCGGGTGCCGCGCCGGGGCTTGCGGGAGACCAGTCCCAGCTCCTCCACGATGTCGAGCGCGGCCCGGATCGTGCCCCGGCTCACGTCGAACTCCGCCGCCAGGTCCACTTCGGGCGCCAACCGCCCGCCGACCGGCCAGCGTCCCGACTGGATCTGCCGGACCAGCTCCTCGGCGACTTCCTCGTAACGCCGCACGGCCCTCTCCCGTCGTCCGGTCCCCGGCTGGCCCGCACACGGGTGCCGTCCGAGGTGGTGGTTCAATTAGTCTAGACAATTCAAACGGTCCGGATCATTGAGTTGGGGTCATGCGCATCACCGACATCCGCGAGGCCGCGGTCCCCCTCCACGGGAACATCAAGAACGCCGTGGTCAACTTCGCCGCGCACACCGTCTCCCTGGTGGCCGTGCAGACCGACGTACGCCGGGACGGGAGGCCGCTCACCGGCATCGCCTTCAACTCGATCGGGCGCCATGCCCAAGGGGGCATCCTCCGCGACCGGATGATCCCCCGGCTGCTGGCCGCCGACCCCGACGACCTGCTCGACCCGTCGACCGGGCTGCTGTCCCCCGCCCGCGTGCTCCAGTGCGCCATGCGCGACGAGAAGCCCGGCGGCCACGGCGACCGCGCCGCGGCGGTCGGCGCCGTCGAACTCGCGGTGTGGGACCTGCTGGCCAAGTACCACGACGAGCCCGCCCACGCCGTCATCGCCCGGGCCTTCGGCCGCCGCCCCGCGCTCACCGGCACGCCGGTCTACGCCGCGGGCGGCTACTACCATCCCGACGACTCCCTGGACCGGCTCCGCGGCGAGCTCGCCGGCTACGCGGACCAGGGCTACCGCATGGTCAAGATCAAGATCGGCGGCGCGCCGCTCCCCGACGACCTGGCCCGGGTCGAGGCCGCCATCGAGGTGATCGGCGGCGGGGACGGAGTGGCCGTCGACGCCAACGGACGCTTCGACCGGGACCGGGCCCTGGCCTACGCCGCGGCGCTGTCCGGGCACGGCCTGCGCTGGTACGAGGAGGCGGCCGACCCGCTCGACTACGCCCTGAACCGGGAACTGGCAGAGGCCTATCCGGGGGCCATCGCCACCGGCGAGAACCTCTTCTCCGTCCAGGACGTGCGCAACCTGCTCGCCTACGGCGGAGTGCGGCCCGACCGGGACGTCTTCCAGATGGACGCCGGCCTCAGCTACGGGCTGACCGAGTACGCCCGCATGATCGAGGCCATGGAGGCGCACGGCGTCGACCGGTCCCAGGCGTTCCCCCACGGCGGGCACCTGATCAACCTGCACATCGTGGCCGGACTGGGGCTGGGCGGCTGCGAGGCGTATCCCGGGGTCTTCGAGCCCTTCGGCGGCTACAGCCCGGACTGCCGGCTCTCCGACGGCCTGATCCACCCCGGCCAGGCGCCCGGGTTCGGTCTGGAGGCCAAGCCCGGCCTCGCCGACGAGATCGCCAACCTCCGCAAGGACCTGGACTGATGAAGATCTGCGTCGTCGGCTGCGGAGCCATGGGCTCGGTGTACGCCGCGCGGCTGGGCCGCGCCGGCCACGAGGTGTCGGTGGTGGACGCGTGGCAGGCCCACGTCGAGGCCATCGCCCGGGACGGGCTGCACGTCAGCGGGCCCGACGGGGAGTTCCGCGCCGCGGTCGCGGCCCACACCGCCGCTCCCGCCGACCCCGTCGACCTCGTGGTGCTCGCCGTCAAGGCCGCCGACGTGCCCGCGGCCGCGGCCGGACTCGCACCGCTGCTGGGGCCGGGGACAACCGTACTGACCATCCAGAACGGGCTCGGCTCGGCCGATGCCGTGGCCGACGCGGTAGGCGCCGAACGCCTGGCCATCGGTATCGCCAGCGGTTTCGGCGCCGGCCTGCGCGGACCGGGCCGGGTGCACCACAACGCGATGCGGGCCCTGAGGTTCGGCGCCCACAGCTCCCTGGCCCCCGCACGGGTCGAGGAGGTGGCCGCGGCCTGGCGAACGGCCGGGTTCGACGCGGCGGCCGTGGACGACATCATCGCGATGCAGTGGGAGAAGCTCATCTGCAACGTGGCCTACAGCGCCCCTTGCGCCCTGACCGGACTGACCGTCGGCGAGATCCGTGATCACCCCGAGCTGGCCCGGACGAGCCAGGCCGCGGCGGTCGAGGCCTGGGAGACCGCCCGGGCGCGCGGGGTGGCCATCGACGTCCCGGACCCCGTGGAACTGGTGCGCGAGTTCGCCGCCCGGATGCCCGGCGCCAAGCCGTCGGCACTGCTGGACCACGAGGCCCACCGGACCAGCGAGATCGATGTGATCAACGGCGCGGTCCCGCGGGAGGCGGCCAAGGTGGGCCGCACGGCACCGGTCAACCAGGCGCTGACCGCCCTCGCTCGCCACCGCGAGGCCGCCTGGCGGCGGTGACCCGCCCTCCCGGCCGGGCGTCCGCTTACATCTCCGGCGCCACTTGCCGGGGGCGGGTGCGGGGCCGCACACTTGCTTAGGTTAGCTTTGCCTAAAAGGCTTGTGTCATCCGGAGGAGTGCGGCGATGCTACTGGGCAACTTCCTCATCGGACTGCGTGAGGGACTTGAGGCCGCGCTGGTCGTCAGCATCCTGATCGCCTACCTGGTGAAGACCGGCAACCGCCGGGCCCTGCTCCCCGTCTGGACGGGTGTCGGCATCGCCATCGTCCTCGCCTGCGGGTTCGGCGTCGCGCTGAGCGCCGCGTCCTCCGAGATGCAGTTCAAGACGCAGGAACTGTTCGGCGGCATCCTGTCGATCATCGCGGTGGGCCTCGTCACCTGGATGGTCTTCTGGATGCGCAAGACCGCCAGGTTCATGAAGGCCGAACTGGAGGGCAAGCTGGAGGGCGCGCTGAACGTCGGTCCGCTCGCCCTGGCCGCCGTCGCCTTCCTCGCCGTCGGGCGCGAGGGCCTGGAGACCGTGCTGTTCCTGTGGACGAACATCTCCAACTCGTCCGGCGGCTCCGCCGAGCCGATCATCGGCGCGTTCCTCGGCCTCGGCGTCGCCGTCGTGCTCGGCTACCTGCTCTACCGCGGCGGCCTCAAGATCAACCTGAAGCGGTTCTTCACCTGGACGGGCGCGGCGCTCATCGTCGTCGCCGCGGGCGTGTTCGGCTACGGCTTCCACGACCTGCAGGAGGCCGAGGTCTTCCCCGGCCTGAACGCGGTCGCGCTGGAGCCGCACGTGTTCTTCGCCAAGTTCGGCGGCGCGGGCGACTGGATGCAGACGGTCTTCCAGGGCGTCCTGAACGTCACGCCGCAGATCACCTGGCTGCAGCTGATCATGTGGGCGGCGTACCTGGTGCCGGTGATGTTCCTGTTCCTGCGGAACCCGTCGACGTCCAAGCCCGCCCCGGCCAAGGCCACGGAGCCGGTGGCGTCCTAGAGGTCGGGCAGCGGGTCGCGGGGAAGGCTGTCGCGGGCGAAGATCTCGGCGTCGGCGGCGTTGACGACCGGGACGTACTCGTCGTCCACCTCGAACACGGCGCCGGCGAACTCGAACGACGCTCCCGCGCCGGTCTCCACCGGCCCGATCCGGGTGCCGCGCGGGTAGCTGCCCCAGATCGTCTTCGGGTTGCTGCTCCGCAGCGCCCCGGTGGAGATCACCGCGACCTGGTCGTCGGTGACGACGAAGATGAACCCGGCGCCGCCGCCGTAGGCCATCGCGGGGAAGATGTAGCGGATCTCCCCGTCGATCCCGAGGAACTCCCTGCAGCGCTCGCGAAGCGGGCGTGGCACCGGCATGGCGGTTGAGGCACCTCCCCGGGGGCGGAACACGGCTGCCGTGACAATCATGCACCGCCCCGGCGGAGTGTGACCAGAGTCAGACCGACGCCAGCGCCGCCGTCGGCGGCAGCCGCGCCGCGCGCACCGCCGGATACAGCCCGGCGGCCGTCCCGATCGCCAGCGTCGCGGCGAGCGCGCCGCCGAGCGCCCACACCGGCACGACCGGCGGCCAGCCCTTCCACAGCGCGAACCCGGTGGTGACCGCCGCGCCGAGCACCGTCCCCGCCGCGCCGCCGAACGCCGACAGCAGCAGCGACTCGGCGAGGAACTGGACGCGCACCTGCCCGCGAGTCGCACCGAGCGAGCGGCGCAGCCCGATCTCGCGACGCCGCTCCAGCACCGAGATCACCATCGTGTTGGCGACACCGACCCCGCCGACCAGCAGCGCGACCGCGCCGAGCCCGAGCAGCAGCCCGGTGAACGCGCCGGCGGCCGCGGCCTTGGCCTCCAGCGCGTCCGAAGGACGGCTGACCTCGACCTCCTCGGAATGCTCGGGGCTGACCGTCCTCGCGAGGACGTCCCGGACGTCGTTCACGGACGCGTCGGTGGAGCGCTCGTAGACCGTGGTGGGGTGCCCGTCGAAATCGAGGTACCTTCGCGCCGCGTCCCAGCCGACAAGCGCTGAACGATCGATCTCCGGTGCCAGCTCGGCGGGACGCAGTACACCGAGGACGACGAACCACCGGCCGCCGATCCACACCTGGCCTTGGTGTAGGCCCAGCCGTTTCGCGGCCTCCGAACCGAGCACGACGCCGGGATAGCGTCCGGTGCCCGCGTTGAGCCAGTTGCCGCTCGCGGTCTCCACGTCCAGCGTGCCGAGCAGCTCTGTGGTGGCGGCCTGCACGGCGATGCCCTGCGTGACCTCCTCCGGGATCTTGTCGGTGCGGCGGACGGTCGCGTCCACCGCCCCGGTCGCACCGACTGCGGTGACCGGCCCGATCCGGCGCACCATCTCCGGCGCCGTCGCGGGCAGTTCCGCCTTGTCTCCGGACAGGGTGTCGCCGGGCCTCGCGGTCAGCAGGTTGGTGCCGAGGCTGTCGAGCCGCCGCAGCAGGTCCTCCTTGCTGGACGAGGAGATCCCGATGACCGCGACCATCGTGGCGATCCCGATCGCAATGCCGAGCGCGGACAGTACGACCCTGGTGGGACGGGCTTTGAGCCCTCCCAGGCCGACGCGCAGCACATCGTTCGCGCCGAGCCGCGCGGGGGCGAGCGCAGGCTTCATCGTGTGCCCACCTCCGCGCGCTCGATCAGCCCGTCCCGTACCCGGACCCTTCTCGGCGCCCTATCGGCGACGTCCAGATCGTGCGTGATGATCGCGACGGTGGTGCCGGCGCGGTTCAGCTCGTCCAACAGGGCGAGCACCTCCGCGCCCGCCACGGAGTCGAGGTTGCCCGTGGGCTCATCGGCGAGCAGCAGATCAGGCTCCCCCACCACCGCCCGCGCGACCGCAACCCGCTGCTGCTCACCACCCGACAACTGGTGCGGCCGGTGCCCGCTCCGGTTCCCGAGCCCGACCCGTTCGAGCGCGTCCCGCGCCCGCTCCCGCCGCTCCTTCAACCCAACGCCGCCGTACAGCAGCCCGTCAGCAACGTTATCGAGAGCGCTCACGCCCGCCGCCAAATGGAACTGCTGGAACACGAACCCGATGTGCCGCGCCCGCAACGCCGACAGCTCCCGATCACCAAGCCCGCCGACCTCGTGCCCGGCGACGCGCACGCTCCCTTCCGTGGGACGGTCAAGCGTCCCGATCATGTGCAGCAACGTCGACTTCCCCGACCCGGACGGCCCAACGATCGCGACCATCTCCCCCGGCGCGATCATCAGGTCAACACCCTTCAGCGCCGCGACCCCACCCGCGTACACCTTCGTCACCCCGGCCAGCTCAACGATGTTCTCGCCCGGTACGTCCATGCCCAGCGAGTTCATTCGGCGGGCACCCCGACCTTCATGCCTTCCCGGACGCCGTTCCCGGTGATCTCGACCCGTCCACCACCGAACGTCCCGACTTCCACAGGTAGGAGATGCCGTCCGCCGTCGACGACCTCGACCCCGAAGCCGCCTTCCCTCAGCGCCAGCAGCGCTTCCACGGGCACCGACAGGACGTCCTTCTTCCGCTCGCTCTCCAGCTCGACGCTGACCGGCGCCTCGTCCAGCCGTCCCGTCTCGGCGTTCCCGATCGAGATGTCGACACCGACCGTGGTCTTCTTGTCCTGCCCCGACCCGGTACTCTCCGCGACGCTGCTGACCTCGGAGATCTTCCCCTCGACAGACTTCCCGCCGGGCAACTCCACAGCGACCTTCGCGCCCTCCTCCGCGAGATCCTGCTTGTCGGCGTCGAGATCGACATGCACGACCCGCTTCGTCCCGGCCACCGTCAACACGGGCTGCCCTTGCCCGACGCGCTTCCCCTCGGGCGCCTTAACGTCCCTGACCCGCACGGCCCCACTGAGGAAGACGACCTGACTGGCATCAACGGCACCGGTCTCCGCAAGCCCCCGATCGTCCTGCCACTCCATAACGGCCGCCACGGTGGCACCGGTGAACTCGTCATCCACGGTCATCCCGCCGTACCCGAGCGCCCGCAGGTTCTCCTCAAGCTGCCGGACGTCCTTACCGGACTCCCCACTCCTGAGCGTCCGGTACATGGGGCTGCCGCCGTACATCAACGTGACCGGCTTCCCCGCCACCTTGAGCAGCGTCTCACCCCGCTTGACGGTCGCCCCCCGCCCCGGCGCCCAGGTCACCACCCCAGAAGCGCCCGTCCACACCTCCCGGACGTCGCCGTAGGTGAGCCTCCCGTCCACGGTCTCGGTATCGACAAGATCACCCCGGCTCACCACAGCGGTACCCAGCGGCGCCTCATGCCCGGCCTCCGCCTCGCTGCCGCCCGCCGTCCAGGCCAGCGCACTCCCACCACCGACCACCACGACAAGCGCGACCCCGCCGGCGACCACGACCCGCCTCACCGTCCGAACCCCGGCAGATCGTCCTTGCACGCCTCCCGCGCCTTCTCCGCAGCGCCCCGATCGATGTCCCCACTCGGAAGCCTGAACTGCCCGTCCGGCCCCGGATCGGGAAGGTTCACCCCGTGCTCCCGCATGCACTGCGCGAACTTGACATACTGGTCGCGCACCTTGGGATCCTTCAGATCGGGCATCCTCCCGCCCGCCTGCAACCACTGCTGGCACTTCTCCAGCGCCCCCTGCAGCTTCGTCCGATCGGCTCCCTTCCCGAGCCGCATGGCCTGCTGATCCCCACTACCAGGATCGGGAACATCAACCCCGTTCTCCCGCATGCACCGAGCGAACTGAAGCTGCGCATCCTCCGCCGAAACCGACGCACTGGCCGAAGCAGACGAGGAAGCCTTCGCACCCCCACCAGCCGAAGCGACCTCACTCCCACCGTCGTCGCCCCCACAAGCCGAGAGCCCCAAGGCCAGCGGCAAGGCCAGCCCGGCCACCCACACCCGATTCCCCATGTCGTCCTCTCCGCCAAGGCGACCTGCCTCGACGAGAAGCCATGAGACCGACCCCGGGGTTAAACCCGCATTAGCCGTGCTGGCTCTGTTGGATCCGGGGGATGTCGAGAGCGGGGTGTCGGGTCCGTCTTAGGGGTAGAGGCGGCCAGGGTGGCCGTGGCTAGTTGAGGAGGCTCAGCGTGGCGATTCAGCGGATGGACAACGTTCTCATCGTCGTCGACGACCTTGAGGCGGTCATTGCGTTCTTCGTCGAACTCGGTATGGAGCTGGAGGGCAAAGGGCCGCTTGAAGGGCGTTGGGCGGAACGGGTCATCGGGCTTGAGGACGTCCGGCAGGACGTCGCCATGCTGCGGGTTCCGGACGGCCACGGGCGGATAGAGCTGGCGAAGTTCCACCGGCCGAGGGCCATCAGCCCCGAGCCGAAAGACGCACCGGCGAACACGCTGGGCATTCGTCGCGTCATGTTTGCAGTCGACGACATCGACGACGTCATCGCGCGCCTGCGCGCACACGGCGCCGAACTCGTGGGCGAGGTGGAGCAGTACGAGAACGTCTATCGCCTCTGCTACGTGCGCGGCCCCGAGGGCATCATCGTGGGCCTCGCTGAGCAGCTCAACTGAAGGTCACCAAAGGGATCTCCGGCTTCCGCAGGTGGTGGGGGATGCACTCGGCAACTCACGGCCCGGCTGAATAGCTACTTCCTGTGCCGCTTCGCGGGAAACAGCGGCCGAGCCCGTGTTTGACGGGCTCGGCTGAGGTCTCTTTCCAGGTTAGGCGGAGCGGATGGCCTGCATGAACGTGGCCCACTCGTGGGAGGCGAATTCGAGGGTTGTGCCTGTGGCGCCCTGCTTGGTGTCGCGTACGCCGATGGTGCCCTGGGGGGAGCGGCCAACTTCGACACAGTCGGAATCCGGCACGCTGTGGGTTGACTTGCGCCAGCCGCTGTACTGCTGCTTCACGTTACGGGCCTGCCTGTTCGCTCAGCCGGTCGGCCGTGTCCGTCAGAAGAGAGAGGCTCTCCAGGGCGGGCAGTGCGGCCTGCCGGAGACGGTCATGTAGACGTTCATACACTGCCACCTGGTCTGGGGTGTTGTGAACCAGACAGTTGCTGGTCTCCGCGACCACCAATTTCGGGTCCTCCGCGTCGGGGAATGTGTAGATGCTGTGCGCGGAGCCGGGAAGCCGTCCAGGTGGGACGCGGGCATCCAGCGGTAGGACGCGGACGGTGAAGCGTGGTTCGTGGGTCACGAGCTGCACCATGTGTCGCAGTTGGGTGGCCATGACCTCCGGTGGTACGGCCAGCCGCTTCAAGACAAACTCATCGATCACGATCTCCAGCGCGGGGCCACCCTGCCGGAAGATGTTCTGCTGTCTCCGCTGACGTGCCTCTACGCTCTTCTCGGGCACGTAGTTGGTCTCCGAGCCTTCGAGCCGGTCTAGCTCGATGAGTGCCCAGTGGTACTCGACACACTGTAGAAGTCCCGGAAGAGCAAGCTGGTTGTACTGGTGGATGGAGGCGGCTCCGGATTCAAGGTCGGAGTACATGCGCTGGCGGGCGCCCATGGCGTCGCCGTAGGAGTCCCACCAGCCGCGGTCGGAGGCGTCACAGGCGATCTTGAGGATCTCGTCGAACTTCTCGCCGGTGACGCCAAGGATTTTCATGATCTTGACGATGTCGCGGACGTCGGGGCGGCAGCGGGCGTTCTCCAGTTTGGACACCGTCATGCGGGAGCGGTAGATGCGGCCGGCCAACTCGTCGGCGGTCATGCCGCTCTGCTCCCGGAGGGTCCGCAGTTCGGTGGCGAGGCGGCGTCGGCGGACGAACGGGCTGGTCACCGGGAACCTCCTGGGGCGGGCCGGGGGCTGCGCTGACCCGGGGGGAGCCAGCGTGTCAACTCTTTGTTATCACTTGATCTCCGAGCGTGTCCTCGATTGAGGTGCTCCCCGAACACGAAAGGTGAGATCTTCCCGTGCGGCTCGGTGGCGTTCCGGGTATGAACGCTTGCCGTTGGAACAGTTCGTTCCGTTTACGTAAACGGGGCGAACGTTCGGGCCGGGCGCCTACCGAGGTATCCAGCCGAGCCGGTAGGGACGTGGGTAGGATCTTGGGAATGTCGCGGGTGATCTCTCGGGAGCCGGATCGGCTGGTTTTGTTCACCGATGCGGTGGTGGCGATTGCGGTGACGCTGCTGGTGCTGCCGCTTGTCGATGTGGTGCCGGACGTGGTCGGGGAGCATGGGCGGTCGACCGAGGTATTTACCGGGCATCAGGCGCAGATCTGGAGTTTTCTGCTCAGTTTCGCGGTGATCTTGCGGCTGTGGTTCGCGCATCATCAACTGTTCCAGCACATTCGCGGCTACACGTTCACGTTGATGCTGTGGAACGCGGGGTGGCTGCTGGCGATCGTGGTTCTGCCGTTCTCCACGGAGATGGTCGGTGCCTACCCGTCGGACGACCGCTTCACCCTGCTGTTCTACATCGGGAACGTTCTCGCGGCGACCGCCTGCCAGACCGTGGTGACGGTCATCGCGTACCGCGATGCCGAGGTCGCGTCGGAGTCGGATCCGCCGGCGATCGAAGCGGTTCGGGGCGGCCTTTCCACCGTGGTGTTGCTCGCCTTGGGGCTTGCCGTGGTCGCGGTCTTTCCCAGTGCCTCCTACTTCGTGCTGCTGCTCCTTTTCCTGGAGCCGCTGGTCAGTCGGTTCTGGTCGCTCGTCGGAGTCTGATTCCTTCCTCGGGTGATAAAGCGGGGGCGGGGAGTGTGGGCTCACGGTGGATTACTCCGTGTGCGCGGTGCGTCATACTCCCGGCGTGTCCAGTGCTCCGCCGTTGAATGAGGACTTCCGGCTTGTCGAGGCGCTTCAGGCGCAGCGGCCGGGAGCGGTCGGGCATGTGTACAACGTGTACGGGCCTGAGCTGGTCGAGTATGCGGAGGGGCTGCTCGGCGAGCATGAGCGGGCGGTCGAGGCCGTCCGGGAGGCGCTGCTCGCGTTGCGGGACGCGGAAGTACCGGACGCGGGGACGTTCCGGGATTGGCTTTATGAGCTGGTGCACGACCAGTGTCGTAGTGCGCCTGTGCGGAAGCGGGGGCGGCTGGTCGTGATCGGGGGCGCGGCTGCGGCCGTGGCGTTGACCGGCGGGATGCTCGTGTTGTTCGAGAGCACGGAGGCTGAGCCGAAGCCTTCAGCCACGCCTCCGGTGGCCATGGTCACTCCTGATGCGACGCCGACGCCGACGTCCACACCGACGCCCAAAGATGAGGTCGAGAAGCCCGCGAAGAAGGCCGCCAAGCCGAAGAAGTCGCGCGAGGAGCCCACCGGGCCTGGACGGTTGGCGGTGAATGACGGTGACTGCCACGGGGTGCGGGCGGCCGGGTTGCCCACACGGTGCTATCTCCGGCTGACGGCGGTGGGCGGCACGGTGAAGTGGTCGGTGTCGTCGGTACGGGATCGGGCCGGGCGGGTCAGTGCGGGTGGCAGCGGGACGCTGAAGGCTGGACGGTCAGCTTCGGTGGCGGTCACTGTGAGGCCGACGGTGTTGTGTTACGTGGGCGGGCGTGGGAGTGGGACGGTTTCGTTCACGCCCGGCGGTAGCGCGAGTGTGACCTATACGTGCTGGCGGCGGTAGCGGCTCTGTAGATTGTGGGGCGCCTTTCCCTGTTCGAGACCGTTAGGTGCGCCTTGATGTCTTCCGATGGTGGTGCGCGCCGGCGCATCTGGGTCGCCGCGGGCGCGGTCAGTGGCATCGTGGTCGCCACGACGGCGGTCGGTGCCGTGGTGCTGAACGGGGACGGGGCAGATCCGGCTCGGCAGAGTGCCATGGCCGGCCCGGCGGAGGTCACGCTTCCGAATGTGAATTGGAAACTGTCCTGGCGTGACGAGTTCAATGGTCGTGGGCGACCCTCGAAGAATTGGACGCCGGTGCTCGGTGGCGGCACCAAAGGATGGTCGCACCGGGCGTTGCAGTATTACACGGCCGATAGTGCCGTGCAGGACGGCAACGGCAATCTGGTCGTGACTGCACGCAAGGCGGGTGCGTCCTCGACGGCACGGTGCTGGTACGGCAAGTGCAAGTACCTCTCCGGGCGCATCCAGACGAAGGGCAAGGTCCACCAGGCCTACGGGCGCTTCGCCGTCCGCGCCAAAATCCCGACGGGCAAGGGCATCTGGCCGGCTTTCTGGATGCAGGGCGAGACGCGGCCCTACGGCGAGATCGACGTCGTGGAGGTCAAGGGGAGCCAGCCGAACCTGGTCCAGGGCTATGCGCACGCGCAGCGGCAAGTGGGCGGCGGGCAGTTGAAACTGCCGCAGTCGGTGTCGGCCGGGTACCACGTTTTCGGAGTCGACTGGACACCGGACCGCATTGTCTGGTGGGTCGACGGTCAGCCTTACGCGCAATTGAAGGCCTACCGCGGCTGGCCGTTCGACAAGCCCTTCTTTCTGATCATCAACGTGCAGGTCGGCGGCAACTGGCCCGGCTCTCCGAACGCCCAGACCGCATTCCCCGCCCGGCTGGCGGTTGATTGGGTGCGCGTCTACCGAGGCTGACAGGCGGCCCCCCGGCGACCGAACGCCTCCGCCTGCCCACATGCCACTTCAGTGCGTACGCAGGCGATTACTTTCAGTGTCCATTCTTCGCGCGCGACTACCAGTTGTCCGTTTCTGATGGCAAGTTCCGTCTACACGATGTCTTGTTGTTGATTTAGTTCACAGCATGATAGAAGGTTCTCCGCATCAACCCCCCGCCATGTCGTTGAAGCCGTTGATCGGCTTCGTTATACGGGGATGGTGAGGAGTGACGTCGTCTGTTCTTGGTGACCGGCCGGATTCGACGAGGCCGGATCCGCCGGCCAAGGGGGCCGCTGCGCACAGCGGACGGCGCCGGCCGTACATCGTGCTGCTGATCGTGTTGCTGGTGGTCACGGGGCTCGCCCAGACGGCTCCGGGCCGGGGTCTTCTGCGGTCGGCGGGGTTCACGGGGCCCACCGGGTCCTACAGCGAGCTGGCCTTCGGGTCACCGGCGGATCTGCCGCACGAGCTGTTCCCCGGCACCGCGCTGCCGCCGCTGCCGTTCATGGTCCACAACGTCACCGGCGGCACCCGGACCTACCACTGGACGGTCGAGCTCGACGGCTCCAAAAACGAGCACGGCTCCAAAAGCGAGCACCGGGTGGCCGAAGGGCAGGCCACGCTGCTCGACCAAGGCAGCATCATGATCACGCCGGAGGGCCGGGTCACCTGTGCCGGCGGCCCGGTGCGGGTGACCGTCCGGCTGGACCGGCAGTACTCCATCGGCTACCACGCCACCTGCGCGTCCGGCGGCACGGGCAGGCAGGCATGAGCGGCCGTCCCGTGGTGGCCCTGGTCACCGACACGGTGCACCCGTACAGCTTCGGCGGCCGGGAGATCCGCTACCACGAGCTGTCGCGGCAGCCGGCGCTGGACGCCGAGGTGCACATCTACACGATGCACTGGTGGGACGGTCCGCGCGTGGTCGGCGACGGGCCGGTGACGCTGCACGCCATCATGCGGAACCGGCCGCTGTACCGGGGGCGCCGGCGCTCGTTCCGGCAGGCGATCCGGTTCGCGCTGGCCTGCCTGGTGCTGCTGCGCGGCCGGTTCGACGTGCTGATGGTCGATCACATCCCGCAGTTCCAGCTATTCACGCTGCGGCTGGTGGCCACGCTGCGCGGCAAGCCGCTCATCGTCACCTGGCACGAGGTGTGGGGCCCGGAGTACTGGCACGACTACCTGGGCAGGGGCGGGCGGCTGGCCTGGTGGGTGGAGCGGTGGTCGATGCGGATGCCCGACCACATTATCGCGGCCTCCCCGCAGACGGCCGAACGGCTGGCGCCGTATCTGGACGGCGGCACGTCCGTCCTGGTGGCGCCGAACGGGATCGACCTGACCGCGGTGCGCGGCGCCGCGCCGCACCCCTCGTCCACCGACCTCGTCGTCGTGAGCAGGCTGATGGTGCACAAGCGCCTGGACATGCTGCTGGACGCGGTGGCGCTGCTGCACGCCGCCGGTCAGCGCGTGACGTGCCGGATCATCGGTACCGGGCCGGAACGCGCGGCGCTGCACCGGCAGGCCGAACGGCTGGGCATCGCGGACGCGATCGACTTCCGGCACGACGTGCGCGAGCAGAAGGACCTGTACTCGCTGGTCAAGGCCGGTCGCGTGTTCGCCTTCCCGTCCGAGCGGGAGGGCTTCGGGATCGCGGTGCTGGAGGCGCTGGCCTGCGGGGTGCCGGTGGTGACGACGTCCGCGCCGGACAATCTGGCGCGGCATCTGGTGACCCGCTCCCAGCGCGGGCTGGTCTGCGATCACGACGCGGACGCGCTGGCCATGGCGATCGCCACCGCGCTCGCGGCGCAGGACGACCTGGACGGCCAGGATCCCTGGCTCGGCGATCCGTGGGTCGGGGACTATTCGTGGGACGCGATCGCGGCGCAGATCTCCCGGCGGTTCTGGCCATGAGAATCCTGTTCGCCAGTCCGTATCCGCCGGCGCGGGACGGCATCGGCACCTACACGCAGATACTGGGCGGGGCGTTGCGTGCGGCGGGGCACGAGGTCGCGGTCGTGGCGGTGCGCGCCGACCAGGGCGCGGGACGCGAGGTCATCGGCGCGCTCGGCCCCTGGGGCGCGACGGATCGGCTGCGGTCGGCGGTCGCGGATTTCGACCCCGATCTGGTCCACGTGCAGTTCGCCGTTCCGGCGTTCGGCGCGCGCACACCGGCGCTCGTGCGCTGGCTGGCGGAGCTGGCCCGCATCCCGGTGCCGATCGTCACCACGCTGCACGAGCCGTCCCGCGACACGGCGCTGCTGCACGGCCCCGGACGCGCGCTGTACCGGCGCATCGCCCGCCTCAGCGACCACCTCATCGTCCACACCAAGGGCGCGCTGGACACGCTCACCGGGCCGCTTGCGGTGAGCCACGCCGAGGTGATCCCGCATTTCTCCACCCCGCCGCCGGAGCCGGTCAGCACCGCGGACGAGCTACGAGAGCGGTTCGGCCTCGGCGCGGCCCGGCTTCTGCTGGCCTTCGGATACATCCACGTGGACAAGGGGCTGAACGACCTGGTGCAAGCGTTGGTGCTGATGCACCGCCGTGACTCCAGGACGCTGCGGGACGTCCGGCTCGTGGTGGCCGGCGCCGTGCGTCCCCGGAGCGGGCCGTTCCGTGTGTTCGAAGCGAGGGACCGGCTGCATCTGGCGCTGGTCCGGCGGTCGGCGAAGCGCGGCGGTGTGGCCGACCGGCTGGTCTTCACCGGGTTCGTCCCCGGCGACGACATCGCCGCCTGGTTCGACGCGGCCGAGACCGTCGTGCTCCCCTACCGCAAGGCCGAGCAGAGCGGCGTCGCCAACCTGGCAAGGGCGTACGGCGTGCCGGTCATCGCGACGACCGCGGGCGGGCTCGGCGAACTGTTCGCCGGATCGCCGGGCACAGTGTCGCCGCGCTCCCCTGAGCGGCTGGCGGAAACTCTGGCCGCCTTTCTCGCCACGGAGCCCGGCATCACCGTCCCGCAAGGGCCTCAGGACGCGGAACTCGGCACGGTCGCCGCCGCGACCACGGCCGTCTACCGCACAGCCGTCGCGGGCCCGAGGGGAAGGTCCCTATGAGCGTCATCCTCACCGTGGTCATCTGCTCACTCAACGGCGCCGGCCGCATCGGCCAAGCCCTGGACGCCCTGGACGCGCAGACCATCCGCGACGATCTGGAGATCCTGGTCGTCGACGACGGCTCCACCGACGGCACCGGCGACGTGGCGCGCAAACGCGGCCTCACCGTCATCTGGCACGAGCCCAACCGGGGATTGTCGGCCGCCCGCAACACGGGCATGCGCGCCGCGACCGCACCGATCATGGCGTTCATCGACGACGACTGCCGGCCCGTCCCGCAATGGGCGGAGCTGCTGGTGGCGGGCTACGGAGACGACGGGACGGGAAGGGACGTCACCGGAGTCGGCGGACCCGTGGTGCCCGTCACCGGGTCAGGCTTCATGGCCCGCTACGTCGAGCGCAACAACCGGCACGAACCTCTCGAACTGGAGCTGACCACCAGCCAGGCGCTGCCCTACCGCTTCCTGCTGTACCTGCGGAACCAGTGGTCGTCCCGGCCGCCCAAACCGCGCCGCGACGTCTACTCCTTCACCGGCGGCAACATGTCGTTCCGGCGGGACGCCCTGCTGGAGGTGGGCGGATTCGACGAGCGGTTCCGGTTCGGGTCGGAAGAAGAAGACCTGTCGCGGCGACTGCGGCGGGCAGGCCGCGACCGGCTGGTGTTCCTGCCCGAGGCGTGCCTGTCGCACCGTTTCGAACCGACGCTGCGCAGCGTCCTGCGCCGCAACGTCGCCTACGGCCGCGGCAACGCGTTGCAGTACCGCAAATGGCCGGGCGTTCGTCCGACCCTGTTCCCCTGGCCGGTGCTCGTCGCGATGCTGCTGGCCGCCTCGATCTGGTTCTGGCCGCTCGCGGTGGCCGCAGCCGTGTCGCCGTTGCTGCTCTACCCCGGCGGCCTCAAGAACGGTGTGCTGCGAAGGACACCTGAAGCATTCCTCGACCCCTACCTCCAGCTCACGCAAGAAGCGTGCGAGAACGTCGGCTTCGTCCGCGGAGCCTGGACGTTCCGCAGGCTGGAGCGCGCGTGATCAATGCACGTCCCCCGACGAACACGCGGGGATCACGGTCCACACCGGGCACCGTGGAATGGCTCATCTTCCGCCGGGTGGTGTACTACGGGGCCGCGCTGACCCTGATGACGCTGCTGTCGCTGCTGCAGGACCTGTGGATGGCGCAACTCGCGCTCATCCCCATGCTGCTGACCGTCCCCGGGCTGCTGCTGCTCAACGCGCTGCGCGTGCCCGGGACGGCAGTTGCGCTGTTCCCGCTCTACGTCCCGGCGTGCTCGCTGGTGGTGCTGATGGGGTCCGGCCTGGCGGTCAACCTCGGCGGGGCGGCGCTCGGGATGGAGCATCCGCTGCGTCCCGTCCCGCTGCTGATCGGCCTGCAGCTGTGCTGCCTGCTGATGCTGCTGGCCGGCACGACCGCGCCGCTGAGCACGGCCATTCCCCGTCCCGCGCTGCCGTCCGTCCGGTGGCTGACGCTGTCGATGCTGCTGCCGCTGATGGCGGCCGCCGGCGCGCTGCGGCTGAACCACGGGCACGGCGAGGTGCTGGCCATCGCGGCGCTGGTCGCCTGCGGGGCGGTGCTCGCCGGCACCGCGCTGACGGCCAACCGGCTGGACGTCGGACGCGTCTCGGTGCTGCTGTTCGCGGTGTCGCTGGCGATGATGTGGGCCTACTCGCTGCGCAGCGACCTCGTCTACGGGTTCGACATCTCCACCGAGTACGCGGTCGCCACCGCGACCATCCGGGACGGCGTGTGGGAGATGCACCCGCATCCGGACGCCTACGGCGCGATGCTGAGCATCACCGTCCTGCCCGCGCAGCTGCACGAGCTGACCGGCATCAGCCTCGTGGTGATCCTCAAGCTGGCCTACCCAGCGGCGTTCGCGATGTTCGTGGTGGGGATCTACAACATCGCCGAACGCTTCCTGCCGCGCCGCTGGGCCACCCTCGCCGCCGGCTACGTGCTGGTGCAGGGCGGGGTGTCCCAGCAGCTTCCGGCGCTCGCCCGGCAGGAGATCGCGCTGCTGCTGTTCCTCGCGCTGTGCGCGGCGCTGCTGGAGATCGGGATGCCCCGGCCGCCGCGCCTGACGCTGGTGGTCCTGTTCGGCCCCGCCCTGGTGGTGTCGCACTACTCCACCGCCTACTTCGCGCTGCTGATGCTGGGCGGCGCCGTCTGCGTGCAGATCCTGCTCGGCGTCACCCGGCGCACCGCCGCAGTCCGCTGGACGGTCGCCGCCGCGCTGCTCACCAGCGTCGCCGGTGCCGTGCTCTGGTACGGGCCGATCACCCAGTCGGCGTCCAACATGGGGCAGCTGCGCACCGCGCTCAGCTCGGACGGGCTGCAGCTGCTGCCGCGCGGCCAGGGCAAGGGCCTGATCGCCGCCTACCTGTCCGGCGGAGAAGGCGGCACCATGCCCACCTCCGAGTACGCGGAGAAGGTCCGCGCCGCCTACGCCGACCGGTCCTACATCCGGCCGCCGGGCGATGCCGGCGATCCCCGCTACGAACTGCGCGACAACGGCCTACCCGAACGCGAACCGCGTGTTCCGCTCGTCGGGCCGATGCTGAACCTGGCGGTCCTGGCGTTCGCCCAGCTGGGCAACCTGCTCGCCGTGGCCGCCGCGGCGCTGATGGTGTTCCAGCGGCGGTCCCCCGGGCTGACCCGGCAGGTCGGGCTGCTGGCCCTGCCCGCGCTGGGCGCGCTGGTCCTGTTCCGCCTGTCCGGCACGCTCGCCACGGTCTACAACCAAGGCCGGGCCCAGATCCAGGCACTCACCCTGGTGTCGGTGGCGCTGTTCTGGATGCTGCACCAGATCGCGCCGCGACTGCGCAGGCACCTCCCCCGGACGTCCGGACGGCGACTCGACCTGCTCGTGTGGGCTGCCGTCGGCGGCGCCGTGCTCACGATCTTCGTCAAGTCCAGCGACCTCTCCACGGTCGCGCTCGGCGGTACCCCCAGCGCTCATCTGGCCGACCGCGGCGAGGACTACGAGCGCTTCTACGAGCACCGCGCCGAGCTCGCGTCCGCCGCCTGGCTCGGCTACCAGGTCGCCGGAAACCGGGACCTGGTCTACTCCGACCGGTACGGCCAGATCCGGCTGTTCACCCAGTTGGGCGCGGGCCGCCCCGGCATGATCACCGACCTCGCCCCGGCGGCGCTGAACCACGAGGCGTGGATCTACGCCACCCGCGTCAACGTCGTCCAAGGCCGGGCGCGCTCCTCCATCGACGGCCGCATGGCCACCTACGCCTTCCCCACCGACTTCATCAGGAAGAACTACGACCTGGTGTACACGAACGGAGAGTCCGAGGTGTACCACCGATGATCTCGATCGTCGTCATCAGCAAGGACGAGCCCGAACTCGACGCCACCCTCACCGCGGTGCCCGCCATGCACGCCGGGGAGCCGGTGGAGGTCCTGGTGGTGGACGCGTCCGGCGGCCACCTCGACCACCTGGCCGCCGCCCACCCCCGGGTGCGCTGGCAGGCGTTCGAGCCGCCGCCCGGCGTGCGCGTGTCCATTCCGCACCAGCGCAACGCCGGCGTCCGGGCCGCGTCGGGCGATGTCGTGGTGTTCACCGACGCCGGCTGCCGCCCGGAGCCGGGCTGGCTGCCCGCGCTGCTGGCACCCCTGCGCAAGGAGGACGAGGACATCGTGGCGGGTGTCGCCACCGGTCCCCGAGACCGTCCCGGGCTCTACGACCGGGACGCGGTGCGGCCCGCGATGTACTTGGACGAATGCCCGACCATCAACCTGGCCTTCCGGCGCAGCCTGTTCGATGCCGTCGACGGGTTCGACGAAGCCTTCGAATACGGCTCGGACGTGGACTTCTCCTGGCGCGTCCTCGACGCCGGATACCGGATCCGCAGCGCACCGGACGCCGTCGTCGTGCACGACTGGGGCGGCCGGCGCCGGCAGGTCCGCCGGTCCTATGCCTATGGGAAGGCACGGGCGCGTCTCTACCTCAAGCACCGTTCCCGGTTGCCGCGTCTGCCGACCACCGAACCGATGGTCGTCGCCTACCCCATCTACCTTCTCGGCTTGCCCGTGGCGCTGCTGGCGTCGGTGGCGGCGGGCGTTTCGACGGCCGTTCCGCAGTGGACGATCCTCGTCCTGCCCGGCTATCTCGCGTTGCTGGCCGTACCCGCCTGGCGCAACCGGCGCAACGGCAGCGCACGAGTGGTCCTGGACCACCTCGTCTACGGGGCCGGTGTGCTCGCCGAGCTGACCCGGCGGCGTCGCCGATGAAGATCCTCGTCATCCCCCGGGACGGCAACCCCTACCAGGAACTGCTCTACGGCCGACTCCGGCGGCACGGGGCGCGCGTCCGCTACGCCGCGCAGCTGACTCCCTCGCACACGCTGAACCTGCTGCTGCTCCCGCTGGAGCTGACTGCGGCACGGCTCACCGGCACCCGGCTGGTCCATCTGCACTGGGTGTTCGGCTTCGTCCTGCCCGGCGGGCGGCGCGCCCGGCGCGCCGCCCAGTGCTGGTTCGCCCTGGTCATCGCGGTCATCCGGCTGCTGGGCATGCGGCTGGTGTGGACGGCGCACAACGTCCTGCCGCACGAACCGGTGTTCGCCGACGACCGGGCCGCGCGGCGGCGCCTGGTGCGCGCCAGCGACCTCGTCATCGCCCACTCCCTGCCCGCGCTGGACGGGCTCGCCGCCATCGGCGCTAACCCGCGCCGCGTCGCCGTCATCCCGCACGGCCCGTTTCCCGCACCGCCGCTGCCGCCGCCCGGGGCTCACGGCCGATTCCTCTTCCTCGGCATGATCGCCGAGTACAAGGGAGTGGAGGACCTGCTCGCCGCGTTCGCCGCCCTGCCGCCGCACGTCCGCGCCACCCTGACGGTGGCCGGCGCCTGCCCCGACCCGGACCTCGCCGCCCGGCTGCGCGTCCTCGCCGGCCAGGCCGGCGACCGGGTCACCCTGCGGCTGGAGCGGATACCGGACGAGGAACTGGCCGGCCTGTACGCCGCCGCCGACGTCGTCGCCCTGCCGTTCCGGCGCGTCACCACCAGCGGCAGCGCCCTGCTCGCCCTCGGTCACGGACGGCCGCTGCTCATCCCCGACGATCCCGCGCTGGGCGGGCTGCCCGCCGCCGCCGTCCACCGCTACGACGGCGGCGTCCCGGCGCTGACCTCCGCGATCACCGAACTGGCCGGGGCCGGCGCGGCCGCACTGCACGCGATGTCGGCCGCCGCCCTCGACCACGTCCGCGCCGACAGCTGGGAGAAGATCGGCGAGGCGACCTTCGAGGAGCTGGCGAACCTGCGACCCCCGCGCCGCTTCCTGCCGGCGCCGCTGCGCGGCCCGGTGCAGCGCATCGCCACCGACGCCCTCTACCGCGGTTCGGCCCTGCTGCTGGCCAACACCGTCGGGCTGGCCGGCCTCGGCTTCCTGTTCTGGGCGCTGGCCGCCCGTAGCTACCCCGCGTCGGCCGTCGGCTGGCTCGCCGGTGTCACCGCAGGTGTCAACCTGCTCGCCACGGTCGCCTCCCTCGGCCTGCCCAACACCATGATCCGCCACCTGTCGGCGGCCGCCGACCCGCGCGCCCTGGCCCGCGCGGCGGTCACGGCCGTCACCGTCATCGGCGGCACCCTGGCGCTGGCGTGCCTGGTCCTGCTCACCCCGCTGCTGCCCGGCGGCGGGCCCGACCTCGGCGGAGACGTCCGCTCGATCCTGCTGGTGATCCTCCTGGTGGTCAGCACCGCCGCGGGCGGAACGCTGGACGCCGGCCTCATCGCCACGCGCGCCACCGGCGCGCTGCTGGCCAAGAACCTGGCGGGCGGCACCGCCAAGGTCGCCGCGCTCCTCGCCCTCACCCCGTTCGGACTGCCGGGCCTGATCGTCGCCTACGGCACCGGGACCGTGCTGGCCACCTCCCTCGGCGGGGCCGTCCTCCTGCGCCGGCTGCCCCGCGGCCCACGGCGCCGCAACCCGTTCCGCACCCTGCGCCGGCACGTGTCGTTCTCCAGCGGAAGCTACCTCGGCACCGTGTTCGGGATCCTGCCCAGCACGGTCGTCCCGCTGCAGGTGCTCACCCTCGCCGGCAGCAGGCAGACCGCCTGGTTCTCCGTCGCCTTCCAGCTCGCCGCCTTCCTCAACTTCATTCCGTCCACCGCCGCACAGGTCACCTTCGCCGAGGCCCAGCGCGCCGCCCTGCGCACGCAACTCCGCAAAGCCGTCAAGGCCGTTTACGCCCTGCTGCTTCCGGCGACGCTGCTGATGGTGCTCGCCGCCCCGCTCCTGCTCAGGATGTTCGGTCCCGAATACGCGGAGTCGGCGACGACCTGCCTGCGCCTCATCGCGGCCGCCACCGTGCTCTCGGCGGGCGTGTATCTCGTGGACGCCGCCCTCATCGCCCGCGACCGCACCGGCTCCTACATCCTCATGAACGGCGTCAACGCCGCCCTCGTCCTCACCTGCTGCGCGCTGGCCCTCCCGCACGGCCTCACCGCCGGAGTCCTCGGCTGGATCGCCGCCCAGGGCCTCTCCCTCCTCTTCGGCGCCCTTCTCATCGCCGTCAACTTCGGCCTGCGCTCCCCGGCGCGTTGATGCTTATCGGGGTTTAACCCTCTGGGCGGGATGCTCGGGGGCATGCGTGTTCTGGTTGTTGAGGACGAGCGGGTGCTTGCGGACGCCATTGCCGAAGGGCTGCGGGACGAGGCCATGGCCGTGGACGTGGTCTACGACGGCGATGAGGCGTTGGAGTTGGCCTCTTACAACGAGTACGACGTCGTCGTCCTTGACCGGGACTGCCCACGGTGCATGGGGACGATGTGTGCCGCGAATTGGTGGGGCGACGCAGTCCTGGGCGGATTCTGATGCTTACCGCCGCCTCGGAGGTTGATGACCGGGTGGACGGGTTGTCGCTTGGGGCCGACGACTATCTCCCTAAGCCGTTCGTGTTCAGTGAGCTGGTCGCGAGGGTGCGGGCCCTCGCGCGGAGGTCGGGGGCGCCTGTGCCGCCGGTGCTGGAGCGCAGGGGGATTCGGCTCGATCCGTATCGGCGGAAGGTTGCGCGGGACGGGCACGAGGTGCGGCTGACCAAGAAGGAGTTCGCCGTACTGGAGGAGCTGATGCGGGCCGAGGGTGGCGTGGTCAGTGCTGAACGGCTGCTGGAGCGGGCGTGGGACGAGAACATCGATCCGTTCAGCAACATCGTCCGGGTGACGATGGCGACCCTGCGAAGGAAGCTCGGGCAGCCGCCGGTTATCGAGACGGTGACGGGGTCCGGTTATCGGCTGGAGGCGTTGTGAAGAGGCTGAGTGTTCGGACGCGGCTGACGCTGGTTTACGGGTCGCTGTTCCTCGTCACGTCGGCGGTGCTGGTCGCGGTCACCTATCTGCTGACCGTCCGGACAATGGACAACCGGTTCTCGGCGCGCGACATCGACCCGGAGGCGCTCGCGCGGCTGCGGGCCATGGCGCTCGACGGCGACATGAGCCAGCTGATGGCGTTGAAGGCCGACGCCGACCGGCAGTTGGCGCAGCAGAAGCACGACGTCCTGGCGCAGCTGCTGCAGAGTTCGCTGGTGACGATGCTGGTGCTCGGCGTCCTCGCGGTGGTGATCGGGTACCTGGTCGCCGGGCGGATGCTGCGGCCGTTGCACAAGATGACGGCGGCCGCGCGGCGGCTGTCGGAGAGCAACATGCACGAGCGGATCGCGCTGGACGGCCCGCAGGACGAGATCAAGGACCTCGCCGACACCTTCGACCGGATGCTGGACCGGCTCAACCGCGCGTTCGACGCCCAGCGGCGGTTCGTCGCGAACGCGTCCCATGAGCTGCGCACGCCGCTGACCATCAACCGGACGGTGCTGGAGGTCGCGCTGGCCAGTAGGAAGAACCCGCCGGAGACCAAGGCACTCGCGGACGTGCTGCTCGGCAATACCGCCAGGCATGAGCGGCTCATCGAGGGCCTGCTGCTGCTCGCGAAGTCCGAGCGGGATCTCGCCACGCGGGCGAGCACTCCCCTGCCGGACGTGGTCCGCAGCGCACTCGACCAGCTGGACGATCCGGCGGTCGATGTGGAGGCGAGGCTCGCGCCAGCGGTGGTGGCCGGCGATCCCGTGCTACTGGAGCGGTGTGCGGTGAACCTGCTGGAGAACGCCGTGAAGTACAACGTGCGAGACGGAAGGGTCTGGGTCTGCACCGGGGTGCAGCAAGGGGAGGCGTTCCTCCAGGTCGTCAATACCGGACGGCCCGTCCCGGCCTACGAGGTCGCGGCTATCTTCGAGCCGTTCCGGCGGCTGCGCGCCGACCGGACGGGGTCCAAGGACGGCGCGGGCCTCGGCCTGTCGATCGTCCGGGCGGTGGTGAACGCGCACGGCGGGACGATCGAAACCGTCCCGCGACCGGACGGCGGCCTGTCGATCACAGTCCGGCTGCCCGCGGACGCGGCCACTCCACATGCCCCTCCGGCAACGGCCGGCCTGGCCGCGCGCTGAGCCAGCGGGTCACGACCTTGCCGGTCGCGTTGCGCGGCAGCTCGGGGATGAAGTGCACGTCGCGCGGCGCCGCGTAGCGGGCGACCTGCGCGTGCACGTACTCGCGGACGGTGTCCGCGTCGAGCCGGGTGCCGGGCCGCAGGACAATGTAGGCGGCGAGCCGCTGCCCCCACTCGTCGTCGGCCACCCCGGTGACCGCGACCTCCTGGACCTCGGGCAGCTTCAGCAGCGCGTCCTCCACGTCCTTCGGGAGGATGTTCTCGCCGCCGGACACCACCATCCCGTCGCTGCGGCCCTCGACGAACAGCAGACCGCGGTGGTCGATGTGGCCCAGGTCGCCGGTGGCGAGCAGCCCGTCGCGGACCTCCATCGGCTCGCCGCCCGTGTAGCCCTCGAACAGCAGCTCGTTCGCGGCGAAGATCTGGCCGCGGGTGGAGCGGCCCACCTTGCGGCCGTCGTCGTCCACGATCGCCAGTGCCGTGTTGCGCGGCGGGCGCCCGGCGGTGCGCGGGTCGAGCCGCAGGTCGTGCGGGGTGGCGATGGACACCCAGGACGCCTCGGTGGACCCGTAGACGTTGTAGAGCCGGTCGCCGAACGCGTCCATGAAGCGGGTCGCGAGGTCGCCGGGCAGCGCGGCGCCGCTCAGCGCGAAGATCCGCAGCGCGGACGTGTCGTAGCGGTCGCGGACGTCCGGCGGCAGCTCCAGGATCCGCTGGCACATCACCGGGACGGCGAACACGGTGGCGTCCCGGTGGGACGCGATGGTCCGCAGCGTCTGCTCGGGGTCGAACCGGCGGTGCAGCACGACCGGTGCCCGCAGCGCCCACGCCATCTGCAGCGCGGCGTACCCCCAGGTGTGGAACAGCGGCGCCTCGACGATCATCGTCTGCCGGGAGCGCAGCGGGATCCGGGACGTCATCGAGGCGAGCGGCCACAGGCCCGGCCGGGGCGGGCGGCGGGCGCCCTTGGGACGTCCGGTGGTGCCGGAGCTGAGCATGATGGTGCGGCTCTGGATCTGCGGCGGCCCGGCATCGGACGCGGGCTCCGAAGAGATGATCTCGTCGATGCTCGGGCCCGACCCGACGGCGGGGCGGGGCATCGCGTCCACGTCCGGGCGCGGTGCGGGCGGCAGCGCGGCGAGCGGGACGGGCGCGGCGAGCGGCATCCCGGCGGGCGGGCGGTGGTCGGCCCACAGCACGTTCCGGCGCAGCGCGATCGGCACGTTGGACAGCAGCGGCGCGAACTCGGCGTCGGCGACGATGAGCGCGGGCCGCAGCTCGCCGAGGACGGCGCGGATCTGGCCCGTTCCGAAACCGGTGTTGAGCAGCACGACCTCGGCGCCGCGCCGGGAGCAGGCGACGAGCGTCAGGGCCATGCCGCGGTGGTTGCGGCACAGGACGCCGACGCGCGGGCGCGGGCCGTGCAGCGGGAGCCCGGCGGCGAGGCGGGCGGCCAGCTCGTCCAGCTCGGCGAAGGTCAGCACGCCCTCGTCGTCGATCAGCGCGGGACGGGACGGGGAGCGGGCGGCGGACGAGGCGACGAGCCCGCCGAGCGTGGTGCCCCAGCGCCGCAGCGTGCCGAGCTGGCGGAGCAGCCGGCGCGGGCCGCCGGCGAACAGCAGGCCGGTGCGCAGCAGCAGCGCGGTGAGATCGCGGATATGCCCGATCCGCCGGCGCATCCCCGGCCGGTACGCGGGCCTCGCGTGCGTCACCGTGCCTCCTCCCTCGCCACGTTACTCACCCGTCAAAGACCGAACAAGGGCACCGGCGCGTCAGTGGTTACTGACGAGTAGCATTGTGGGTTACCAGCGAGTAGCATCGCTGTCGCGGGCACTCGTGCCGTCATCAAGGCAGGGGCGGCACGAGGCTCGACGACCTCACCCACCATCCGCAGGGAGGACGACCCCGTGCCTCGCACCGCACGCGACGTCGTGTTCGTCGACGGCGTCCGCACGCCGTTCGGCAAGGCCGGCCCCAAGGGCCTGTACGCGGAGACCCGCGCCGACGACCTGGTCGTCCGCGCGGGTCTCCGCGTACAGGCCCCTCTGTCCCTTATACCCATCCGACTCTGCCCACGCAGAGGCAAGTCGTAACCCCCGC
>NZ_JABXFD010000130.1 GCF_013372625.1 Actinomadura sp. BRA 177
TCCGTGCGGTTAGTCGTGCGTCCTGAGGAGGTGTTGGTGGTTCAGGAGGCGGGCTTTTCCTGCGGGTGGCCGCGGGCCGCCTTCTTCGCGTCCGCCTTGTGCTCGGCCGACTTCTCCGCGGCCTCCTGCAGCCCGTCCTCGGCCGTGTACTCCTCGTCCGTGGGCTCGGCGAGCTTGCCGAAGCCGAGCAGCGCCTCGCCGACCCCGAAGGACACCGCCGCGTAGGCGAACACGCCGACGTAGACGCCGATCCAGTTGCCGACGCCGCGCGGCGTCGGCAACTGGATCGGCGTCTACGTCGGCGTGTTCGCCTACGCGGCGGTGTCCTTCGGGGTCGGCGAGGCGCTGCTCGGCTTCGGCAAGCTCGCCGAGCCCACGGACGAGGAGTACACGGCCGAGGACGGGCTGCAGGAGGCCGCGGAGAAGTCGGCCGAGCACAAGGCGGACGCGAAGAAGGCGGCCCGCGGCCACCCGCAGGAAAAGCCCGCCTCCTGAACCACCAACACCTCCTCAGGACGCACGACTAACCGCACGGA
>NZ_JABXFD010000225.1 GCF_013372625.1 Actinomadura sp. BRA 177
AGATGTGTAGAAGGGACAGGGGACGGGCCTGGCCCTGGCGCTGGTGTCGTCGGTGTGCTTCGGCGCGTCCGGGCCGTTCGGCAAGGCGCTCATAGAGGCCGGGCTCGGCCCGCTGCAGGCGGTGTGGCTGCGGATCGCGGTCGCCGCGCTGGTCCTGGTCCCGGTCGCCGCGATCCTGCGGGGACGGGCGGTGCTGCGCGGGCTGCGGCCCCACGCGCGCCCGCTGATCGTGTACGGGCTGACCGGCGTCGCGGGCTGCCAGGCGTGCTACTTCGTGGCGGCGTCCCGGTTGCCGGTGGGGGTGGCGATCCTGCTGGAGTTCAGCGGGCCCGTCATCGTGCTGGGGTGGCTGCGGCTGGTGCGCCGCGTCCCCGTGCACCGCACCGCCGCCGCGGGCGTCGCGATCGCCATGGCCGGGCTGGCGCTGGTCGTGCAGGTGTGGACGGGCCTGTCCCTGGACCCGCTCGGCCTGGCCGCCGGGCTCGGCGCCGCCGCGTGCCAGGCCAGTTACTTCCTGATCGTGGACCGGCTCACCGGCCGCGTCGACCCGCTGGCCATCACCTCCGCCGGCAGCGTCGTCGGCGCCGCCGCGCTCACCGTCCCCGCCGTGCCGTGGGCGCTGCCGTGGGACGTGCTGCCCGCCGACGTCCCCTTCGCCGGGACCACCGCGCCCGGCTGGTTCCTGGTCGCCTGGATCGGAATCGTCAGCACCGTCATCGCCTACCTGACCGGCGTCGCGGGCCTGCAGCGGCTGTCGGCGCAGGTCGGCGGCGCGATCTGCTACACCGAGGCGGTCGCTGCCGCGCTCATCGCCTGGGCCGTGCTCGGCGAGCGCCTCACCCCGGTGCAGATGGCCGGCGGCGCAGTCGTGCTGACCGGTGCCTACATCGCCCAGCGCGCCGCCGCCGGGCCCGCCGGCGGTCAGGCGTCCCCGGCGCGGAAGCGACGGGCGCCCAGCACCACCGCGACCGGGGCTGCGCCCGGGTGATGGCGGGCCGGCTACGCGCCGGGGGTCCGTCCCGTGCCGTCCAGGTGGGGCTCCAGCACCGAGCGGATCTGCGCCGGCATCTCCCGCTTGGCCTTGGACGCCGGGTCGATGAACACGTGCCGCACCTCCCCGTCGGCGATCAGCCGCTCGCCCACCCGGAACTCCGGCCGCACGATCATGCTCGTGGTGCCCAGGTGCGCCACCGGCATCGACACATCCAGCAGTTCGTCGAACCGCGCGCCCTCCCGGTAGCGGATCCGCGCCTCGGCCACCACCAGGTCGTAGCCGCCCTCCACCATCTCCCCGTAGTCGCCGATCAGCGCCCGCCACATCTCCGTCAGCGCCACGTCGTAGAAGAACAGGTAGTGGCCGTTGAACACCACGCCCTGCTGGTCGCACTCGCTGTACCGCACCCGCAGCCGATGCGTGAACATCTCACCCATGCCCGGCATCCTGCCTCAATTCGCACAGCGGCCTCCGCCCGGGGGCACTCCCATAAGTAGAGCTTCTGGAACCCAGAACATCTATCTCTTGGACTTCTGACTTACCGGCGACCACCATGGGAGATGGGAACAGGAACACACGGAGGAACCATGACGCACTACGAGAAGGCCATGCGGCCCGAGGACATCACGCGGCTGTTCGTCGAACGCTCCAACGCCGGCGACGCCGACGGCGTCGCCGCCCTCTACGAGCCCGGCGCCGTCATGGCCTACCCGCCCGGCTCCCAGACCGCCGGACGCGACGCGATCCGCGAACTGTGGGCGAAGGTGCTGGCCGCCCGCCCCCGCTTCGAGCCGGAGGAGCCGCTGCCGACCCTGATCAGCGGCGACCTCGCGCTCACCTCCACCCCGCCCAGGGACGGCGCCGGAGCCCGCGCCCAGGTCGTCCGCCGCCAGCCCGACGGCAGCTGGCTCCGCGTCCTGGACCAGCCCGAGTTCACCCCGCCGTCCGGCCAGGACGGGTAGCCGGCCGGACGCGCCCCCGGGCTCAGCGGAGGGCGGCGAGCTTGCGCTCCAGCACCGCCCGCTCGCGCTCGTTGCCGCACAGCCGCGCGGCGCGCTCCAGCTCGGCGCGCGCCTCGCCGGTGCGTCCCAGGCGGGTGAGCAGCTCCCCGCGGACGGTCGGCAGCAGATGCGAGCCCGCCAGCGCACCCGCGCCGGCCAGCCCGTCCACGATCGGCAGCGCCGCCGCCGTGCCCCGCGCCATCGACACCGCCACCGCCCGGTTCAACTCCACCACCGGGGACGGCGCCAGCCGCCCGAGCGCCTCGTAGAGGACCACGATCCGGTCCCAGTCGGTCGCGGCGGCCGACGGGGCGGCCGCATGGCACTCGGCGATCGCCGCCTGCAGCCCGTAGGCGCCCAGCCCCCGCCCCGCCTTCCCCGCGCGGGCCCGCGCGGGGAAGGCGGGGCGGGGGCTGGGCGCCTACGGGCTGCAGGCGGCGATCGCCGAGTGCCATGCGGCCGCCCCGTCGGCCGCCGCGACCGACTGGGACCGGATCGTGGTCCTCTACGAGGCGCTCGGGCGGCTGGCGCCGTCCCCGGTGGTGGAGTTGAACCGGGCGGTGGCGGTGTCGATGGCGCGGGGCACGGCGGCGGCGCTGCCGATCGTGGACGGGCTGGCCGGCGCGGGTGCGCTGGCGGGCTCGCATCTGCTGCCGACCGTCCGCGGGGAGCTGCTCACCCGCCTGGGACGCACCGGCGAGGCGCGCGCCGAGCTGGAGCGCGCCGCGCGGCTGTGCGGCAACGAGCGCGAGCGGGCGGTGCTGGAGCGCAAGCTCGCCGCCCTCCGCTGAGCCCGGGGGCGCGTCCGGCCGGCTACCCGTCCTGGCCGGACGGCGGGGTGAACTCGGGCTGGTCCAGGACGCGGAGCCAGCTGCCGTCGGGCTGGCGGCGGACGACCTGGGCGCGGGCTCCGGCGCCGTCCCTGGGCGGGGTGGAGGTGAGCGCGAGGTCGCCGCTGATCAGGGTCGGCAGCGGCTCCTCCGGCTCGAAGCGGGGGCGGGCGGCCAGCACCTTCGCCCACAGTTCGCGGATCGCGTCGCGTCCGGCGGTCTGGGAGCCGGGCGGGTAGGCCATGACGGCGCCGGGCTCGTAGAGGGCGGCGACGCCGTCGGCGTCGCCGGCGTTGGAGCGTTCGACGAACAGCCGCGTGATGTCCTCGGGCCGCATGGCCTTCTCGTAGTGCGTCATGGTTCCTCCGTGTGTTCCTGTTCCCATCTCCCATGGTGGTCGCCGGTAAGTCAGAAGTCCAAGAGATAGATGTTCTGGGTTCCAGAAGCTCTACTTATGGGAGTGCCCCCGGGCGGAGGCCGCTGTGCGAATTGAGGCAGGATGCCGGGCATGGGTGAGATGTTCACGCATCGGCTGCGGGTGCGGTACAGCGAGTGCGACCAGCAGGGCGTGGTGTTCAACGGCCACTACCTGTTCTTCTACGACGTGGCGCTGACGGAGATGTGGCGGGCGCTGATCGGCGACTACGGGGAGATGGTGGAGGGCGGCTACGACCTGGTGGTGGCCGAGGCGCGGATCCGCTACCGGGAGGGCGCGCGGTTCGACGAACTGCTGGATGTGTCGATGCCGGTGGCGCACCTGGGCACCACGAGCATGATCGTGCGGCCGGAGTTCCGGGTGGGCGAGCGGCTGATCGCCGACGGGGAGGTGCGGCACGTGTTCATCGACCCGGCGTCCAAGGCCAAGCGGGAGATGCCGGCGCAGATCCGCTCGGTGCTGGAGCCCCACCTGGACGGCACGGGACGGACCCCCGGCGCGTAGCCGGCCCGCCATCACCCGGGCGCAGCCCCGGTCGCGGTGGTGCTGGGCGCCCGTCGCTTCCGCGCCGGGGACGCCTGACCGCCGGCGGGCCCGGCGGCGGCGCGCTGGGCGATGTAGGCACCGGTCAGCACGACTGCGCCGCCGGCCATCTGCACCGGGGTGAGGCGCTCGCCGAGCACGGCCCAGGCGATGAGCGCGGCAGCGACCGCCTCGGTGTAGCAGATCGCGCCGCCGACCTGCGCCGACAGCCGCTGCAGGCCCGCGACGCCGGTCAGGTAGGCGATGACGGTGCTGACGATTCCGATCCAGGCGACCAGGAACCAGCCGGGCGCGGTGGTCCCGGCGAAGGGGACGTCGGCGGGCAGCACGTCCCACGGCAGCGCCCACGGCACGGCGGGGACGGTGAGCGCGGCGGCGCCGACGACGCTGCCGGCGGAGGTGATGGCCAGCGGGTCGACGCGGCCGGTGAGCCGGTCCACGATCAGGAAGTAACTGGCCTGGCACGCGGCGGCGCCGAGCCCGGCGGCCAGGCCGAGCGGGTCCAGGGACAGGCCCGTCCACACCTGCACGACCAGCGCCAGCCCGGCCATGGCGATCGCGACGCCCGCGGCGGCGGTGCGGTGCACGGGGACGCGGCGCACCAGCCGCAGCCACCCCAGCACGATGACGGGCCCGCTGAACTCCAGCAGGATCGCCACCCCCACCGGCAACCGGGACGCCGCCACGAAGTAGCACGCCTGGCAGCCCGCGACGCCGGTCAGCCCGTACACGATCAGCGGGCGCGCGTGGGGCCGCAGCCCGCGCAGCACCGCCCGTCCCCGCAGGATCGCGGCGACCGGGACCAGGACCAGCGCGGCGACCGCGATCCGCAGCCACACCGCCTGCAGCGGGCCGAGCCCGGCCTCTATGAGCGCCTTGCCGAACGGCCCGGACGCGCCGAAGCACACCGACGACACCAGCGCCAGGGCCAGGCCCGTCCCCTGTCCCCTATTCACATCTGACGCTGCCCAACAAGAGGGTAGTGGTAGACTCAGGGGGTCCCGCATCTCTAGAAAAAAAAAAAACCAAGACAGCGAGCCCAGACAGACACTCAACACAAAACATGACCAGCGTCAAG
>NZ_JABXFD010000040.1 GCF_013372625.1 Actinomadura sp. BRA 177
GTGTTGTAGTAGGTGTGGTTGATGGTGTGTGGGCGTTGGATGATTGTCATAGTACCATGCCGGGACAACCGTGGGCGTAAGTTCGGTCGCCCCGCCGTGGGTTGGTTGCAGGACTAGAGCAGGTTGGTAGTGGCAGGTCTCGGTGTGTAGCGTAAGGAGGAGTACAAGGCGATGGTGATGGGTGGGTTTGTGGTCGTGATGTGATGGACGTAGTCGGGCGAGCTGACCTACCGGTAGGGGGGGAGGCGTGTAGAGGGCGGGGAAGGGCAGGTGTGTGCGGTTGTTGCCGTGGCGAGGAGTCGTCCGTGAGGGTCGCGAGGCGGCCACATGAGGCTTACCCGGGGTTGACGGCACACGGCTGGGCGTCACCATCAACGTATCGCCTGCCGGACGGCGGATCGTCCGCTACGACGGGCAGTCCTGCGAGTTGACGCCGTCGTCCGGTGAGGTGATCTGCCCGGCGAGGGGCGGGACGGCGCTCCACCGCAGCCGGACCTGCACATACATGGTCGGATACGAGGACCGGGTCGAAGAC
>NZ_JABXFD010000143.1 GCF_013372625.1 Actinomadura sp. BRA 177
GCGGAGTTGTGTGTAAGGGCCAGCCCGGCGGCTCCGGCCATGCCGCCGCCGGGGTCGCCGGGGGGCGGCATGGCGCGGCCGGGCAGGCCGCGGCCGGTGGCGTGCAGGGCGCCGATGACCATGCCCATGCGGACGAGGTAGGCCTCGATCGCGGTGCTCGCCTCGGCGAGCCGGGCGGGCAGCGGCTGGCCGAGCGGGATGGCCTCGATCTCCGCGAGGACGTGGTCGGTGCGCAGCGCCTCGGCGAGGCAGGCGTCCAGCAGTTCGTCCTTGTCGGCGAACACCCGGAAGATCGTGGCCTCGCCGATGCCGGCGGCGCGGGCGATCTGCCCGGTGGTCACGGCCGTCCCGTGCTCGGCGACCAGCGGCAGCGCGGTCCGCACGATCATCTCGCGGCGCCGCTGCGGGCTCATCCCCGGCGCCCGGCGCCGGCTTCCGGTCTCCATGCCGCCGAGGCTACGGAGTGAGGACTCACACCGTCAAGCCGAAGTGAGCATGATACTCACACCGTGAACCCGGACAGATTGGGATTCCTTGCCTGATACCGTTGCGGTGCTGCGCGCCCAGGAGCGAAGTCCGGTGTGATCCCGGCGCTGTCCCGCAACTGTGGTGCCCCTCTCGAAGTGGCCGAGCCAGGTCGCCTCCTGCGCGCGCCGACGCTTATCGACCTCGTGGAAGGGCGATCCGTCATGGGCGGGCCGCGGCTTCCCGGCAGCCTGGAGGCTCCTGTGAGACCCGTACGTACGTTCGGCGCGGTGGTGGCGATCGGCGCCCTGCTGGTCACGGCCGCATGCGGCGGTGACGGACAGAGCGACGCGAAGCAGGGGGCGGACGGCGCGAAGACCGTCGTCGTCCAGGCCGCGAACGGCGCGGTGACCGTTCCGGCCGAGCCGAAGCGGATCATCTCGCTCTCCCCCACCCACACCGAGACGCTGTTCGCCATCGGCGCCGGATCGCAGGTGGTGGCGGTCAGCGACTTCTCGAACTACCCGGCGAACGCGCCGCGCTCCAAGCTGTCGGGCTTCAAGCCGAACGCCGAGGCGATCATCGCCTACAAGCCGGACCTCGTCGTCGTGTCGGACGACCTGAACGGCGTCGTCAAGGCGCTGGAGAAGGTGAAGATCCCCGTTCTGCTGGAGCCCGCCGCGACCAAGCTGGACGACGCCTACGACGAGATCAACGACCTCGGGCAGGCCACCGGCCACGCCGCCGAGGCCAAGAAGCTCACCGACGACATGAAGGCGGAGATCGAGAAGACGGTCGCCGCGTCGTCCAAGGCCCCGTCGTCCAAGAAGCAGGGCCTGACGTATTACCACGAGCTCGACAACGAGCTGCACTCGGTGACGTCCAAGACGTTCGTCGGCCAGGTGTACGGGATGTTCGGCCTGCGGAACGTCGCCGACAAGGCCGACAAGGCGTCCGGCGGCTACCCGCAGCTGTCCCGCGAGTACCTGCTCAAGCAGGACCCCGACCTCATCTTCCTCGCCGACACCAAGTGCTGCGGGCAGAACGAGGCGGCCCTGGCGAAGCGTCCCGGCTGGTCCGGTCTGGACGCGGTGAAGAACAAGAACGTGGTCGAGCTCGACGACGACATCGCCTCCCGCTGGGGCCCCCGCCTGCCCGAGTTCGTGAAGGCGATCGGCGACGCCGTCCAGAAGGTGCAGTGACCGGGGCGCCGCAGGTGGACGCCCGCTCATGAACCTCCTGCACCGGCCACCGCGGGACAGGCGGATGGAGCGGTCCCAGGCGAGGTTGCGGCCGCTGCCGCTGGCGGTGGCGGCCGCGCTCCTCGCCGCGACGCTGCTCGCCGGGGTGCTGGTGGGCGCCGCGGGGCTTCCCGTCGGCGGGGTCCTGAAGGCGCTCGCCGACACGATCCCGTTCGTGCACGTCGACTCCGGGTTCGGGGTGATCGACGAGAGCGTGCTGTTCGAGCTGCGGGTGCCGCGCGCGCTGATGGCGGCGCTGGTCGGCGGGATGCTCGCCATGGCCGGCGCCGGCTATCAGGGCGTGTTCCGCAACCCGCTCGCCGACCCGTACCTGCTGGGCGCGGCGGCGGGGGCCGGGGTCGGGGCGACGCTGGTGATCGTCCTGGTGCCCGGCGATCCCGGCTACGGCGTCCCGCTGGCCGCGTTCGTGGGCGCGATCTGCGGCGTCCTCCTCGCCTACGCGCTGGGCCGGACGACGGGAGGCAACGGAGCGGCGACGCTGGTGCTGGCTGGTGTCGCGGTGTCGTCGTTCCTCGCGGCGGTGCAGACGTTCCTCCAGCAGATGAACGCCGAGGAGCTGCAGCGGATCTTCTCCTGGCTGCTCGGCGGCGTCGGGTCGGCGGACTGGCGCCAGCTGTCGCTGGTCGCCCCCTACGCGCTCGTCTCCACCGTCGTCCTGCTGGCGCACGGCCGGCTGCTGGACGTGCTGAGCGTCGGCGACGAGGAGGCGGCGAGCCTCGGCCTGTCGGCGGCGCGGGTGCGGCTGACCGTGCTGGTCGCGGCGTCGCTGGCGACGGCGTCGGCGGTGGCGGTGAGCGGGCTGATCGGCTTCGTCGGCATCGTCGTGCCGCACATCGTGCGGCGGCTGGCGGGCGGCTCGTACCGGGTGGTGCTGCCGCTGTCGCTGCTCGGCGGCGCGGCTTTCCTGGAGGTGGCGGACCTGGTGGCGCGCACCGTGATCAGCCCCGGCGAGCTGCCGCTCGGCGTGGTGACGGCGTTCGTCGGCGGCCCGTTCTTCGTGGTGGTGCTGCGCGCGTCCCGCAGGCAGGTGGAGACGTGACGGTCAAGGTGCGCGGCCTGGACGTGTCGCTCGGCGGACGGCCGGTGCTGAAGGGCGTGTCGCTGGACGTCCCGGCCGGGTCCTGGACGGCCGTCATCGGGCCGAACGGCGCCGGGAAGTCGACGCTGATGCGCGCGGTCCTGGGCCTGGTGGCGTCGCACGGCGAGATCAGCGTCGCGGGCCGGGACCTGCAGCGGCTCAAGCCGCGCCAGCGCGCCCGGATGGTCGCCTATGCCGCGCAGAGCCCGAACCTCCCCATCGGCATGACCGTGTTCGACTACACCCTGCTCGGACGTTCCCCCTACATCCCGCATCTCGGACGGGAGAGCGCCCGCGACCGCGCCATCACCGGGGACGTCCTCGATCGCCTCGACCTCACCGCCTTCGCCGCCCGCCACCTGGATCACCTCTCCGGCGGCGAGCGGCAGCGGGTGGTGCTGGCGCGCGCCCTCGCGCAGCAGACCTCGGTACTCCTGCTGGACGAGCCGACGACCGCGCTCGACATCGGCCACCAGCAGCAGGTGATGGAGCTGGTCGACCAGCTGCGGCTGTCCGACGAGCTGACCGTGGTGACGACGATCCACGACCTGACCCTCGCCGGCCAGTACGCCGACGCGCTCGTCCTCATCTCGGACGGGCGGGTCGCCGCGGCGGGCACGCCCGAAGAGGTCCTCACCCGGGCCGTCGTCGAGAAGCACTTCGGCGCGCGCGTCCACGTCGCCACCGGCCCGGGCGGCCGGCCGATCCTGTCCCTGGAGCGTCCGTGAACCTGGAGACGAGCTGGCGCGAGGAGGACGGGAAGCGCCTCGCCGCGACGGTGTGGCGGGCCGGCGACGGGCACCGGATGATCTCGTCCGCGATGCTGGGCGGCGGCATCGGCCCGGCCCGCTGGGTGCTGAACGCGCAGGTCGCAGGCGCCTATTCGCGCACCGACCCGGTCGCGCACCTGACCGAGCTGGCCGCGTCCCACGGGCTGGACGGGCCCGGCGTCGGGATGCTCACGGCCGCCTCCGTCTCCCGCACCGTGCGGCGGGACGACGAGGGCGTGCACGTGTCGGCGACGGTCGGGCTGCGCGTCCCGACCTGGGCGGCCTCCCCCGCCGGAACCCCCGACCCGGAGCTCGCACCGCTGGACGGCAGGCCCCGCCCCGCCTGGACGCCCGGCACCATCAACATCGTCGTCGCCGTGCCCGTCCCGCTGAGCGACGCGGCACTGGTGAACGCGGTCGTCACCGCGACGGAGGCCAAGACGCAGGCGCTCCTGGAGGCGGGCTTCCCGTGCACGGGCACCGCGTCCGACGCCATCTGCGTGGCGGCCACCACCGACGGGGAGCAAGAGATCTTCGCGGGGCCTCGCTCGATCTGGGGCGCACGGATCGCCCGCGCCGTCCACGCGGCCGTCCACGCCGGAGCCCTCGACTACGCGCGATACCTCGGCGACTAGCACCGGCCGCCGTACCACCCCGGTGCGGTACGACGGCCGGTTTCAGGGCCAGTGCAGTGTGGGGGTTGGGCCTCACCTCCTACTTGTGCGTCGCTCCGCCGGCGTGGCGTTCAGCCGGCGTGGGGAAGGCGATGTCCGTTGCGCGGGTAGCCGTTGTGGTTCGGATATCCGTTGCGGTTCAGGGGGCCGATGCGCGGGTCGGTGGTGAGCGGGTCGCCGCCGTCCAGCAGCGATCCGGTGCCCGGCCCGTTCATCGGCGGCAGCGAGTGCAGCCCCGTCGGCGGCTCCCGGTCGACGGCCGGGCGCGGCCCGGTGTCGTGGCGGTCGGTGAGCGTGGTGAGCGCGTCGACGCGGCGGCGCGCCCGGTCGGCCTCGGCGCGGGCGGCGTCGCGTTCGGCGGTCAGCGCCCGCACCGCCGCGTGCAGCTCGTCGGCCGCGCGGGCCAGCTGCCAGTTGCGCTGCTCCAGCTCGCTGGCCCGCGCCTGGATCTGGTCGCGGTCGGCGACGGCCTGCCCGCGCTTGGCCTCGGCGTCGCGGACGGCGGAGCGCAGGTCCTCGGCGGAGCGCTTGGCGGCGTCGGCCTCGACGCGCTGCCCCTCGACCAGCGTCTCGGCCTCCGACACCCGCCCGTGCAGGGCGACGAGCTCGGACCGGGCGCTCCCCATCGACCGTCCCGTATACACAGCCGACCGTGCCCACGCAGAGGTCGGGGTGACCCTCGTGGCTGCCCCGACCCTAACAAAAAAAAACACTACGACCCCCCACCGCG
>NZ_JABXFD010000471.1 GCF_013372625.1 Actinomadura sp. BRA 177
ACCCGCGACGCCCTCCTGGGCCGGCCCTGGATGCCACCCGACCCGGCCACCGCCTGAACACCCATCCGCGTTGCGCTCACGCAACGCCATCTCGCCATGCCTCAAAGCGCCTGCGCTGAATGCTTACAGACGACCCTGATCATGTGGCGAAGCTGGGCGATCATTGCTTGCGGCGGGACGGCCAGCCGATGAATCAAGGACTCGTCCAGGACGGTTTCGTAGGACGGGCCGTCCGGTCGAAGCAGTTCGCGTTGCCGCCGCATGCGGGCGTCGGCCATGCGCTCCGGGACGTAGTCGATCTTCCCTTGGCACTCGTCCAGTTCAACGAGCGCCGAGATGAACTCGGGAGCCTGCAAGACAGCAGGCATCAGCGTCTGGTTGTACTCGCGGACGGTTTCGGCGTTGTACTCCAGGTCGGCGTAGAGCTTCTGGCGAGGGCCCATGGAGACGCCGTACTTGTCCCACCACCCCTTCTGTGCGGCCTCGTGGGCGAGCTTGAGGAACTTGTCGTACTGGCTGCCGGTGATTTCGAGGGCGTTGAGCATGTTCATGATCTCGGCCAGGTCCGGGCGGACCTGTGCGTTCTCCAGCCGGGAGATCTTCGCGCGGTTGTAGAACATGAGGCGGGCCAGGCCGTCGGTCGTAAGGCCGCGGCTCTCGCGGAGTTTGCGTATCTCGGCCGCCAGTCGTCGGCGGCGGACGTAGGGGCTCGGCATCGGCCGTCCTCCCGATATCGCGTTGGACACGATTCGCAGCGATCGCTAACCGTGTGCGATCGGCCACTATCGAGTAATCGTACGGTCACGCTCGGACAAACACTCGACTCGCGCGCCGAAACGGGCCGCTCTCCGCGATATCGACGCGTGCAAAACGTGCACGTGCGAACTTTGCGCCGTCCGATCCGTCCAGAGAAGTCAGAATTCGAGAGCCCGGATGTCGGTAGATGCCGGATCTGCGAAGGCGCACCGCAGGAACACAACGCTTCCGCGCCTCACGGTACTTCGCCCTCGATCCGTCCGAAGTGGAAGGACCGCGTCGCCCTGACAGGTGAGTGTGGAGGCCAAAGACGCCATCGGCCTTGAGGCGAGTGGGCTCGCCTCAAGGCCGCGATGCTTGGTGGGGGGATCAGTGATCGTGGGCGCGGATCTCCCGGAGGAGGACCCGCCATTCCTCCCTGGTGAGTTCCAGGGTCGGACCGTTGCCGTGAAGCTTGGTGTCGCGGACTCCGATCGTCCCGTCGGTTGCCCGGCCCACCTCGATGCAGTGGCCGTTGGGTTCGCTGTGGCGAGACTTGCGCCAGTCGTGGAACTGCTTGGTCATGTTCCCGATCCTGTCTGGTCGGTGAGCCGGTCGGCCACCTCCGTCAGGAAGGCGATGCTGTCCTCCGTGGACAGAGCAGCCTCCCGGAGGCGGTCGTATATCCCGGTATACCGTGCCACTTCGCCGCGCTTGGTAAGAACGAGGTCGGTGGTGACGGTGTCGACGATGGCGATCGGCTGGTCGCCCGGGTCGGCGAACGTGTAGAGGTAGAACGGCGCCTTCGGGAGGAAACCTCCAGGGATGCGGGCGTTGTGCATGAGCACGCGAACGGTGATCCGCTCTTCTACCGAGACCGTTTGGATCATGTGCCGGAGTTGGGCGGCCATCGCCTCCTCCGGTATCGCCAGCCGGTGAATCACCGTTTCATCGAGGATGATCTCGTAGGCCGGTCCGCCTGGCCTGAGCAGTTCCCGCTGCCGGCGCTCGCGAGCTTCGGCCATCCGGTCGGGCTCGTAGTCGAGCGTCTTTTGGCTCTCGTCGAGGCTGACAAGAGTGTCGATGAACGGGCGGCACTGAAGGGCGCCGGGCATCGCCGTCTGGTCGTAGCTGCGGACGGTGGCGGAGTTGTACTCCAGGTCGGCCGCGAGCTTCTGGCGTGGTCCCATGGAGACGCCGTATTTGTCCCACCAGCCCTTGTGGGCGGCCTCGCGAGTGAGCTTGAGGAGCCTGTCGTACTGGCTGCCGGTGATTTCGAGGGTTTCGAGCATGGTCATGATCTCGCCGACGTCCGGACGGACCTGGGCGTTTTCCAGGCGGGAGATCTTGGCGCGGTTGTAGAACATGATGCGGGCCAGGCCATCGGTGGTGAGGCCACGGCTCTCGCGGAGTTTGCGTATCTCGGCCGCCAGTTGCCGGCGGCGGACGTAGGGGCTCGGCATCGACCGTCCTCCCGATAGCGCGTCGAACACGACCTGTGCCGATCACCGACTCTGTGCGATCGGCCACTATCGAGTAATCGTACGGTCACGCTCGGACAAACACTCGACCCGCGCCCCGAAAAGGCACACGCTCCGGACATCAGCACACGCAAATTCTGAACGTGCGACCTTCGTGCACCCTCTTCGTCCAGGAAGGCCCGGATTCCAAAGCCCACTTATCCACACGTGTCGCATTTGCGAATCAGCGCTCAGAACTGAGGAGGGCGCATGGCGGCGCGTCGGTCAGTAGCGGGCAACCACCCGTCCGGCCCCGGTCGTACGTGCTCGCCCGCAGCCCTCGCCACCGTCCGCCAGCCCGCGTCCACCAGCACGGCACCGAACGCAGGTGACGCGTTGGTGCCATGCCGAGGATCGACTTGCCGACTGCCCGGCGATTCGATGACCACGCAGTCCGTAACCAGTCTGGTAGCGGGCGGCCGGGTGCGGGGACCGATCTGCCTCCGGGTGGGTGGAGGCACTAGCCGCAGCGGTCGTCTATCGCTGCCCGGCCTGCTCGCTTTGCCGTGCGGCAAGCCACTGCTCGGTGTAGGTGGTCGCTTCGTCGATGAATTGCTCCAGCCCCGCCCGATCGAAGTCCGCCTCGCCGACGAGGTACAGCAGGATGTAGACCTCGGCGTAAAGCACCGCTCTAACGTCGTCCGAGCCGCCGTCGTCGGGTGGTGGCGCACCGACGACGTGGCGGATCATGTCCTCGGCTACCAGAGAGCTGATGAGACTTACGTCCTCTCCGGCTGCGACCCGGACGTCGGCAACGAACTGGACGATCTCACCGACCGTGTATCGGGGCGAGAACCTCCGTCGCACCGCGACACAAAAGGCGCCGTAGAGCAGCGACATGTACCCGGCCGCCGTCTCGTCGTCCACTTGCAACTCGTCCTGCAGCGACTCCCAAGCCGCCGGTCCTTCCAACAGGAACGACCGCAAGGCCAGGATGTTCTCTTCCCGAGTCCTGACGGCTGCGTAGTCCATCACTCCAGCATTTCGTCCGCGTCTGTTCGGATCTGGTTCATGAAGGCATCGAGCTCGGCGTCGTCGTAATTCTCCTGCCCGACCAGGGCGGCCAGCAGGATGATCTGATGGCGGAGAACCGTCCCATCATCTATTCCTGCGATCGACCCCTTACCTAGCGCATGCATGATCATTTGCTCGGCGACATCCGGATTGATCGCGTCTGGGGCGTCGTCGCTCCTCGCTCGCGCTGCCGCAATGAAGTCGATGACCTCTGACCGGTCAGCCGGTTCGCCGTTCTTGACGAAACGCCGTTGGACAGCCTCGAACAACCCGGCCGCCAGCAAGGCCGCATAGCCGACGTTGTCGGACTGGTCGAGGTCATTGAACAACCGGAGATGCTCCTCCGGCGGACGCCCTGCCAGTTGCGCGTGGAGGGCTGCTACTTGCTTATCCGTGACTGGCATGTCCTCTTCCCATATGTCGTTTCAGCAGTGCCACGCCACCTCGAACCATCTCGACGGCGACTACGACACCGCTGACAGCGCCAACGAACGCGTCCCCGGCTTTGACGGGCTGATCCACGGAACTGATGCGGTCAGAAATATCGCGGACTGTGCACGGCTGGGTCCGTGGAGGTCGGGCGTCGAGTTGCTTGAACGCAGGCGTGGCGGTCTCATTAACGGCATCTCGCAGCTCCGCGCTCGCCCGGAGCATTTCCCGACGCACATCCTTCGGATCACGTGGCCGCTCGGGGTCCTCCTGGCGGGGGTCGTCGTCGACAGGGTCGTGTTCGGGACTTCCGAACTCACCGTGTCCCCGCGGGCCGACCTCCGCTCTGAGTGGGCCTTCGCGTCGCGGGAGGCCCGCCGGTTCGGTCGTTTCCGGCTGGGGCCGGGCCAGTTCTGCGCCGGGCTCGCCGGTGTGTTCTCGTCCATATCGGGGTTCGACGTGGACTTGGCCGCTGCTGTCGGTGCGCACATTGGAGATAATGGGGTTGCCGGGGACCTCCGGTTTTATCCGATTGGTCTCGTCTGGGTCCTGTTCGGAGGTGTCCTCCGGGCCTTTCTTACCATGGTCGCCGTCGTGTTCGCCGGGAGGTTCGGGTTCCCCGGCGCTCTGGTCGGTTTCTTCGGGCGGGGGCGACGCGTCGTCGGTGTTGCCCCGCTCGTCCGTTCCGCTGTCGGGTGCGGCTTCGCCGGTCTTCGTGCCGGGCTGGGTGGGCTCGCCCTCCTGGGGGGCGGGCGAAGCGTCGCCGGTGGTTCCGTGATCGGGGGTGCCGGTGGCGGCCTCGGCGGGCTGCTCCGTGCCGGACTCGCCGGCCTCGGCCGGTTTGGGTGCCTCGGTCGGCTGGGGTGCCTCGGGCGGGGTCGTGTGGCCGTTGTCGGCGGGCCCGTCCGGCGCCTGCGGATTCGTCCCGGTCTCCCGCACGGGTTGGGCGTCCCGGCCGGACGGCTCCGGGGCGCTGTGCACGCTGTCCGGCGGGGTCGGCGCGGGGCCGGTGGTCCGGTCGCCGGTCTCGGCGGACGGTTCGGGCCGGGCCCGGCCGTCGCCCTGCGCGTCCGAACCCAGCCCGTCCGTCCCCTGCTTGTCCGCACCCGGCGGAGTCTGCTCGGCCCCCGTCGGTGTCCCGCTGTCGGCGGGTGCGGCGGCGTTGTCCTGGCGGGGGAGCGGCGGGTGCTCCTGGTCCTGCGGGCGTCCGGCCTCGGGCGCGGGGCCGCCGCCCTGCTCGCCGGACGGCTGGGAGGCGGGCCGGTCACTCT
>NZ_JABXFD010000337.1 GCF_013372625.1 Actinomadura sp. BRA 177
TTGGAGGTCGTCGATCGGCTGTATGTTCCGCTGGCCGCCGCCCCGCCCCCGGTACGGGACGTCGGCGGCGCGCCGGGGCACGATGAGGTGCGGCAGGGCGCGGGGGCCGCCGGAGAACGGGTCAGTCCCGGCGTGCGGCGCCTCCCTCGGCCCGCGCCCCGGTCTGCGCGGTCGTGTCGCACCCGTCTTGCCCGCCCCGGACCGGCCCCTTGTCCGCGCTCCCCGCCGCCTCCCCCCCGCTCCTCGCCCCACGCCACCGGGCGACCCGGCGTCCGCCCGCGACGCTCCCCACGCGGCGCTGACCGCCTCGCGCCCCGTGGGCACGCTCCGTGTCACCGGCCGGAGCCGCGTCCGCCCCCACGGCCAGCCTCGCGACCGCCCGGCCGCCGTCCGGAGGCGGCGGCGTCCCGGTCCTCACCGCGGACGACGTCCGCGCCGGGACGGACCCGTCCGGCACGGCCGCCGCCGACCCCGGCCTGGTCATGCTGGAACCCGGCGACGTCGTCGCCACCGCCGCCGGCTCCGCCCGGGTCATCATGTCCGCCGGCGCCGCGCTCGGCCCCTACCTCACCCTCTACCGGCCGGACCCGGACCGCCTCGACCCCCGTTTCCTCGCCGGATTCCTGGCGTTCGCCCGCACCCGCACCGGCACCGGATCCAGCCGCACGGACCTGCGCCGTGCCCGCATCCCCCGCCTCTCCCTGGACGACCAGCGCGCCTACGGCCGGGCATTCCAGGAGATGGCCCAGCTGACACAGACATTGAGTGAGATGTCGTCCCTGGGGGAGGCGCTCGTCCGGCTGAGCTTCGACGGGCTGCTGGACGGCCACCTCCGCCCCCGCCGCTGACCCGTCACCAGGCGAACGCCTCCGGTGCCGGGCCCGGGCCCGGGAAGATCTCGTCCAGCGCGGTCAGGAACTCGTCCGAGAGTTCCAGTTCGGCCGCGCGCAGGGCGGAGCCGAGCTGGTCGCCGGTGCGGGGGCCGACGATCGGCCCGGTCACGCCGGGACGGGTGAGCAGCCACGCGAGTCCGACCTCGCCGGGGTCCACGCCGTGCTTGTCGCACAGGTCCTCGTACGCCTGGACGCGGGCCCGGTCCGCCGGGTCGGCCAGCATGTCCGCCGCGCGGCCCGACCGGGACCGCGAACCGCTCCCGTCCCGCTCCTTGCGCAGCGCGCCGCCGAGCACCCCGCCGTGCAGCGGCGACCACGGGATCACGCCGAGGCCGTAGTCCTCCGCGGCGGGGATGATCTCCATCTCCGCGCGCCGCTCCACCAGGTTGTACAGGCACTGCTCGCTGACCAGGCCGAGCGAGCCGCGGCGCGCGGCCGTCTCGTTCGCCTTGGCGATGCCCCACCCCGGGAAGTTGGACGACCTGGCGTACAGGATCTTGCCCTGCTGGACGAGGACGTCGATCGCCTGCCAGATCTCGTCCCACGGCGTCGTCCGGTCGATGTGGTGGAACTGGTACAGGTCGATGTGGTCGGTGCCGAGCCGCTTCAGCGACGCCTCGGCCGCGCGCCGGATGTTCAGCGCGGACAGCCGGCTCTGGTTCGGCCAGGGCGCGTCCTGGGCGCCCATGTCGCCGTAGACCTTGGTGGCGAGGACGGTCCGGTCGCGGCGCCCGCCGCCCTTGGCGAACCAGCTGCCGATGATCTCCTCGGTGCGGCCCTTGTCTTCGCCCCAGCCGTAGACGTTGGCGGTGTCGAAGAAGTTGATCCCCGCGTCGTGCGCCGCGTCCATGATCGCGTGGCTGTCGTCCTCGCCGGTCACGGGCCCGAAGTTCATGGTGCCGAGCACGATGCGGCTGACCTTGAGGCCGGTGCGGCCGAGCTGCGCGTAGTCCATGATCCCAGCCAACCAGCTGGAGCGCACTCCAGGTCAAGCACCGCCGCCGCGGCGTCCGCGGCGGCGGTGCCGGTCGTGCGTGCGGTCAGTGGCGGGCGCCGCCGGACGCGGCCAGCGCGTCGAAGGGGCCCGTGTACTTGGCCCAGATGCGGTGCTGGACGGAACGCGGGTGTGCTGCGGCGGCGGTGCGCGGCCGCGGGCCGGGCTTCGTCTGGTCCGGCTTCGTCTGGTGCGGCGGCGTCTGGTTCGACGGCGCCTTGGCGGCCGGCCGGGGAGCCGGGCCGCCGGGTGGCGCGGCCGGGTGTGCCGGGGTGTGTCCGGGGGCGGTCATCGGGGGCTCGTCGTGCGACTTCGGCAATGTGCTGGAAGGTGGCGGAATCTGGGGGGTCCGCTGCTTATCTGGCGGCTTCTGGTCGGCTCTCTTCTGCGCGCTCATCCGATCGATTTTCGCCACGAGTTCCTTCACCGATTCAGAGAAGTCCTTGTAGGCGGGCGCGCCCGGGCGTACCGCGCCGGCGAACTGCTTCTTCCGCCGCGAACTGATCTTGTTGATGCGGACCTTCGCGCCGGAATGGGGCGCGTGCAGGAATTTGTGGTGCCCGACGTAGAGGCCGACGTGGCTGCGGCCGTGGAAGAAGATGAGGTCGCCGGGCTTGAGGTCGCCCAGCTTCACCTTCCGGTCGACCTTGCGGTACTGCGAGTAGGTGACGCGGGGCAGTTTCACGCCCGCCTTGCGCCACGCGGCCATCACCAGGCCGGAGCAGTCGTAGGCGTTCGGCCCGTCGGCGCCCCAGCGGTAGGGCTTGCCGATCTGCTTGCGGGCGAACCTGAGCGCCTTCTTCGCTCGCTTGTGCTGGGCCGCCACTCGCGACCGGTACTTGTCGTAGGCCTGGACCTTCGCCAGCGTGGCGGAGTCGAGGTGCAGGCTCTCCAGTACCGCGGGGTTGAGCGCCGCCTGCGCGGGCGCGCTCAGCGGGACCGCGAGGGCGAACCCGGTCGCCGCCGTGGTGACGGCCGCCAGGAGCATTCCCTGTTTTCGGCCCTCCGCCCGGGTGCGGCCGGTATGGCCGCCGAATGATCCGGCTGCGGCATCGTCTTCGTGCGAGTGGCGTCCGATGGACATTTCCGTGCGCTCCGTTCCCATTGCCGGGTGGTGCCTCGGCGAGGTGATCACCCCGCCGAGAGATCGGGTACCCGTTGATCGCCATGGGATTGGGAGAGATCGCCGATTTTACATGATCATGGCGGCGAATTGGCGGCGGTATTTGGTGTCTTTGATCATGCGGTCAGATGGGCGAGCGATTTCAGCGGGACGGGCAGCCAGGCCGGCCGGTTCCGCGCCTCGTACCGCACCTCGTACACGGCCTTCTCGAATTCGAACGCGTGCATCAGCACCGAATGCGCGGCCGGGTCGGCGCCGCCCGCCGCCGCGTAGCCGCGGCAGAACGCGGCCCGGTTCCGCGCCGCCCACGCGTGCGCCCGCGTCTCCAGGTGCGGCCCCGACTCGGTCGGCACCGTGCCGGCCTTGGTGATGAGGAACCGCGCCGCGTACTCGAAGGAGCGCAGCATCCCGGCGACGTCCCGCAGCGGGTGCGCGAGGGCGCGGCGCTCGCTCTCCGCGCGGGCCGGCTCGCCCTCGAAGTCCAGCAGCGCCCACCCCGACTCGGTGCGCAGCACCTGGCCGAGGTGGTAGTCGCCGTGCACCCGCTGGACGGGCAGCGGCGCCGCCCGCGCGGCCAGGTCGAGGAACGCCCCGGTGAGCGCCTTCGCGTGCGGCGCGAGACCGGGCACCGCCCGGCAGGTCGCGGTCAGCTCGTCGTTCATCCGGGCGGCCATCGCGCGCACGTCCTCGGCGGGGACGATCGTCACCCCGAACGCGTCGGCGAGCGCCCGGTGCACCTGCGCGGTGGCCGCGCCGAGCCGCTCGGCCTCGGCCGCGAAGTCGCCGCCCGCGCCGCTCGCGTCCAGCTCCGCCCACTCGTCGCCGGGCGGCAGCGGGTAGGCGAACCAGTCGCGGACGCTCGCGATCGCCAGGCTCCAGCCGTCCGCGCCGGTGTGCAGGTAGTCCGACAGGAGCCCGAGCGTGACCGGCTCCGCGCCGGGGCCGTCCGGTTCCATCTCGATCCAGCCGTGCACGGCCGGGATGCGGTCGCAGCCCTGGCGGGTCAGCGCGAGGTTGACCTCCAGGTCGAGGTTGACGCCATGGCTGAGCCGCCGGAACAGCTTGCAGATGTAGGCGTCGCCGAACAGCAGCGAGGTGTTGCTCTGCTCGGCGGTGATGGGCAGGCTCGCCAGGTCGGTCCGGATGCGGGCGCCGGGCACGTGCCGGAACCGCAGCGGGCCGATCGACGCCTCGTCCGCCAGCGCGTCCAGCAGCGTCCGGGTGAGGTCCGGGTCGTGGGCGGCGTCGTACGGGCGCGCCGCCGGGCCGCGCGCGGCGTCGCCGATCTCCACGTGCCGGAGCCGGTCGGGCAGGTGCCGCCGGACGCCGAGGAGCAACTGGTAGCGGTCGGTGACGCGGTTCTGCCGGACGTCCAGGACGAGATGGTGCAGCGACGGGTCGCCGGCGCGCAGCTCGGTGGCGGTGCCGATGGACAGCTCGTCGATGGGACCGTCCTTGCCGCCGAACCAGCGCTGCCGGGGCAGCCACTCCGCGAGGTCTCGGGCCAGGTCGGATCGCGGTGGCAGCACGTCACACGGTCCTTCCCGCGCCCACGATCCCGTCCGCGCCGGCGTCGTCCGGCGGGAGCAGCTGGAACCAGAAGAAGCCGTGCCCGGGCAGCGTCAGCAGGTACGGGAGTTCGCCGATGGCCGGGAACTGGACGCCGCCCATGCACTCGACGGGGGAGTAGCCCTCGAAGCGCCGCATGTCGAGCTCCACCGGCTGCGGGAAGCGGGACAGGTTGGCGACGCACAGGACGGTGTCCATCTCGTCCCACGGGCTCTCGTCCTCGGTGATCTCGCGGGTGAAGGCCAGGACGGATGGGTTGGAGGCGGATAGTTCGACGTAGGAGCCGACGCCGAAGACGGGGTGGCGCTGCCGGATCTCGATCATTTTGCGGGTCCAGTGCAGCAGGGAGCCGGGGTTGTTGGCTTGTGCTTCGACGTTGA
>NZ_JABXFD010000459.1 GCF_013372625.1 Actinomadura sp. BRA 177
AGATGTGTATAAGCGACGGGCCCCCGCCGACAGCGAATGGCCCCGGGACCTGCGCGCCACCGCGAGCGCGTCGAGCAGCAGCCCCTCGAACGCGCCCTCGGACGGCGCCGCCGGCAGCGCCTCGCCGGCGTCGGTGACGTACCGCAGGCTCATCCCCGTCCGGACGAGGTGCACGCCGATCGACGCGGTCGCCGACACCGCCTGCTCGAACGAGCCGCTCAGCCCCTCGCCCCAGTGCGCGTTGCGCCGGGTGTCGAGGAACAGCGTCCCGCTGCTCTGGAAGTGCTGCTCCTCGCGCCGCACCATCAGCTCGCCGCGCCGGGCGGTGGACCGCCAGTGCACGCGGCGCAGGTCGTCGCCGTGCCGGTACTCGCGCGGGGCGACGTCGTCCTCGCCGGCCGCCGACACCGCGCGGGCCACGCTGTCGCCGCCGCCCGTCCACGCGCCCGACAGCCGGCCGTGCGGCAGCGGGACGATCGCGGGCGTCACGGTCAGCGTGTCGGACAGGCTGAACGAGCGCACCAGCTCCACCATCCCGAACGGGTCGGCGAGCCGGACCGTCAGCGGCCCCACCCGGGAGCGGCCGCGCACGTCCGAGCGGATCCGGTAGCCGAGCTGGCGGGAGCCGTGCGGCTCGATCCGCTCCAGCACGAACCGGGCCCGGCCGCCGAGCGCGTACGGCACCCGGTCCTCCACCATGAGCAGCCCGCTCGGCAGCCGCGACACGTTCTCCAGCCGCAGGTCGGCGCGGGCCTCATGGCCGACCGGCAGCCGCGCCGGCTCCAGCCGCCGCGCGCACGCCAGCCGGTACCGGGTCCGCGACACCGCGAGCATGCACAGCAGCGGCAGCACCAGCACGAGCACCCCGGCCCGCAGCAGGTCCCGCTCGCCGAGGACGACCGCGCACACGATCGCGGTCGCGCCGGCGGCCACGAAGGACCGCCCGCGCGTGGTGAGGCCGGCCAGCGCGCGTCGCACCGGTCACTTCCCGGGGGAGGGCACCGGCAGCCGCTTCACCAGGTCGGCGACGACCTGCTCGGGACGGCGCCGCTCCACCTGCGCCTCCGCGGTCGGCAGCAGCCGGTGCGCGAGCACGGGGACGGCGAGGTCCTGGACGTCGTCGGGGACGACGTAGTCGCGGTCGTCCAGCGCCGCGTACGCCCGCGCCGCCCGCACCAGGTGCAGCGTCGCCCGCGGGGACGCGCCGAGCCGCAGTTCGGGGTGCTTGCGGGTGGCGGCGACCAGGTCGACCGCGTACTGCTTCACCGCGGCCGCGACGTGCTGGCGGCGCACCACCTCGATGAGGTCGCGGACGTCGGCGGCGTGCGCGACCGGGGTGAGCCGGTCGAGCGGGGACGACTGGCCGTGCGTGTCGAGCATCTCCAGCTCGGCGGCCGCGTCCGGGTAGCCCATCGAGATGCGCGCGGTGAACCGGTCGCGCTGCGCCTCCGGCAGTGGGTAGGTGCCCTCCATCTCCACCGGGTTCTGGGTGGAGATCACCATGAACGGCGGCTCCAGCGCGTAGGTCGTGCCGTCCACCGTGACCTGGCGCTCCTCCATGCACTCCAGCAGCGCCGACTGCGTCTTCGGGGACGCGCGGTTGATCTCGTCGCCGACCACGATGTTGGCGAACACCGGGCCCGGCTTGAACTCGAACTCGCGCAGCTCCTGGTTGTAGGCGCTGACCCCGGTGATGTCGCTGGGCAGCAGGTCCGGGGTGAACTGGACGCGCCGCACCGAGCAGTCGACCGAGCGCGCGAGCGCTTTCGCGAGCATCGTCTTGCCGACCCCGGGCACGTCCTCGATCAGCAGGTGCCCCTCCGCCAGCAGCACCGTGAGGGCGAGCCGCACCACCGAGGGCTTGCCCTCGATCACCGACTCCACCGCGTCCCGGATCTTGTTCGCGATGTGCGCGAGCCCGTCGAGCCCGGGGCCCGCCCCCTCGCCTCCCGATGCGCGGCGCCGGGCAGGGCGGGATGCCGGGGGGTCGGTCTCCATGAACGACTCGCCGTGCGTGCCTACTGCCACCAAACCCTCCTCAGCCGTTCCAACCGACAGTACGTCGTCGGAACGCCCACTGCGATGTTCATGGGGAACGCGAGCCCATTGTGCTCTACGGGAAGGACGGCCGCGCTCCGCAGGCAAGGACGCCGGGCGCCGCCCGGAGGCGCCCGCCCCGGCCTCCACTCCGCTCCACCACGATCACCCAGAACGCGGCGGAACGCGGGAAATGACCCCTGGGCACGTTTCCGGGCGGTCCGGCACGCGCACCGGCGGCCGCCGGGCCCCACTCCGCACCACCCCCTCTGACCTGCGGTTTCATTCGGCGAATTCGCCCGTGGACGATGTTTTTCTTGTTGACGGTGGGGAAGAGTGGAGTAGAGTGGGGCGCCGTGGGGGCGGTAGCCACCCATGCGGCGCGGGAGGTGGGGCCGGTGTTCCTCGGCACCCATTCACCGCGCCTCGACGACAAGGGACGACTGTTCCTGCCGGCGAAGTACCGCGAGGAGCTGTCGGGGGGATTGGTGATCACGAAGGGCCAGGAACGCTGCCTGTACGTCTTCCCCATGGCGGAGTTCCAGCGGATTACCGAGGCGCTGCGTGCCGCGCCGGTCACCGAGAAGGCGGTCCGGGGCTACAGCCGGGTCTTCTTCGCCAGCGCCTCCGACGAGGTACCCGACAAGCAGGGCCGCGTCACGATTCCTCCGCCGCTGCGCACGTACGCGGGGCTCACCCGCGACTGCACGGTCATCGGGGCCAACACGCGTCTGGAGATCTGGGACGCGCAGGCCTGGGAGACCTACCTGGAGCAGGAGGAGCAGACGTTCTCCGACGTCTCGGAGGAGGTGTTGCCAGGGATCCTCTGAGCGAAGACTCGTCGGTCCGTTGACCGGCTATGGCCCACGTTCGGCCAGGTCTCCAGCCGCTCTCCGAGCCGGCTGGCGCAGCTTCCCCGGTGCCAGGCGGCGACCCCCCGCGGAAACGCGGTGATCTTCCTCTAGGGCAGCGGATGGGGACCTGGCCGGGCGAGGCCGCCGCCGGGGGCACGGGACGGTCCGGTCCGGCGATGCCACACAGTCCGCGAGCGAGGTGGCAGTACAGGGGGGTGAACCATGGACGCAGGCGACCGTACGCCCGACCGCGCGTCCGACCGGGGGCCGGAGAACGGCCACGTCCCGGTCATGCTCGGCCGCGTCCTGGAGCTCCTCGTCCCCGCCGCCGAAGCCGTCACCGGCCGCGACCCCGTCCACCTCGACGCCACGCTCGGCATGGGCGGCCACGCCGAGGCGATGCTGCGGGCCGTCCCGCGGCTCCGGCTCATCGGCCTCGACCGCGACACCGTCGCGCTGGAGCGCTCCGCGCGGCGGCTGGCGCCGTTCGGCGACCGGGTGACGCTGGAGCACGCCGTCTACGACGAGATCCCCGCGGTGCTGGGCCGGCTCGGCGTGCCCGCGGTGGACGCCGTCCTGTTCGACCTCGGGGTGTCCTCCCCGCAGCTGGACGAGACGGGCCGCGGCTTCGCCTACTCCCACGACGCCCCGCTCGACATGCGGATGGACCGCACCCAGCGCCTCACCGCGGCCGAGGTCGTCAACGGCTACCCGCCGGCCGAGCTCGCCCGGATCCTGCGCGAGTACGGCGAGGAGCGGTTCGCCCAGCGGATCGCCTCGGCGATCGTCCGCGAGCGCGAGCGCGCGCCGCTGGAGTCCACCCGCCGGCTCGCCGACCTCGTCCGCACCTCCATCCCGGCCGCGACCCGCCGCACCGGCGGCAACCCGGCCAAGCGCACCTTCCAGGCACTGCGCATCGAGGTGAACGGCGAACTCGAGATCTGGCGCCGGGCGCTGCCCGCCGCCCTGGACGCGCTCCCGGTCGGCGGCCGGGTCGCCGTCCTGTCCTACCACTCCCTCGAGGACCGCATCACCAAGCGCGTCCTCGCCGCCCAGGCGGCCGACACCACCCCGCCGGACCTGCCCGTCCCGCTGCCCGAGCACGAGCCGAGGTTCCGGCTCCTGACGCGCGGGGCCGAGCTGCCGTCCGGCGAGGAGACCACGACCAACCCACGGGCCGGATCGGTGCGGATGCGCGCCGCGGAGCGGGTCCGGGAGGCGACATGACGACGACGAGCAGGCGCCCGCCGGTTAGGGCGCCCAAGAAGAAGAGGACCGCCGCGCCGGCGGCCGGCCCGGCGACGGCCGTGAAGACCGCGCCCAAGACTCCGGCGAAGACTCCGGCCAAGGCTCCGGTGAAGGCACCGGCCAAGACTCCGGCCGCCAAGCCGGCGGTCAAGAAGGACGCCGCGGTCAAGAAGGCGCGGAGCACGACGGCGGCGGCCGTCCGGGCACGCCAAGCCGCGGGCCGCCGGGCCGCGCCGCGCGCGCCGTTCGTGCTGCTCATCATCGGGCTGCTCGGCGGCGCGCTGGTGAGCCTGCTGCTGCTCAACACCGTCCTCGCCAAGGACGCGTTCACGCTGACGCGGCTGCAGCAGGGCAACAAGCAGCTCGAACAGCAGCGCCAGGCCCTCGAAGAGGAGAACGCGCGCGAGGGCTCCCCGGCGAGCCTGGGGAAGAAGGCCGAGGCGCTCGGCATGAAGAAGGCCAAGGACCCGGCCTTCTTCTACACCGAGACCGGGCGGGCGAGCGGCGGCGCCATCCGGCCCGTCCCGCACGCGGCCGCCGCGTCCGCCGGTGCCGCGGGCGTCGTCGGCGTGCCCGGCACCGCGGCCCGCTCTTATACGCATCTGTCGCTGCCGCCGAAAAGGGTAGGGTAGAGCAGGGTCGTCGCCGCCTCCATGACCCAAAAAAACTGACACCACAT
>NZ_JABXFD010000049.1 GCF_013372625.1 Actinomadura sp. BRA 177
AAGATGTGGTGTTAATGGTTTTTGTTTATTGTTTCTGTAAGCTGTTTGGTTATTGGTTTGTGTGAATAATCTACGACTTCCAGCTGTGTCAGTATCGTCTTCGTCGGCAGCGGAGAATGCGTAAAAGAGACAGGCCGCGTTCGCCGTGGCGGAGCGGCGCGCGGCGGCGCCCATGATCCCGGGCGGGCTGCTGCGCGCCCCGGCGTTCCTCGGCGCGAACGCCATCGCGCTGATCATGAACCTGGTCACCAACGGGGTGCTGTTCACCGCGACGCTGCTGCTGCAGCAGGCGGGGCACCGGTCCGCGCTCGCCGCCGGGACGATGCTGCTGCCGATGGCGGTGCCGCTGGCGCTGCTGGCGCCGGTGAGCGGCCGCCTCACCGCCCGGTTCGGGGCGCGGGTGCCGCTCGGCACGGGCACCGCGGTCGCCGCCGCCGGGTCGCTGTCGCTGCTCGGCGCCGGCCCCGGCCTGGCTCTTATCCACATCTGACGCTGCCGACGAAGCGGACCATGGCAATCTTCGGTGCTCTC
>NZ_JABXFD010000089.1 GCF_013372625.1 Actinomadura sp. BRA 177
GGGGGTGGGGGGGGTGGGGGGGGGGGGGGGGGGGGCGGGCGGGGCGGGGAGGGGGGACGGGGGGGGGGGGGGGGGCGCGGGGGGGGGGGGGGGGGCGGGGGGGAGGGGGGTGGGGGGGGGGGGGGGGGTGTGGGGGGGGGGGGGGGGGGGGGGGGGGGGGGGGGGGGGGGGGGGGGGGGGGGGGGGGGGGGGGGGGGGGGGGGGGGGGGGGGGGGGGGGAGGCGGCCGTCGCCGTGGTGCTGCTGCTCGCCATCGGCGCGTTCACCGTCCTGCGCTCGGACGGCCCGCCCGGCAACCTGGCGACCGCGTTCAGCGACGCCTTCTCCAACCCCGACTCGGGCTGGGGCGACATGTACGACAAGACCTACGGGTACGCGGACAACAAGTACCGGATGCAGACCAGCGGCACCACCGGATCGGTATCGCGCTGGGTGCCGAAGGACAAGGTGGAGGACATCCCCGACCCGATGCTCGCGACCGTCACGGTCTCGGTCGAGCAGGGCCCCGCGGACAGCACGTTCGGGCTGCTCTGCCGGGCGAACGAGGACGGCAAGAAGCAGTACATGTTCCTCGTCCGCCACGACGGCAAGGGCGCGGTGCTCCGCAAGGTCAACGGGGACCTCGGCACGAAGGACCTCGCGAGCCCCGACTCCGTCCCCGGATTCGACGCCGAGGGGCCGAACAAGGTGCAGGTCGCCTGCGAAGGGCAGGAGAAGGACGGCCCGAAGGTGCGGCTGCGGCTCTGGGTGAACGGCGACAAGGTCCTCGACGAGACCGACACCGACCAGCCGCTCCCCAACGGCTGGGTCGGGCTCCAGATCGAGCGGGGCGGCAACGCGGCCCAGCAGATCGTCGCCGACTTCGACGACTTCGACATGTCGAAGATCAGGGGTTAGCCCGGCAGGTAGGCCGCCGTCCAGCGGGCGAGTTCCTCGAACACCCGCGTCCGGGCCGGCTCGGCGGACAGCACCAGGTCGTGCAGGCCGCCCTCGATCCGGACGAGCGTGACATGCCGTCCGATCCGCGGCGCGTACCGGGCCATGTGCTCGACGTCCAGGACGGCGTCGGCGCCCGTCACGTCCAGCACCTTGCGGGTCGGGCGCACGCTGCGCGTCGACGCCATGACGAGGACCGGCACGTCGACGTCCAATCCTCTGTGCAGGCGGAGCTGCCCGCGCCGGACGGCCGCCAGCCACGCCGCCCGCACCGGGAACCCGAGGAGCGGCTTCCAGGCGAGGTCGAAGTCCCATTCGCCGTCGTGCTCGCGGTGGATGCTGCGCGGGTACGACTCGGACACGCCCGCCGGCAGCTTCGCCTTCGGGAACCGCGACCGCAGCGCCCGCGCCAGCCCGGCGCCGGCCTTCCGCATGACGAGCGGCTCGGCGAGGTCGAAGAACGGGCTGTTGAGGAACAGTCCGTCCACCAGCCCCTTGCCCTTCACCCGGTCGGCCCAGAGACCGGCGATCAGGCCGCCGGTGGAGTGGCCGTTCAGCAGGAGCGTGTCGTGGCCGTCCACATCCCGGACGATCCGGACGGCCTCCTCGATCTCCGGGAAGTAGTCCGAGAGGCTCTCGATGTAGTTCGGCGTCTGGTGCGGGCGCAGCGAACGCCCGTATTTGCGGAGGTCGAGCGCGTAGAAGTCGAAACCGAGGTCCACGTAGAAGTCGGCCAGGTGCCTCTGGAAGAAGTAGTCGATGAAGCCGTGCAGGTACAGCACCGCCCGGCGGGACGGGTCGGGGCAGCGCCGGCGCACGAGCGTCGCCACGACCTCGCCCTCGGCGTCCCGGCCCATCGGCAGCTCGATCGCCTCGTAGCCTGGGCCGAGCACGTCGTCCGTCACGTCCACATTTCCTCGTCAACTACTCGGCCTTGAAGGGACCGAGCTTGCCTGTTCGGTCCTTGGGGCGTTGTTCGCGCTCCCGACTGCCCGCTACAGAGGGGCGGTCACGGGTCGCATCCACCAGCCCAGACTATCCGGGGGCGGGTTGGGGCATGTTGACAAATACCCACGCCGAGCGTGCGCGGTCGCGCACGTTGACCCCGGCGACGACGTCGGCGGGCCCAGCGAGACCGCACCGACGACACTTGAAGTGATCCCGCGAGAGACGATTGCTCCTCGCGGTGTGGCCGCAGCGCGGGCAGCGCTGCGAGGTGTAGGCCGGATCCACCTCGATGAACGGCACACCGGCGCGGCGAGCCTTGTAGGCGATGAAGGCGCCGAGTTGGTGGAACGGCCAGGACGACAGGCGTGCCCGCTGGTCGCGAGGAACCGTGCCCCGTCCGCGGATGCCACTCAACTCCTCGAGTGCGATACCGCGTCCGGTGCGTGCCGCGACGGCGACGACCTGCCTGGAAATCTTGTGATTGACGTGCCGGGCATGCCGCGCCTCCCGGCGGGCCCGCTTCTTCAGCCGCCGGACGGCAGCGCGGGTCCGTTTGGCCTGGAGCTCGGCGCGTTTGCGGGCCTGCCACCGCCGGTACCGACCCAGCCGGCGGCCCTGATGGTTGTCGCCATCCGATGTAGTGGCCAGGTTAACGATGCCGCGGTCCACCCCCACCCAGTCGGCGGGTTCGTACACGCCCGGTTCGGGGACGTCGCAGGTCGCGAGCAGGAACCACTTCCCGTCCCGATGCACTAGATCCGATTCGCCCTTGCGGTGGACGGCCAGTGTCCTGGCCTGGTCGGGCGAGCAGGCGAACCGCAGGTTCCTTTGCCGCCCCGCCACCGTCCAGATGCTGACGGTTCCCGCGTCCAGTTGCCACGACAGGCACCGGTCGTCGAAGGTGTGCGCGGCGTCGGGGCGAAACACGATGGGTTTGGACTCGACCCTGCGGCGTCGCCGGGACTGCGGCCCGCCCAGGTTGCCGTTGCCCATGTTGGCCCGGAGGGTGGTGTAGGCGTCCACGACCCGTTTGATCACATGCTGCGCGGCCTGCGCGCCCAGCCCACCGGCCTTAAGGTCGCCGTAGCACAGCGTCCGCAAGGGGAGTTCACGGCCACGGAGCCCAAATTCCTCGAAGGCGCGGGCCGAGACTTGGTTGGCGGCGGTGTTGACGTGGTGGAGGGTGTCAGCCAATGCCGCCGCCTGCTCGGGCGTCGGCAGCAGCTTGACCTGCACCACCTGCTTCACAGTCCGTGACCATATCATTACGATGCCTGGACTGTGTGGCGAGACCTCCGGCTGGAAGACCGCCACCACGCGCACCTGGGACGCGTCCTACCGCGACCGCGAGTACGAACTCCACGTCCTGCCCACGACAACGCACACGATCGTCGACGCGCCGGTGAACGACGTCCCCGACTCCCAGCTCATGGAGGTCAAGGTCACCTCCGACGGCGAGGCGGGAGTGTTCTGCCGCGGGCAGAGCGGCTTCGCGTTCCTCCTCCGCGCGGACGGACTGGCCCGCATCGCCAGGCTGGACTCCGGCCGGGTGAAGGGCGGCGTGGTGGTCGGCAAGGCCACCGACCTCCGCGACGACGACAACCGGATCCAGGCCGCCTGCGTCGAGCGGACCGGGTCGACCGTCGACCTGGCCATGTGGGTGAACGGCGAGCGGGTCCTGTCGTCCGGCTCCACCCCGATGGGGGGCGGCGCGGCCGGCCCGAGCGGTCTGCTCGTCGTGCGTCCCGAGAACGCCACCGGATGGCCCAAGGCGGTCTTCGACAACTTCTCGCTCTGCTCGGTCTGAGCGCCGGATCAGTCCTTGCGGCCGGTGGCGGCCACAGTGACGCCGAGGCCGATCATCATCAGGCCGCCGGTGCCGCCGATCGCCGCGAGCCGGCGCGGTGAACTCGCGAACCACTCGCGGGCCGTCCCGGCGGCGATGCCCCACACGCTGTCGCTGAGCAGCGCGATGACCGCGAAGATCACCCCGAAGACCATCATCTGCAGGGCGACATGCCCGTGCTCGCGGACCACGAACTGCGGCAGGACGGCGGCGAAGAACACCGTCGTCTTCGGGTTCGTGACGCCGACGACGAAGCCCTGCAGGAGCGCCCGTCCGCCCGTCCGGCCCGACTCGTCCGCGCCGATCGTCTCCTGCAGCGAGCGCCGGTGCCGGACGGCCTGCACCCCGAGGTAGACGATGTAGACCGCACCAACGATCTTCAGCGCGGTGAAAAGCACCACCGACCGCTCCACGATCGACCCGATACCGACCGCAACGGCCGCGGTCAGCAGGAGGGCGGCGAGCACCCCGCCGACAACACCGGCAAGCGCCGTCCGCCGCCCATGCGCCAGCGCCCGCCCAACAACGAATAACACCGACGGCCCCGGTATCACGATGATCGCAAACGCCATAACCGAAAACGCCAGCACCTGATGCAGCGAAACCATGCCCGCACACTACGCAGAACGCCCAGCACCTCCCACCGAATATCACCCCCCACGCCCCCTCGGCGCCACACAGGCCGGGGCGGCAGCGCCAGTTGGCAGAGTGGGCCGGGCCAATTAGCCGAGCGGACCGGATTAGCCGAGCAGACCGGGCCGCCGAGCAAACCGCATTGACCAAGCAAACCCGGCCAGCCGAGCAAACCCGGTCGGCCGAGCGGACCAGGCCAGCCGAGCAAACCGGATTGACCAAGCAAACCCGGCGAGCCGAGCAGACCAGGTTGGTCGAGCGGACCGGGCCGGCCGAGCAGACCGGGTTGATCGAGCGGACCGGGCGAGCCAAGCGGACCGGATTGGCCAAGCAAACCCGGCCGACCGAGCAGACCGGGTTGATCAAGCGGACCTGGTTGGTCGGGGCTGGGGCGGGCGATTATACACATCTGACGCTGCCCACGAAGAGGACAGGTGAGGTGACGTGGGTAGCAGTACAATCACACACAACAAAAACACTCGAAGAACTA
>NZ_JABXFD010000038.1 GCF_013372625.1 Actinomadura sp. BRA 177
GGAGGTGTATAGGAGACAGTTCCCCAGCATCGCGCGCAGCCGCCGGGCGGGAGGTGGTGCTCGTCACCGCGCTCGCCGACGACGAGCCCGGCCGGCGGCTGCGCGCGATGCTGGAGAAGCACCTGGAGGTCGCCGCGTTCCACCTGCACGGCGGCACCCCCTGCAAGCTGCGCATCCGGTCCGGAGGACAGTCGGTGGCGCGCCTGGACGCCGGGGAAGGGCAGGCCCTCGACGGGCCCGTCGGTCCGCGCGTCACCGACGCGATCGCGGGGGCCGGCGCCGTGCTGGTCTCCGACTACGGCCGCGGCGTCACCCGGCACCGCGCCGTCCGCTCCCTGCTCGGGGAGCTGCCCGCGGGCGTGCCCGTCGTGTGGGATCCGCATCCGCGCGGCGAGCCGCCGGTGCCGGGCGTCCGGCTGCTCACCCCGAACGCCGAGGAGGCCGCCCGCCTCGCCGCCGCCGACGGCGCCGAGATCAGCGGGTTCGGGCTGTCGGCCGCCGGCCGGCGG
>NZ_JABXFD010000266.1 GCF_013372625.1 Actinomadura sp. BRA 177
GCCACCACCATCGACCACGTCCTGCACTGGTCACTGTTCCGCCGAACCCACCAGACCCGCGCTCTGATCAGCCACTACCGGCAGCGCGGAGATCCCATCCCCCAAGAACTGCGAATGTAGTACCGGGTTCAGTAATGTGCGATTTGTGACTGCCGGGTCGGCCTTGGGCCATGAGCGAGTGAGGTTCCCGGCCTCCGAGTGAGGCCGGGGCGGGCACGCGGCCCGCCTTTTCCACTCGCGTTCTCTCTCTTCACTTCACGCGCATCGCGCGACTCCATCGGGCATGCCCGCGTCTTCGGCATGCCCTCACCACCATTCCTCAAGCCACGGCTGCGCGCCATTCCCGTGGCTTATTCGCCATGCCCGAAAACAGTTCAGGAGACAGATGGATTTCAACACGCAGGTCATCGAGGAGTTCCGCGCCAACGGCGGGCGGGTCGGCGGCCCGTTCGAGGGCGGGCGGCTGCTCCTGCTGACCACGACCGGGGCGCGGTCCGGTGCCCCGCACACGACGCCGCTCGGATACCTGCCGGACGGTCTGGAGCGCGTCCTCGTCATCGCGTCGGCCGGGGGCGCGCCGAAGAACCCGGCCTGGTTCCACAACCTGGTCGCGAACCCGCGCGTCACGGTGGAGAGCGGGGCCTTCACGTACGAGGCGGACGCCGTCGTCCTGGAGGGGGACGAGCGGGATGCCGCGTTCGCGCGGGCCGTCGAGGCCGATCCCGGGTGGGGCGAGTACGAGGCCAAGTCCGGGCGGACGCTGCCCGTCATCGCTCTGGTGCAGGTCATGGCCGGGCCGCCCGGCGGGCCGGGGTCGATGGGCGCCATGCTCGTCGCGGTGCACGACGCGTTCCGCAGTGAGCTGGCGCTGATCCGCAGGGAGGTCGCGGCGTCGGGGGCCGGCGTCGGCGCGCAGTTGCGGGTCAACTGCCTGACGCTGTGCCAGGGGCTCGGCAACCATCACATGGGCGAGGACCAGCAGCTCTTTCCGCTTGTGGGGCGGCACCATCCGGAGCGAGGGCGAGGTCCTCCTGGACGGCACACCACTCCCCCGCCTAACCCGCCCGGCGCTCCGCCGCGAGATCGGCTACGCGTTCGCCCGCCCCGCCCTGTTCGGCGCGACCGTCCGCGACGCCCTCGCATTCGGCCCGACGCACCCACCAGACGCCCAGCTGATCGAATCCGCGCGGGCCGCCCGCGCCGACACCTTCATCCGCCGCCTCCCCAACGGCTACGACACACCACTTTCGGACGCACCCATGTCGGGCGGCGAACTACAGCGAACGGGCCTGGCCCGAGCCTTCGCACACGCCGGCCGCATCCTCATCCTGGACGACGCCACCTCCAGCCTCGACACCGTCACCGAAGTAGAGATCACCGACGCCGTCCTGACCCGCTACGCCGACCGAACCCGCCTGATCATCGCCCACCGAGCCTCCACCGCCGCCCGCACGGACCTGGTCGCCTGGCTGGAAAACGGCCACCTCCGCGCCCTGGCCCCCCACACGACCCTCTGGACCAACCCCGACTACCGCGCCATCTTCACCGCCCCCGCAAAGGACGAGCCCCCTCCCGCTGACGACGGCCTTCGCAAGAACGACGACCATCCCGCCGATAACGACACCGGCGAAGGCGAGAAGCCCCGCAGCCGTGGCAACGGCCGTCGAAGCACAGCATTGCGTGGTGGCGACAGCACCCGCACAAGCAACGACCCGCACAGCAGGAACGACGGTCGCGCGAAGAGTCGTGAGGGGCGCGGAGGGCACGGTTTTGAGGGGGCAGGGTGAACGGGAGACGGGAAGCCGGGCGGGTTTTGTGGGGGACGGTCGGGGAGGCTGTGCGGGCGCGGCCTGCCGTGGTTGGGCGGGCTTGTGCGTGGTCGGTGGTGGAAGTTGTGCCTACTGCTGTGTTCGGGCGGGCCGTTGGGGAGGCTACCGACGCGTTTCGGACGGGGCGGGCGCGGGACGCCGTCGTTTGGCTTGGGGTGCTTGCGGTTTCGGCCCTTGTGGGGGCCTTTGGAAGTCGGCGGTTGTATCCGGCGCTGGCGGCGATCGTGGAGCCGTTCCGGGATGACCTCGTCCGGCGGGTTGCGGGTGGGGCGTTGCATCGGTCGGTGCGGGGGCGGCCCGACACCGGGGCCGTCGCGCGGCTGACGCATCAGGTGGAGATCGTCCGGGACACGTTCGGCGGGCTGCTCGTGGTGGCGCGCGGGTTCGTGTTCTCGGTCGGTGCCGCGCTGCTCGGGCTGCTGACGATGATGCCCGAGGTCGTGGTCCTGGTCGTGCCGCCTTTGTTGGTCGGGCTTCTGCTGTTCGGGGCCGTGTTCGGGGCGGCGGCCGTCCGGCAGCGGGCGCTCGTCGTCGGTGAGGAGGGGATCGCGGAGCGGACGGCGGCGCTGGCCGAGGGGCTGCGGGACGCGGTCGCGTGCGGCGGCGAGGAGGTCCTGAAAGCCGAGCTCGGCGCGGCGGTGGAGGCGCAGGCGGCGGCGGGACGCGCGGTGGCGCGGTTCGCGGCGTTGCGGGCGGTGTCGCTGGCGGTGAGCGGGTGGCTGCCGCTGCTGCTCGTCCTCGCGGCGGCGCCGTGGCTGATGCGGCGCGGCGCCACGCCCGGCATGGTCATCGGCGCGCTGACGTACGTGCTGCACGGGTTGCAGCCCGCGCTGCGGACGCTCGTGCAGGGCATGGGCGGCAGCGGGCTACGGCTGGCGGTGACGCTGGGCCGCATCCTGGAGACGAGCGCGCCGGACGTTCCGGAGCCGGTGCGGGCGGGGCCGGTCGAAGGGGCCCCGGCGGTCGAGCTGCGCGGGGTGACGTTCGGGTACGGTGCGCGGCCGGTGATCGAGGGTCTCGATCTCGTGGTGCCGCAGGGTGATCATTTGGCGGTGGTGGGGCCCAGCGGAATCGGGAAGTCGACGCTCGCGGCGCTCATCGCAGGCCTGGTGGAGCCCGATGAGGGCGAGGTGCTGGTGGAGGGGCGCCCGGCGGGCGATCCGGGCAGGCGGGTGCTCATCCCGCAGGAGGCGTACGTGTTCAGCGGCTCGGTGCTCGACAACCTCGCCTACTACGCGCCGGACGCCGGGCCCGCGGAGGTCGGGCGGGCCGTGGACGCGCTCGGGCTGGCGGGGCTCGTCCGGGACCTCGGCGGGTACGGCGCGCAGGTCGAGCCGGGCGCGCTGGACGAGGCGCGGCGGCAGCTCATCGCGCTGTGCCGCGCCTACCTGGCGCCGCAGCCCGTCGTCATCCTGGACGAGGCCGCGTACCGGCTGGACGCCGCCGCCGAGGCAAGGGCGGAGGCGGCGTTCGCGCGCCGGCCGGGCACGCTGATCGTCATCGCGCACCGGATCAGCTCGGCCGTGCGCGCGCGCCGCGTCCTCGTGCTGGACGGGACCCGCCCCTACCTCGGACGGCACGCGGACCTGCCCGCCGTCTGCCCGCTCTACCGGGACCTCATCGGCCGCTGGGAGGCGGGCTCACAGCCAGCCGGCGTCCTCGGCCATCCGGATGGCCTGCACCCGGTTCTGCGCGCCGATCTTGCGGTTGATGCGGGACAGGTGGTTGCGGACGGTGCCGATCGTCAGGACGAGGTCCTCGGCGATCTGCGCGGCCGAGGCGCCCCGTGACGCGAGGGAGAGCACCTCCACCTCCCGGTCGGTGAGCGGGTTCCGCGCCGAGCCCAGCTCGGTGAAGGCCATGTCGGGGTCGATCACGCGGGCGCCGTCCGCGGCCCGCCGGATCGCGTCCACGAGGTCGCCGGGCGAGGTGTCCTTCAGGACGAGCCCGCACGCGTGCGCGGCGACCGCCCGGCGCAGGTCGCCCGTCCGGCAGCGGCCCGCCATGAGGACGGTGCTGCACTCGGGGACGGCCTCGCGGAGCGCGCGCGCCGCGGCGAAGCCGTCCAGTCCGGGGAGCCCGACGTCGATGAGCGCCACGTCGGGCCGCTGCCCGCGCGCGGTGCGGAGCACCTGCTCACCGGAGCCGATCGCGGCCACGACATCGAGGTCTTTCACGTCTTCGAGCAACGCGACCAACCCGCCGCGGAGGAGAGGCGCCCCCTCGGCGAGAAGAATGCGAATCATATTCGTCTCCATTGGCCAGCCACCCACAGTGGCCCTGGAAGAACGTCATTACCGAACACCATTCGAGGTCGTGGAGGTCACGGGGGCGATCGCGTGGGTAATCCGGGGATTCGGACGGGGCGAAAACAAGATCGCATGGGTCACCTTGACGGGGGGCACGGATGATCTAACTCAGAGGAGTCAACACTATTCACGGCGTCATTGTAAAGAAGGGGCTGCATCGATCCACGGACGGATATTCCGCGAAATGCGCCGGGCACACCTGATCACGCCAGGAAATCGAACTCCACGCCGGCGCCGGCGGCGCGGGCCGCGCGGTAGGCCGTCCAGCTCAGCGCGAGGTCCTGCCAGGGCAGCCCGACCGGCGCGTAGACGGTGACCTCGGCGCGCCGCACCCGGCCGGGCACCTCCCCGCACAGCAGGTCGCGGAGCGTCCCGGCGGCGTGCTTCACGTCGAGGCCGGCGCCCGCGAGCACGCCCATCTCGACGGCGAGCGGGACGTCGTCGACGACGACGCGGGCGCCCTCCAGCAGGTCGGCGCCCAGCTCGGCCTTGCCGGGCTCGTCCGCGCCGAGCGAGGTGAGGTGCGTGCCGTGCGCGACGTCGGCGGCGTGCAGGATGGGGCGGCGCGCCCAGGTCGCCATGACGACGATCCCGGCGTCCCGGACGGCGGCGCGCGGGTCGGACGCGACGGCCGCGCGGACGCCGAGCCGGGCGCCGTGCCGCCCGGCGAAGTCGGCGGCGCGGCCGGCGTCCAGGTCG
>NZ_JABXFD010000385.1 GCF_013372625.1 Actinomadura sp. BRA 177
CGCCGCTTCGTTGGCAGTGTGAGATGGGTTTAAGAGACGGAACCCCACCCGCCCGGGTCTGGCGCGTCGTCCGGCATGGGCTCCGTCGGCATCGTCAGATCGGGCGTGGACGCCCGCGGCTTCTCCGGGGACGTGTCCCACACCTCGACGCGCAGCCCATCGGGGACGAGGGCCAGGCGCAGCGTAACCGGCTGGTTCCGCGCCGCCCGGACGGAGTTCGTCAGCAGCTCGGACGCGACGAGGACCGCGTCGTCCACCGTGCTCTGCGGAAGCCTCCACTGGAGGGCCTGCGACTCCACGATGAGACGCCCCTCCCGGATGGCGTCCGGTGTCGCGAGAAGGCTCCGGCGCAGCGCCGACGTCCCCTCGATCACGGCGCTCACCGCCGGCCTTCCCAGGCCAGCCCGTCCTGCTGGGCCATGAGGTCGCCGAGCGTGTGGAGGTCGCTCGCGGTGAGCGTGGCGACCAGCCGGCCGTCGCCGTTCCGGATCGCCTCGGGCCGGCGCAGATGCACCGTCCACAGCCCGGTGCCCCGCGCCCGATAAGGCTCGGCCCACCGCCCCTCCACCGGCCGGACGGCCGGAAGCGGGTCCGTTTCGTCTATGAAGTCATCCTTGCGGAATTTGTCGCTACTCATTCCCATGATCGCCTCTGTTGCGGACAGTTCCGTGTTCCGCGCCACAGATTGACAAGCTCGTCATATGCGCGTCATTGTTGCCGACAACATCAGAAAATGAATGAAGTGCGGAGGTGCGCGATCATGGTCCGGCCTTCCCCCGACCCGCACGAATCGATCTACGCGTTCATGGCCTACTACCTGCGCTTCCTGCGCCTGCAGCGCGGCCTGACCCAGGCCGACCTCGCCAAGATCCTCAACTGCTCGATCGGCCAGGTTTCCAAATACGAGTCCGGCGACAAGCAACTCGGCACCCGTGAGTGCACCGCCCTGGACAAAACGTTCGACACGGGCGGAGTGTTCACAATCTGGCTGGGCTACGCAAAACTCGGAATCGACGCAAATGCCCCATCCCGCCTCGACCGCTACCAACGCCGGGCCATCGAGCACTACATGTTCGCTAGCAACTACGTGCCTCTGCCGTTCCAGACCGAGGACTACACGAGGGGAATGTTGGAGGCAGGGCATGCTGCCGGCTTCCTGGACGATGTCGATGGGGCTCTTGAGAGGCGGATGGAGCTCCAAGACGCCATGCTGGACGGACGTCCCGAGATTTGGGCCGTCTTGGATCAGGTCGCCCTGCGCTCGATGGGGCCTCCGGAAGTGATGGAGGCCCAGTGGGAACACCTACTACAAATGGGTAGATTGTTCCACGTGTCGATCCGAATCCTTCCGCTGAGGGCAGCGCCCCACGTCGGCATCGATGGTCCGTTCCACTGCTTCACGCTGCCCAACCGCCGCCACGCAGCGTTCTCGGGTGGTGCGCTAGGAGTGGGACGGGTGATTGATGACCAGGTAGAGGCGGCAGCCGTGGCACTCCGCTTCAACCGGATCGCGGCACGTGCCTGGAGCGAAGATCAGTCTCGTGAGTACCTAGGAGGAATGAGTGAGCGGCTTGACGAACTGGCGTAAGAGCAGTTACAGCCAAACCGGCGGTACGACTGACTGTGTCGAGTTGGCCGCCCTTGCGTGCGGGTTGGGTGTTCGGGATAGCAAGGATGCGTCGGGGCCGCATCTGGTCATCGCGAAAGAGCACCTTGCTGATCTTGTGGCTCGGGTCAAGGCTGGGGAGTGCGACCTTTGAGCTGCGATCCCTGGAGCCGACGTGAGGTTGGAAAGCTGGGCCGAGTCCCGGTGGCGCAAGAGTAGCTACAGCCAGACCCACGGAACCTCCGACTGTGTGGAGCTTGCCTCCCTGGAGGGTGCCGTCGGGATTCGGGACAGTAAGAACCCCTCCGCTGCGCACCTGGTGGTCAGCAGGACGAACTTGGCGGCTCTCGTGGCTCGGATCAAGGGCGGCCGGCTTGACCTCTGATGTGAGCGGCGTTGTCGCCTACCCGCCGCGTTGGCGGAAGAGCAGCCATAGCCACGGTGGCGGCACGACCGACTGCGTTGAGGTGGCCGCCGTTGCGTATGTCTGGCGGAAGAGCAGTCATAGCCAGACCGGCGGGGCGACTGACTGTGTTGAACTGGCCGGCCTTGTGCGCGGGGTGGGGGTTCGGGACAGCAAGGACGTCTCGGGGCCGTGTCTGGTCGTCGTGAAAGAGCAGTTTGCCGGGCTGGTGGCTCGGGTCAAGGCGGGGCGCTACGACCTTTGATCCGGAGCCCGGCTTTGCCGATGCCTTCGTGACCGTTGCGGCAGGCCGCCGCGCAGGCTCTCGATCGAGGCGGCGAGATGGCGGGCGTTGGCGGGGATGCCGAGCAGGAACGCCGTCTCCTTCAGCGACTCGTACTCGCGCAGGCTGATCACGACGGCGGGGTCGCGGTCGGGCCGGGTCACGATGATCTCGTCGTGATCACGTAGGTGGGAGCAGGATCCTGGGGTGCGGCGGAGTGAGGGGTGACCACACCGTTCGCAGAGAGGTACCTCAATGACAGGTCACCGGGCGTGAAGGGCGCGGGGATCGTGCGGCCCGAACCGCGTCAGGCCGACGACTTCGCGGTGCATTACGACGAGCATTTCACCGACATCCACCGCTACATCGCGGGACGGCTGGGACGGGACGTGGCGGACGACATCGCCGCCGACACGTTCGTCATCGCGCTCCACCGGCGGGACCGGTTCGATCCGGAGCGGGGGAGCATCCGCCCCTGGCTGTTCGGCATCGCCACGAATCTGGTGGCGCAGCACCGGCGGCAGGAGTCGCGCCGGTACCGGGCGCTGGCGAAGGCCGGTCCGGAGGCGGTCGACGGCGGGCACGAGGAGCAGGTCGTCAACTGGGTGCGGGCCGAGGGCCTGCAACCGCGCCTCGCCAGGGCGCTGCGTTCGCTGACGCAGGGCCAGCGGGACGTCCTGCTGCTCAGCGCGCTCAGCGAACTGTCGAACCAGGAGATTTCGGAAGCGCTCGGCGTGCCCTACGGCACGGTCACGTCGCGGCTGAGCCGCGCCCGCGCCAAGGTGAAGGCCGCCCTCGGGGAGGACAGCGATGAATGACGACCGCATGATCCGCGCACTGCTGCTGGAGGACCCGCCGTCCGAGGAGGTCATTGCGGAGGGACGGCGGCGGATGCAGGCGGGGAAGCCCGTGGCGCCGCGCCGGGTCGGCCGGCGTCCCGTGTTCGGGCTGGCGGGGGCCGCCGCCGCCATGGCGGTGGGGGCCGCCGCGCTGCTCACCGGCGGCACCACGGAGGGCAGTCCCGGGAGCCCGGACCCCGGTGCGCGGCGCATCCTGCTCGCCGCCGCCGATCACGCGATGAACGAGCCCACCGGACGTTACTGGCACGTCGTGACCGAAGTGGGGAACGTGTACCGCGTCGGGGGAGCAGACGGCTACTCGATCGCCTACGCCGACAGGTGGGATCGCTGGAAGGCGCGGTCAAGCTCCGATCCCGACGTCGAGTACGCCATGGTGGCGCCCGGCGCGAGGCCGCTCACGCCGAAGGACGCCGACGCCTGGGAGAAGGCCGGTTCGCCGCAGAGCATGCGCGTGTGGGCGGACGGCCACTGGTTGACGCTGACCACGAAGGACCTGGGAAAGGTCGGCTGGGAGAAGCAGGTCGCGACACCGGAGCAGAAGAAGGCCGCGCTGGCGCAGCACGACCCGGCGGACATCAAGAAGAAGTGCGCGGCCAACGCCGACCGGACGAGCGAGTGCGAATTTCAGATGCTGACCCTTGAGCAGCAGCTCCAGCGGTTCGGTGAGGATCCCGAGCGGTACAAGACCTTCATGCTCGAGCCCGACGGGACTGCCGCGGTCGACTACCTCTGGAAGGGGCTCCGGCTCATCACCTTGAACCCCGTCCCGTCGCGTGGACGGTCGGTGGTCTTCAGAGCGATGGCGGACGTTCCGGGCGTGCGGGCGGTCGGCGAGGTGAAGGACGCCAAGGGCCGCACCGGAATCGGGCTTGCGATGCGCGACGCCCGGACGGAGACGCGCGTCGTCCTCGACCCGGAGACGTACCGCCTCATGTCCTTCGAGGTGCTCGCCGTGGACGTCCCCAAGCGGAAGCCCGGAGACGTCCTCAGCTACACGACGGTCACCTCGGCAGGCTGGACCAACGAGAAGCCCCACCGCGACTGACTGAGCCGCTCGCCCGCGTCCCCGAGGCGCGGGCGAGCGGCCAACGTGCATCGCGGTCGAACTCGGGTTGCGCCGGTCAGTCGTGCGAGTTCTCGTTTGGCGGTGTGCTGGGCGTTTCCCCTGGCCATGACGGCGGGGGCGGGCCGAATGCGCGACGACCGGCCCGTACCGTCAGGGTGGCCATGGCAGCGTTGGCGCCGCCACCGATCACAGCGCCGATGCCGAACGGTGCCACTCGACCGAGAACGATGACTCCCTGCTTGGTCCCGTACTTCGTGATGAAGTTCTTCCCCAGGATCTTGTTGATCTGACGCAACGTCTCGACCGGCACCTTGGTGACGACCTGGCGTCCCCAGTGTTGTCCCGTACGCTCGGCGACCTTGGAGATGGTGGCGGTGCCGGACCCGCCGAGCATGATGCCCATCACGATCGTCCGGCGGCGCTCGATCTCGTCGATAGGGACGCCGTGGACCTCGGCGATCGAGAGCGCGAAGAGGACGCTCAGCTCAAGAGATGAGAAAGTCTCGCCTGCCGACAGTGCCAGTGCGACGCCCGTGCCGACGCCGGGCGCGGCCGCGGTTCCGCCCACTGCGGCGCCCGTCCCGGTCAAGGCGCTGACGTACATCCGCTCCAGGTTCCGGATCACCTGCGCCGGCGTCGCCTCCGGGTTCCGCTGGCGGGCCCGGGCGATGTTCTTGAGCACCAGCGGGCTCTGGGCGTTGATCGCCTTGTCCAGGAGGTCGAGGACTCGCTGCCCGCGTGCGGCTGGTGCCGGAACCGGTACGTCGGGGGCATCTGCTGACATGCCTTGAACTCCTTGGGGGGTCACGTCGCAACTGAGCCTCCCAACTCAAGCAGTCGAGCGGATCTTGCGCCAGATGGACCGGGTCACCGCCTGCAAGAAGAAAGGCCGAAGGCGGCCACCCGCCCCGGCTGTGTTCAGCGGGGATGGGTGGCGGCGTGGGTGGCGAGGGCTTCGGCGGCGTCGGCGAACATGTCCGCCAGGGTGGACGGGGTGGCGGGCAGGTCGCCGTCCAGCCAGGCGATCAGGTTTTCGCTCCAGCCCGCTACCAGCATGGTGGCGGTGAAGTGCAGTTGGGCGTCGGCGGTGGGCGGGATGTCGTAGAAGGTGCGGGCGTAGTCGATGACGAGGAGCGCGTTGCGGCGGTGGGCGGCGCGTTGGCGGGTGCGCAGGACGGGGCTGGCGGGTGCTTCGATCAGCGCCACGCGGGCCTTGCGGGGGTCGGCGGTGCCCACGGCGAGCGCCGCAGCGGCGGCGGAGCGGACGGTCGTGCGGAGGTCGGCGTCTGGGGCGCCGGCGACTCCCTGCGCGACGGCGTCGGTGATCTCGGTGATGATGCGGTCGTAGACCTCGGTCAGCAGTGCGTCCAGGCCGGTGAAGTTCTCGTAGAAGTAGCGCGGGTTGAGGCCGGCGCGGGCGCAGACCGCGCGCAGGGACGTGGCGCGCAGGCCCTCGGTGCCGAGCAGGTCGAGTGCGGCCTCCAGGAGCGCGGTGCGGCGGTCGGCGCGGCGGCGGTCGGCGGTGACGCCGCCGTAGGTGCGGGAACTCACCCCGCAATCTTGACACAGGCGTTGCCAGATTTTAGGTTTCTGGAAACGGCTGTAGCCAGATGGGGAGGCCCTCCGTGGCGCTGACCACCACTCCGGACATGGGGAAGATCTTCGCCCCGCTGATGCACGAGCACGACTACGTCATCGACGAGGTCGAGGGGGAACTGCCGCGTGAGCTGACCGGGACGCTGTACCGGATCGGGCCGGGGAAGTGGGAGGTCGGGCGCACGCTGATGCACCATCTCTTCGACGGCGACGGGATGGTTTCGCAATTCAGCTTTGACGGGCGGTCAGTCCGGTTCCGCAACCGGTATGTCCGGACGCCGCAGTTCCGGGACGGGATGGTCGCCGGCCAGGCGCGGAAGCCCGGTGTCGGGACGGCTCTGCCGGGCGGGTTCTGGGTCAATTTCGCTAAGTCGAAGGGGCCCGCCAATGCCGCCAATACCGGGGTCGCGGTGCATGCTGATCGGCTGCTGGCGCTATGGGAGGGCGGCCCGCCCTACCGGCTCGACCCGGACACCCTGGAGACCTTCGGCGTCGAGGACTTCAGCGGGCGGCTGAAGGGGATGCTGAAGGCCTTCTCCGCTCATCCGAAGTGGGATCCGGTGACGGGGGAGATGTTCAACTTCGGCCAGGAATTCGCGCCGTTCCCGTCCTTGAACTGCTGGAAGGTCGACCGACAGGGGCGGATGCGGCGGCTCGCCAAGGTGCGGATGCTGAACATGCCCTGGAACCACGATGTGGCGCTGACCAGCGAGCACATGGTGTTCGTCCTGGACCCGTACATGTTCGACCTGCGCACGATGCTGAGCGGCGGGGCCATCTTCGACGCGATCCGGCACCGTCCGGAGAAGGGGACGCGGTTCGTGCTCGTCCCGCGCAACGGCGGCCCGGCACGGATCATCGAGCATGAGACGCTCGTCCACCTGCATGTCGCCAACGCCTTCGAGGACGGCACGGACACGGTCGTCGACATGGTGCTGTTCGACGACTTCGACGCGATCCGGCGCGACCTCACCCAGTTCCGCACGCGGTTCCCCGGGCTGCCGTCCAGCAGGCTCATGCGGTACCGCATCACGCCGTCGGGACGTGTGATCGAGACGCAGTTGGCCGACCTGCCGGGCGAGTTCCCGCAGTACGACTGGCGTCGCTCTACACGTCAGCACCGCTACACCTACATGGCGGGACGGACGGGACCGAGCGGTCAGTACGACACCGTTCTGAAGGTCGACAACGACACCGGCCGCACGCAGCTGCATGAGACGGGACCGCATACGTACGTAGGCGAGCCCATCTTCGTCCCTCGAACGCCTGATGCGGCCGAGGACGATGGGTGGCTGCTGGCCGTGGTCTATCTCGCCGCAGAGCACCGGTCGCAACTCAGCATTCTGGACGCCCGCGGCTTGGAACATGTCGCCACCCTGCGGTTGAAGCACCATCTACCGTTCGGCTTCCACGGCACGTTCACGAGCCGTGTCGCCGACCCCGGGGCTCCGATCCCGCATCCGGATCGGCTGCCGATCCGCTGACGTGGCGGAGTGAGCGGTCGGCCAGCGTCACCGCCAGGAACAGCACAGCGACGGTGAGCATGAACCAGGTCAGGTGGTGCATGCCCGGGGTGTCGGCGCGTTCGGCGAAGAAGACGGCGGTGGCGGACGAGGCGAGGATGGCGCCGAGATAACCGGAGGTGCGCAGCAGGCCCGCCGAGGAGGCCACGCGTTCCGGGTCGGCCTGGTGGTACACGGAGTTCTGCAGCGCGAGGCTCGTCAGGCCCTGCGGCACACCGAAGACCACGGTGATGGCCACGAGGAGCCAGATGGGGCTGTTGGAATGCAACCCCAGGAGCAGCACGCACGCCGTGATCTGCCCGATGGCGGCGACGAGCAGCTTGCTGCGGACCGCGCTGCGCCGTCCAGTGGCGGCGGCCACGGCGATCCCGGTCGCGAACAGCGGCAACTGGAGGAGCCCGGCATGGGACGGCGACAGCCCACGCCCCTCTTGCAGCCACTGCGTGTAGCCGTAGAGGACGGAGTAGGAGACGACGTAGGCGAGCAGGGCGCGGGTGTAGGTGGTGATCAGCGGCAGGTTGCCGCCGAGGACCCGTACGTCGATGAACGGCCTGGACGCCCGCAGTTCGCGCAGCACGAACACCGCCGCCGCGACGGCCGCCAACGCGAGCAGGTACAGGCGGTCCACTCGTGGGTCCATGAGGAACAGCAGGAGCGACAGGAGCGTCCCCGCGAACAGCGCCATGCCCGGTACCTCCAGCACGGCGACCGGTCGTGGACCCTCTGGACGGGCAGGCGGCGGTGTTCGTGGCAGGCGTAGTGCGCCGAGGAGGAACCCTGCCAAGGCGAGGGGGATGTTGAGCGCCAGGGTCGTCCGCCAGCCGCCGAGGCCGATCAGCACCCCGCCGAGGCGGGCCGATGACGGCGGTGGTCTGGGTGGCGATCGCGAGGACGGTCAGCACACCGGCCGGGCTGTTCCGCCCGGTGCGCCGCGCCTCGCTCCGGATCAGGTACATCGCGGCCGGGTAGCCGGCGCAGGTGCCGAACCCCAGCAGCACCCGCGCGGCGATCAGCACGCCCAGGTTCGGGGCGAGCGCGCCGATGACGCCCGCGGCGCCCACCAGGGCGGTCGCGGTGAGGTACAGGCGGCGCGGGCCGAAGAGGTCGATCAGCCGCCCGACCACGGGCTGGCCGACCGCCGTGGCCAGGTAGAGCGCCGAGACGAGCCACGCCGTGCTGGACGGCGGCGCCCCGAACGCCCGCCCGATCGGGATCAGCGACACCGCGATGATCGAGGAGTTGACCGGGTTGAGCACCGCGCCGAGGAGCATCGGCGCGAGGAGTCTGCGGTCGAAGCCGTCCCCGCCGCCGCCGAGCAGCCGCCGGGACAGGCCCGTCCGCGGTGTCACGGCTGGATGAGCCGTTCCACCAGCGTCAGCGCCTCGATGAGGTGGCGGCGTTCCGGTTCGGTGAGGCGGTCCTGCAGCGAGCGGGCCAGCCATTCCTCGCCGGTCCGCCGCTTGTCGTCGAGGTAGGCGAGACCGGCGCCGGTCGGGGACAGCAGCATCCGGCGGCCGTCCCCGGGGTCGGGGTCGCGGCGGATCAGGCCGCGTTCCTCCAGCACGGACAGCGTGGCGGCCATCGACTGCGGCCGGACTCGCTCGGCGGCGGCGAGGTCGCTGGTCGACGCGGGGCCCTGTCGGCTGAGCCGGCTGAGCGCGGACGTCTGCGAGGGGGTGAGGCCCTCGACGTCGTAGGACTCCTTCAGCCGGCGCCGCAGGCGGCTGAACACCACCCGCAACTCCCGGGCCGCCTGGACGGACGACCCGGACAATTCGGCGTTCTCGGTCACCTATCCACGCTAAAAAGCACAGCTCAGACTGTCAAGTTCAGCCTGTGCAGTTCGGCCCGCGCGGTTGTCGCCGGGCGTGGATGTGGTGAAACACACCGCCGTCCGACCTGGGAGGTGTCACGTTCTGTGATCGTTATTGGGTAACGTTCGATCGAGATGGCGAGCAGCAGACCGACGGTGGCGCAGTTGCGGGCGTTTCTGGCGCTCGCCGAACATCTGCACTTCCGGGACGCCGCCGCCGCGCTGCGCATGAGCCAGCCCGCCCTCTCCGGGGCTGTGGCCGCGCTGGAGGACACCCTCGGTACGCGTCTTGTCGAGCGGACGACCCGGAAGGTTCTGCTGACCCCCGCTGGGGAGCGGGTCGCGCGGCGGGCGGAGGTCGTTCTAGCGGAACTGGATCGCCTGGTAGACGAAGTTAAGGCCGTCCAAGGGACGCTGGTGGGGCCGCTAAGGGTGGGTGTGATCCCGACCGTGGCGCCGTATCTGCTGCCCATCGTCCTGCCCAGGCTCGCCAAGGAGTTCCCCGACCTGAAGTTGTCGGTGCATGAGGAGCAGACAGAGCAACTCGTCACGGAACTGCTCGCTGGACGGCTGGACGTGGTCCTCCTAGCGCTGCCCGTGCCCGCCGCCGGTGTCACGGAGATCGCCCTGTACGACGAGGACTTCGTGCTCGTCGCCCCTCCCGGGTTCGAGTTGGGCGATAAGGAGATACCGCGCGAGACGCTGAACGACCTCGATGTCCTCTTGCTCAACCAGGGCCACTGCCTGCGCGACCAGGCCTTGGACGTCTGCCGGGACGTGGGTGCGCGCGCCGCTGCGGCGACCTACGCGACGAGCCTGGCGACGCTGGTACAGCTCGTGTCGGGTGGTCTTGGCGTGACGCTCGTCCCGGAGACCGCGCTGCCGGTGGAGACCGGCCGTGCGCCGAACCTTGAACTGCACCGGTTCACGCCGCCGGCGCCGTTCCGCAGCATCGGGCTCGGTTTCCGGTCGACATCGCCGCGCACGGACGAGTTCGAGGCTCTCGCAGAGAGCGTGCGCATCGCGATGTCCGACTCCGGTGTCGCCCCAGGGATCCGTCCAGCGCGACCGTAATGCGCAGGTAAATCGCGGCTAGATGAGGTCAAGTCTGCGTCAGGGGACGGATTGGCAATGGCGATGCGTGTTCATGTGGTGGCGTAACGTCACCATGCTCGGTGGGGCGAGGAGGAGGCCCCATGTCCCCGAAGCTCAGCGTCGTCGTGCCGTTCCACAACACCGAGGAGTACTTCCGGGAGTGCCTGGAGTCGCTCGCCGGCCAGACGCTGCGCGACCTTGAGGTGATCCTGGTGGACGACGGGTCCGCCGACGGCAGCGCCGTGATCGCCAAGGAGATGTGCGCCCGCGACCAGCGGTTCCGCCTGTTCGCGCGGGAGCAGGAGGGCCCCGGCCCGGCCCGCAACGCGGGGGTGCGGCAGGCGAGGGGCGAGTACCTGGCCTTCGCCGACGCGGACGATGTCGTGGACCGCGACGCCTACGCGCGGCTGGTCGGGTCCCTTGACCGGACGGGGTCCGACTTCGCCTCCGGCAACGTCGAGCGTATGGACGCCGACCGGAAATGGCAGTCGCCGCTGCACGAGGGTGTCTTCACAGAGTCGTGTTCGAGGACGCACGTGTCGTCCAAGCCGGTGCTCATGCGCGACCGTACGCCGTGGAACAAGGTCTACCGGCGTGGGTTCTGGGACAAGGCCGCTCTGGAATTCCCCACGGGCTTCTATGAGGATCCGCCCGTCACGGCGCGCGCGCACGCCCTCGCCCAGTCCGTGGACGTCCTGAGCCAGACCGTCTACTACTGGCGCAAGAGGCCCGGTTCCATCACGGAAGACCGCTACGACTGGGGCAACATCAGCCAGCGCATGGCATCGGCCCGTGCACTGCGCGAAGGGCTGGCCGGCTATGCGCCGACCCTGCTGAACGCCTACGACCAGCACGCCCTCATCCCGATCGAGCTTCGCGTCCTGTTCGAGGCCCTCCCCAGGACACAGGACGAACACCGCGAGGAACTCGTCGCCATGGGCGCCGCGCTGGCGCGGGAGATCAGCCCGCGCGTGGTGAAGCGGCTGCCCGCGCTGACGCGCCTGCAACTGCACCTGCTCTGCCACTGGATGCTGCCGGAGCTGCTGGAGGTCCTGCGGTTCGGCCAGCTCCGGAAGGCGGGGGACGCGCCGCGGGTCCGGCGCGGCCTGCGGCACCGCTGGTTCGCCGAGTTCCCGTACTTCGAGGACGAGGAGCGGGCCGTCCCGGCGCATGTGTACGACGTGACCGACGAGCTGAAGCCGGTCGCCGCCATCGACCGGGCCACCTGGGCGGACGGGCGGCTCCGCATCGAGGGGCACGCCTACATCCGGCACCTGGACTCCTCCACCGAGGACGGCTCCCGCATCCGGGTGTGGCTGGTCGCGGCGAACAAGCGCGGCCTGATGCGCGTCCCGGTGCGGCGGGTCCGCCGGCCGGACGTGACCGCCCGGTCACGGCAGTCGGCGGTCTCCTACGACTGGTCCGGGTTCGTCGCGGAGATCGACCCGGCGGCGCTGAAGATGTTCGGCCGCTGGCGGGACATCGACTGGGTCCCGTGCGTGGAGATCGTCAACCAGGGGCTGCGGCGGCGCTGCACGTTCGCGAACCCGCGCCTCACCGGCCGGCAGTGGCCGGACGACCGGGAGTGCGCGCCGGGCGTCCTGGTCCAGGGCGTCGCGGCCCGGAACCGGTTCGTGGTGCAGGTGCGGCGGACGCCGGCGGCGGTCGTCGGCTGCCATCTGGAGCGCGGCGACCTGTGCCTGGACGGCTGGAGCCGCGTTCCGCTCGGCGACGAGCCGCGCCTGACCGCCGTGCCGAAGGCGGGCCGCGCCACGGTGACCGGCCCGGTCGAACGGGTCGGCGGCGAAGGCTTCCGGGCCAGGCTGCCCGTGGCCGGGCTGGCCCGGCGGAAGGGCGACTGGGAGATCAGCCTGCCCGGCGGCGTCCGCCCCTACCTGGACGAGGACGCCGCCGGAACCGCGTTCCCCGTCCCCGGCGGTGAATTGGAGATCGCCCGGACGCGGCGGAGCACGCTGCGGATCGTCGTGCGCGGACGGGCCCTCATCGTCGACGAGCTGTCCTGGTCGTCCGACGGTGCGCTGCATCTGGCGGGCACGTGCACCGACCGTGGCGGACGGCCGGAATCCTTGTTCCTCCGGCGGCGACGGTCGTCCGAGGAACACATCGTCAGGTTGCTCTGGGAAGGCGACCGTTTCACTGCGAAGTTCGCTCCCGCACGCATGCCCGTGCTCGGGCTGTCCCGTCCCTTGGTCGCAGGCCGTTGGGACGTCCTCACGACCATCAGCGGGCAGGAACAACCGGTCGTCATCAGACGCCACACCCTCCGCGAACTGCCGGAGCCGTTCGAGGCGGGCCTGCACCGCATCACCGTCCGCGCGCAGAAGACCGAGCAGCTGATCCTGCGGATCGAGACCGCCCTGGACGACGACGAGCGCGGAGCCTACGCGCAGAGCCGGATCCGGTCCGGGCACTACCGGCGCCACCTCAACCTGCCCGTGCGCGACCTCGCCGTGTTCGACGCGTACCGGGGACGCCAGTACTCGTGCAACCCGCGCGGCATCTATGACGAGCTTCGGCGACGCGAAACCGACCTGGAGTGCGTGTGGGTCACCGAGAACGGTCAGTTCGGTCGGCCGACGGGTGCACGCACCGTTCTGGTCGGCACGCGTGAGCACTATGAGGCGCTCGCCCGCGCGCGCTTCATCTTCGGTAACTGGTCGCAGCGGGACTGGTTCACCAAACGCGACGACCAGACGTACGTGCAGTGCTGGCATGGGACGCCGCTGAAGAAGCTGGGGTACGACGTCAAGGAGATGCCCTACAAGCGGACCGAGGGCGTCGACTGGATGGAGTACGACGTCCCGCAGTGGGATCTGCTGCTCGCGCAGAACGCGTTCTCCGTGCCGCTGTTCCGGCGAGCGTTCGGCTATGACGGGGACGTCCTCGAAAGCGGCTATCCCCGTAACGACGTTCTGAGCAGCCCGCACCGCGACGAGATCGCGGCGGCCGTCAGGCGGCGGCTGGGGATCCCCGAGGGCAAGCGCGTCGTCCTGTACGCGCCGACCTGGCGGGACGACTTCCACCACGCGATCGGCAAGCGCGCGTTCCGCCTCGAATTCGACCTCGACCGGTTCAGGGCGGCGCTGGGCCGCGACCATGTGCTGCTCCTGCGGACGCACTATCTCGTCACCGACCGGCCGAAGCTGAAGCCGGGCGACTGCGTGATGGACGTGTCCGTCTACCCCGACATCTCCGAACTCTTCCTGATCAGCGATGTGCTGGTCACGGACTACTCGTCGTCCATGTTCGACTTCGCGGTCACCGGCCGGCCGATGGTGTTCTTCACCTACGACCTGGAGCGCTACCGCGACCACGTGCGCGGCTTCTACTTCGGCTTCGACGCCGAGGCGCCCGGCCCGCTGCTGGGCACGTCCCGGGAGGTCGTCGAGGCGCTGCGCGACCCGGCCGCGTTGGAGACCGGGTACCGGGACGCGCGCGCCGCCTTCGCCGCCCGGTACTGCCCGCACGACGACGGCCGCGCCGCCGCCCGCGTGCTCGACCGGGTCCTCCAGCCCGGTCACTGACCAACTGGTCACTGACCAACTCCACGCAAGAACCCCGCTCACCCCAACACGGAGTCGCTCGTGTCCCCGCAGATCAGCATCGTCGTCCCGTTCCGCAGCACCGGCGGCCGCCTCGCCGAGTGCCTGGAGTCGCTCGCAGGCCAGACCTTGCGCGATGTCGAGGTCCTCATGGTGGACGACGGGTCCGGCGACGGCGGCGCGGCCGTCGCCAAGGAGTTCGCCGGGCACGACGACCGCTTCACGCTGCTCCAGCCGGGCCCCGCCGCATCGGCCGCCGACGCCGGCGTGGAGCAGGCCAAGGGCCGGTACCTGGCCTTCGCGGACGGCGAGGACGCGCTACCGCCCTACGCCTACGAACTACTGGTCGGCACCCTCGACGCGACCGGATCGGACCTCGCCGGCGGAAACGTCATGTGCCTGGACGGCGAACAGGTGTGGCAGTCACCGCTGCACAGCGAGCCCTACACGAAGACCCTCAAGTCGACGCATGTCACCCGTCACCCCACCCTCCTGCAAGACCGGACGCTCTGGAACAAGGTGTACCGGCGTTCGTTCTGGGACGCGCACCGCTTCGAGCTGGGCGCGGACCAAGACGCGTTGGTCGCCGTCCAGACCCAGCTTCTGGCCTCGGTCGTGGACGTGCTCGACACGACCGTCTACTTCTGGCGCGACCGTCCGGGAACGGCGACGCGGCTCCGCCCTGACCCCGCCCACATCACCGATCGGATGGCGACCCTCGCGAAGGTCCGGAACTTCGTCCACGACCATGCGCCGGAGCTTCTGGCCGTCCACGACATGTACGCGCTGGACCTGGACGTGCGCGAGCTGATGCTCGCCCTGCCCGCCACGACCTGGGAAGAACGCGAACGCCTGGTCGAGTTGGGCGCGGAGGTCGTCGCCGACGCCGACCGTTCGGCCACCGACGGGCTGGACGCGATCAGGCGACTGGCCCTGCATCTGCTCCGCGAGCGCATGCTGCCCGAACTGCTCGACGTGCTCCGGTTCGAGGAGGACGGGCTCCAGGACGTACCGGTCGTCCCCAGGGGACGGATCCGTCCGCGCTGGTACGCCCGCTACCCCTTCTTCGACGACGCGGAACGCGAGATCCCCCTGGACGTCTACGACGTCACCGACGAGATCGGTCTGTGGGCGGATGTCGACCGTGTCGAATGGGACGTCGACACCCTCATCGTCGAAGGGCACGCCCACTTCGACAAGCTCGACGTGTCGGCAGAAACCGAATCCCGTATCCGCGTCTGGATGCGGGACGCGAAGACCGGCAGAGAGATCCGGCTCCCGGTGGTACGGACCCGCTGCCCGGAGGTCACGGCACTGTCCGGCCAGTCGAACGTCTCCTACGACTGGTCCGGGTTCACCGTGCGGGTGGAGCCCGAGTACCTGCTGGACGGCGACGAATGGCGGACGGCCACCTACGAGCTGCTCGCCGAGGTGTCCACGGCGGGACGCCGGGCGGTGCAGCGGCTGACCGCGTCCGCCCCGGCCGTGCGCTGGACGGCGGCGCGGCAGGTGGACGAGCACGTGGCCGTCCAGCCCGCGGCCGGCGACGACGACGTGTTCGTCGTGCACGTCAAGCGGGCCAAGGCCGTCCTCACCCGGATCCGCCGCGACGGGGACGTGCTCGAACTGACCGGCTGGACGCGGCGGGCCCTCGGCGCCGGCGTCGCCATGGTCGCGGCCCGCCGGCACGGGGGAGAGGAGATCCGCGGCGAGGTGACGCTGCGCCAGTCGTCCGTCCTGCGCATGGCGGAGGGCACCGGGTTCGACTTCACGGCGAAGCTCCCGCTCGAATTGCTGACCTCCACCGGCGACGGCTCCTCGCCCCACCAGCCGCACCTGCGGGACGCCATCGACTGGGATATCCGGCTGACCGGTGAAGGCGGCCCCCTGCGGCTCACCGTGGCGAGCAACGTCAAGCCCGTCCGGTTCGCGCTGCCGGGGGACGGCCGGGAACTGGCCCTCACGCGGACGGCGTTCGGCAACCTGCGCGCCGTCGAGCGCACCTTCCGTCCCGTCGTCCGGGCCGTCGAATGGGACGCCGGCGGGCACCTCACCCTCACCGGCGACTTCGCCGACCCGGAGGACAGGCCCGACCACTTCGTCCTGCGGCGGCGCCGCTCGGGCGACGAGTACCGCATCCCCGTCACCTGGGAGCAGCACCGCTTCACCGCCGCGTTCACACCCGCGACGATGGCCGTGTTCGGCGCCGACCTACCGCTGACCAGCGGAACATGGGACGTGCTGGCGCGCGCGCGTTCCGGCGAGGTGTCGGTGGTCGTCGAACGTGAGGCGATCCCAGGCCTGCCCCACCGGCGACGTGTCGGCACCCACGAATTCGAGGTCGGCGTACACCAGATCGACGCGTTGACGCTGGAGAGCCGTCCCGCCCTGGGCGACGACGAGCGAGGCGGCCACGCGCAACTGCTGCTCCAGCAGCGCGACTATCCCGTCTATCTGCGAAGCCCGCTGAAGGACATCGTCGTCTTCGACAGCCATGACGGGACCCAGTACAGCTGCAACCCCAGGGCCATCTACGAGGAACTCGCCCGACGCAACCCCGACCTCGAATGCGTGTGGGTCACCCAGGACGGCCAGTTCTCCATCGACTTCGCGACCGACGTGAAGACCAGGACGGTTCTGGCCGGAAGCCGCGAGCACTACCGCGTCCTCGCGCGCGCGCGACACATCATCACCAACCACGGGCTTCCGCCCTGGTTCTTCAAGCGCGACGGCCAGACCTACGTCCAGACCTGGCACGGCAGCCCGCTGAAGCGCCTCGCCCACGACCTCCGGGACATGCCCTACCAGCGCACCGAACGCCACGACTGGATGCAGTGGGAGGTGCCGCGATGGGATCTGCTGGTGTCCCCGAGTCCGTACGCCACCCAGATCATGCGCCGGGCGTTCCGCTACGACGGGGACGTCCTGGAGACCGGATATCCGCGCAACGACATCCTCAGCACTCCCGAATGGGAGAGCGTCGGGACGCGCGTTCGCAAGCGCCTGGGAATCCCCGACGGCAAGAAGGTCGTCCTCTACGCGCCCACATGGCGGGACGACCGCCGCCACGGCCCCGGTAAGCAGGGCTTCTCGCTGGACCTGGACGTCGAAACCGTGCGGCGAACCCTGGGCGACGACCACGTCCTCCTACTGCGGACGCACCACCTCGTCACCGACAAGCCCCGTTCGACGGCGGACGACTTCGTCATGGACGTGTCCCGTTACCCCGACATCGCCGAGCTCTACATGGCGGCGGACGTGCTCGTCACCGACTACTCGTCCGCCATGTTCGACTACGCCGTCCTAGGCCGCCCGATCATCCTCTACACGCCCGACCTGGAGCGGTACCGCGACCATGTGCGCGGCTTCTACCTCGACCTGGTGGCGGAGGCACCCGGCCCGGTCGTGTCGACGTCGGCGGCGCTCGCAAAGGCGGTCAAGGCGGCGCCCGACAGCGAAGACCGCTACGCCGACGCCTACGACCGCTTCTTCGTGAAGTACTGCCCCCACGACGACGGCAACGCCGCGGCCAGGATCGTCGACCGCGTGTTCAAATGACGCGTCAGCCGGGGCGACGGGCTCGGGCGAACAGCCACACGCCCGGGCGCCCGGACACCACCGGCAGGCGCCGCTCCAGCGCGGCCGACAGCCGCAGCGCCTCATTGGCGAGCGGATGCAATGGCGCCAGGTCCTCGCGGCGCGCCGTCCGGTGCCTCAGCCGGCGCAGGAGCGGACGGAGCAGCACGCCCCGGCTCCACACCGCCTCCAGCACCAGCCCGGCGCCCTCGACCAGCTCGGCGAGCGTGCGGCGGGTGTGACGGCGGACGCGGCCGAGCGCCACGTCGTGCGCCGACCACAGCGCCATGTCGCACGGCACGGACAGCAGCGCGATCCCGCCCGGACGCAGCACCCGGGCGATCTCCGCCGCCGCCCGCGCGTCGTCCTCGATGTGCTCCAGGACGTCCAGCGCCAGCGCGAGGTCGTACTCGCACGGCGGGAGCGGCAGATAGCGGGCATCACCCTCATACGCCTCGACGCCGTGCGCGCGCGCCAGCGCCACGGCGGCCGGGCTCAGATCGATGCCGGTCGCCCGCCAACCGTGCTCGGCCAGCACCCGGCAGTGCGCACCGGACGCGGCGCCGATGTCGACGGCCGTCCCCGGCACGCTGAACCGCAGCAGCTCCGCGGACAGGATCTCCCGCCGCTCGCGGTACCACCAGTTGTCGTCCTCGATCCGCGCGATCCGCTGAAGCTCGATGGTTTCCACGGGACAAGCCGACGGCATCGGCGGCGGCCCGTTCCACCGTCGCCGCCGTCCACCGGCGGATCGTTGACCCCGGTTTGACCCCCGATAAGCGTCAGCGCTTGCGGCGCCGCCGCCGGACGAGGAACCGGACGGCCAGCAGCAGCGCGACCAGGCCGCCGACCGCCGGGACGGCCCGCTTCGCGACCGACGGGCCCGCGACCTCCAGCAGGTCGATCGCGTCGTCCTCGTCCGCCACGTGCAGCTGCCGCCGGGCGGGACGTTCCGGCACGGCCGCCTCCGCCCGTGCCGCGGCCTCGTCCGTGGCCTGCACCGGGCCGGGCTTGTCGGCCGGCTCCGCGGGCTTCGCGGACGCCACCCCGGTCTCGGCCTCCACCTCCGGCTTCGCGGCCTCGGCGGGGCTCTCAACGGGCGCGGCGGCCACCGCGGACTCCCCGGACGACTCCAGCTCGGTCGCCAGCGCCTTCGCGAACCGCGAAATGATCTTCGAACCGACCTCGGACAGGATGTTGCGGCCGAACTGCGCCGGCCGTCCCGTCACGTTCAGCTTGGTGTGCACGGTCACCCGCGTCGTGCCGCCGCCCTGCTCGTGCAGCCGCGCCTGGACGGTCGCCGACGCCGTGCCGGAGCCGCGCGCCTCCTTCGCGGACGCCTCCATCGTCACGACCCGGGCCGACTCGTCCGCCGAGACGATCCGCGCGGTGCCGCGGTAGGTGATGGTCATCGCGCCGACCTTCACCTTCATCCGCCCCGAGTACTCCTCGCCCTCGACCGAGTCGAGCGTGGCGCCCGGCATGCAGGCCGCGACCCGCTCCACGTCGAGCAGCACCGACCAGGCCTGATCCACCGGTACGGGGACGGTGAAATCGTGGTCGAGCTCCATGATCAATGTCCTTATCGTCCGGAGAACTTGTCCGCGACCCTACGGCGGTGGCCCAGCCCGTGGCCAGTGGGGGCCACCGACAGGCAGTCCGTTACCCGGGCGCGGGGCGATCATGCGGCCGGGCCCCGCGGGGCCCGGCCGCACGATCCGCGTCAGCCCGCGGCGGCCGCGAGCGCCCGCGCGGTGAGCACCGTCGCCAGATGCGTCCGGTACTCCGACGACCCGTGCAGATCGGTGGGCGGTTCGGTACCGGCCGCCGCCTGCGCGGCGGCGGTCCGGAACGCGTCCTCCGACGCGGACCCGCCCCGGACGGCGATCTCCACCGCACTGGCCCGCACGGGTGCCGGACCCATGTTGGTCAGCGCGACCCGCGCGTCCTCGATCCCGTCACCATTGCGGCGGACGGCGCACGCCACACCGACGATCGCCCACGCCTGCGCAGTCCGATGGAACTTCTCGTAGTGGACGCCCCAGCCCGCGCCCAGCTTCGGCACGCGCACGCCCACGAGCAGTTCGTCCGGCTCCATCGACGATGTCATCCAGTCGACGAAGAACTCCGACGCCGGGATCTCCCGCTCACCGCGCACGGACTGGACGAGGAACACCGCGTCCAGCGCCAGCGCGACCGCCGGGAGGTCGCCCGCCGGGTCGGCGTGCGCCAGCGACCCGCCGAACGTGCCGCGGTGCCGGACGGCCGGGTCGGCGACCGTCTCCGTCGTCTCCGCGATCAATGGCACGTGCTCGCGCACCAGCGGATCGCGGATCACCTGGTGGTGCGTCGCCATCGCGCCGATGACGATCCCGTCGCCGTCGTCGCGGATCTCCCGCAGCCCGTCGATCCGGTCCAGGTCGATCAGCGCGTCCGGGATGGCGAGCCGCATCCGCAGCAGCGGCATCAGGCTCTGCCCGCCGGCCAGCACCTTCGCGTCCTCGCCCGCGTCGGACAGCGCCCTCGCGGCGTCGTCCAGCGAGGCGGGCCGCACGTAGTCGAACGTCGCGGGGATCACTGGTCACCTCCGGCCGAGCCGAGCCCGCCGCCGGCGCCCGGTTCGGCGGCCGCCGGTTTGGTTTCGCCGCGCAGCGCGCGCCAGACGCGTTCCGGCGTGCACGGCATCGGCACGTCGTGCACGCCGTGCGGGCGCAGCGCGTCCACGATCGAGTTCACGACCGCCGGGGTGGACGCGATCGTGCCCGCCTCACCGACGCCCTTCACGCCCATGGGGTTGGTCGTCGCGGGCGTCTCGGTGCGGTCGGTCGTGAACGTCGGCAGGTCCGCCGCCGACGGGATCAGGTAGTCGGCCATCGTGGTCGTCGTCAGGTTGCCGTCGGCGTCGTACACGGCCTCCTCGTACAGCGCCTGGGCGATGCCCTGCGCGAGCCCGCCGTGGACCTGCCCCTCCACGATGAGCGGGTTGACGACATTGCCCACGTCGTCCACCGCCACGTACTTGCGTATCTTCACCATCCCCGTCTCTGTGTCGACGTCCATCGCGCACAGGTGCGTGCCGTGCGGGAAGGAGAAGTTGTCCGGGTCGAACGTGGCGTCGGAGTCGAGCGAGGGCTCGATGCCGTCCGGCAGGTCGTGCGCGGCGAACGCGGCCAGCGCGACCTCCTGCAGCGTCTTGCCCTCCTCCTGGACGCCGCGGACGCTGAACCGTCCGCCGGTGAACTCAAGGTCCTGCTCGGACGCCTCCAGCAGATGCGCCGCGATCGTACGGGCCTTGTCGACGACCTTCTCGCATGCGGAGAACAATGCGACCCCGCCCACGGCCAGCGAACGGGAACCGTACGTGTCCATGCCCTTGTGCGAAATCGCCGTGTCGCCGTGCAGGACCTTCACGTCCTCGAACGGGACACCGAGCCGGTCGGCGGTGATCTGCGCCCAGGCCGTCTCATGGCCCTGCCCATGCGCGGACGAACCCGTGATCACCTCGACCTTGCCGGACGGCAGGACACGCACTGCCGCGTGCTCCCAGCCGCCCGCGCCGTACGACAGCGAGCCCAGCACACGGGACGGTGCGAGGCCGCACATCTCCGTGAACGTGGACACCCCGATGCCGAGCTGCACGGGATCCTGCCGTTCGCGCCTGTCGGCCTGCTCCGCGCGGAGCTTGTCGTACTCGAACAGCTCCAGGGCCTTGTCGGTCGCCGCCTCGTAGTTGCCGGAGTCGTACGTGAGGCCCGCGATCGTCTCGTACGGGAACTCCTCGTGCTTGATCCAGTTGCGGCGCCGTACCTCGATGGGGTCGATGCCCAGTTCGGCGGCCAGCTCGTCCATCATGCGCTCGATCGCGTACGTGGCCTCTGGACGACCCGCGCCCCGGTACGCGTCGGTGGGCACCTTCGTCGTGAACACGCCCGTGCAGGTGAACGACAGCGCGTCCATCTTGTAGATGCCGTTGAACATGAACGCGCCCAGCAGCGGGATGCCGGGCGTGACCAGCATCAGGTACGCCCCCATGTCGGCGAGCAGATCCACCTTCAGGCCACGGATGCGGCCGTCCTGCTCCGCCGCCAGCGTGAGCCGCTGGATCTGGTCGCGTCCATGGTGGACGGTCATGTTGCCTTCGCTGCGCGTCTCCGACCACTTGACCGGACGGCCCAGCCGGCGCGCCAGCAGCAGCGCGAGGACTTCCTCCCCGTACACCTGCAGCTTGGAGCCGAAACCGCCGCCGACGTCCGGTGCGACGACCCTGAGCCGGTGCTCGGGGATACCGGTGACCGTGGCCAGCATCAGCCGCAGGATGTGCGGGATTTGCGTGGCCGAGTACAGCGTGAACTCGTCCCCCTCCGGCACGCACAGCACCGACCGCGGCTCCATCGCCGTGGGGATGAGCCTCTGCTGGACGTAGCGGCGCTCAATGACGACCGGTGCGTCCCTCATCGCGGCGTCGAGATCTCCGTTCTCGAACACCCACGTGTAGGACTTGTTCGTCCCCAGGTCGTCGTGGACGAGGTCGGCGCCCTCGGCCAGTGCCGACTCCATGTCCACCACCGCGGACAGCGGCTCGTAGTCGACGTCGATCTCTTCCAGGGCGTCGACGGCCGCGGCCTTGTCCCGGGCCACGACACAGGCGACGGGCTCGCCGACGTAGCGCACCTCGGTCACCGCCATCGGCGGATGGTCCGGGTGCTTCATGTCTTCGGTCACGACCCACGCGCACGGCAGGGACCCCTGCTCGTCGGCGAGATCCTGACCGCTGTACACGGCGACCACGCCCGGGCTCTGCTTCGCGCGCGACGTGTCGACGTTCGTGATGTGGGCGTGCGAGATCGGGCTGCGCAGGAACGCCACGTGCAGCGTCCCCGCCGGCGTCATGTTGTCGGTCCACCGGGTCCGGCCGGTGATGAGCCGGGCGTCCTCCGACCGCTTGCGCGGGCTGCCGACCTCCTGCACGGTCACGGCGTCACCTCCTGCCCGGCGGGCTCGCGCATGTCGCTCGCCGCCCGCCGCACCGCCTTGACGATGTTCTGGTAGCCGGTGCACCGGCACAGGTTGCCTTCGAGGCCCTCCCGGACCTCGTCCTCGGACGGGTCGGGGTTCTCCCGCAGCAGATCGAGCGACGCCATGATCATGCCGGGCGTGCAGTAGCCGCACTGGAGCGCGTGCTCCTCGTGGAAGGCCGTCTGCAGGGGGTGCTGCCGAGCGGAGCTCGTCGCTTGATTGGTGGTGGGCGGGGGCTGGAGGACGGTGCCGTCGACGCCGAGGCCCTCGACGGTCGTCACGTCGCGGCCGTCCGCCTGGACGGCGAGCACGGAGCAGCTCTTCACGCTCATCCCGTCCATCAGGACGGTGCAGGCTCCGCAGTTGCTGGTGTCGCACCCGACCGGGGTCCCGACCTTCCCCAGCCGTTCGCGCAGATAGTGGACGAGAAGGAGGCGCGGTTCGACGTCGTCCTCGTACGTCGCACCGTCGACCTCGACACGGATACGTGGCATGCGTTTCTCTCCCAGGGACGTCTCGGGGTGGACATGCAGAAGAGACGTCCCCAGGGCGGGGCGCGCTGGTCAGGCCACGTCATCGGGGCCACCTCCGTGGAAGGCGGTCCTACGAACCTAATCCGCGGTTGAATCCCGTACTAGCCCCCTGCATCGCTTATTTACCGAGGTCTGGGGCAATACTGGCTAGTGCACGCGAAGGAGAACCGACCAGGTTATCGGACCGACGATGCCGTCGTCATCGACTCCGCCCCACCGCTGAACCGCCTTGACGGCCGCCTCGGTCGTGTCGTCGAACGTCCCCGTCATCCGCACCTCCGGATGACTCCGCGCCAGCAGCAACCCCTGCACGCTCTGCACATGCTCGCCGGTGTCGCCCTTGCTCAGCTCCGGGAGATTCCGCACCATGTCCTCCGTCCAGTTGCCCCCGCCGTAGGAGGGCCGTCCGTAACCGGCGATCACGTTGGAGCCGCGGACGCGGCGCTTCACCGCGTCGTCGGTGTTGCCCTCGATGGTCTGCAGCCGTCCGCCGCCGAGCACGACCTCGACCACGCCGACGTGGTCGATCGCGCTGATGTTGTTGGACGCGCCCCAGTCGAAGAACACGATGTCGCCGGCCTTCGCCTGGTTGACACTGGCGGTCGTCCCGCTGTGCCAAAAACCGACTCTTTGGAAATCCTGGGCATGCCAGACTGTAAATGCGCGATCTCCCGCAGGTAGGACGGCGGTCGTGTTACCACTGTGCCGCGCCCAGTAGGTGACGGCCATGTCGCACCAGGCCGCCCTGAGGAACGCGTCCCCGTGCCTGGACGCGTACTCCCTGGTGATGGTGTTAGGACGGCCGGACATTCCCAGCGACTTCCGAGCCTCACTGATCATCCCGGTCGCGCCGGTCGCCGCAGCGCTGATCTTCTTCTCGGCCCGGAAGACCCCATCGGCGTCCGGTTCGCCGAAGAGCTCCCGGAGCACCTGCTCCTCGTCGGGCTCGGTGGGGTGATGGACGCCGTAATGCACGTCCACCTCGTCCATATGGGCTGCTTCGTTGGCATCTGTTCGGTTTTCGGCGATCACATGCTCCTCCAGGAGCGCCGTAATGGGATAAACCCTTACTTCTCCTGAATTTGCGTCAAAACACACCCAAGGGCCGGGCCGTCGGCGGCACGCCGGTCAACGAGGCGATGAGCAGGGGTTTCGGGGTAGGGGCCCGGTATGTTCCTCTTCTTCTCGTCCCGGCTCGGCTGTCTCGGGTCGCTGATCGTGACGCTGCTCCTGAGCGGGATCGTCTACCTGATCATCAGTCGCTGACACCGGCGTGATCGGTTTGACAAGGGGGCGGCTGTGCGTGTGTTCTTGGGGGCGTGACCAAGCGCGTGTCGATCGACAGCTCCGTGGCCCTGGGCCGCGCGGCCAGCGCGCTGTGTCCTTCGTGTTGTCGCTGAACCCGTTCTCACCGGCCGACACTCGTACACGAAGGACCTTTTCCCGTGGACCTTTCCGTGGTTCCCGATCTCACCATGCGTGGCCAGGACGATCCGCACGACCGCGCCATCGCCGTCCGTCCGCCGACCGTGGGGCAGCTCGCCGCTCGCGTCCGTGCGCTGGCCGCACGTCCCGACGAGTGGTGGCGGCTCGTCCGGTTCGACGCCGACCGTCCGCAGGACGTCCCGCTAGAGGACGGAACCTGGCTGACGACCTGGCCGCCTGGCCACGGAGGCACCGTGCACGGCGGCGTCAGCACCCTGGTCGCGGGGGAGTTGGCCGTCGTGACGATCACTGAGCGCGGTGTCACCGAGCGGCCGCTGCGCGCCAACCGGATCCGCGTGCACGGCGGCCCGCAGGCGCTGACGAACCCCGGGCCGGCCTTCGCGGTCAGCCTGCATGCCGGTCATCGGTGAGGTAGCGGGACGCGGCTTCGCGGCCGATCAGGGGCAGCAGTGCGAAGTAGGTCAGGGACGGGAGCAGCGACGGGAGTTCGGCGGCCTCGCCCGTCTCCATCTGGACGTGGATCGCGCTGTAGATGCCGCCGACGATCGCGTCCACCACGGCGACCGGGACGGACGGCAGGGACGGGCCGGTGAGGAAGTCGCGGAACCGGGCGAGGTTGTCCAGCCGCGCCTGCCGGACCTGCGGGCCCGCCGCGTTCACCTCCACCAGCGACACCCGCGCGAACCGGGGCTCGCGGGCCAGGGCGGCGAGCAGGGTGCGCAGGGCGGCGTGGATGCCGTCCGGCCGGTCCGGCGCCGACTCGTAGGCGTGCGTCATGCGGGCGAGCAGGATGTCCATGCCGCGCTGGTAGGCGGCGAGGAAGCAGTCGTCCAGGCCGGTGAAGTGCGCGTAGAACGTCTTCTTCGTGACGCCGGCGCCCTCGGTGACCCGGCTGATCGTGGTGTGCGCGTAGCCGCGCTCGGACACGACCTGGACGAACGCGTCGATCAGCCGTTCACGCTGGATGCCGGCGACGGTCTCGGGGGAGAGGCCGTGCCGTCCGGGCTTGATGGCGCGGCCCGGATCCAGCGCGGACCGCGACCCCGGCAGCACGTCCGTGCATCCCGCCTCGGGTGTCCCGGTCTGCCCTGACATCGAACCCCATTCCGTCACCTGCCGTCGGGATCACACTACTTCCCGTTCCGGGGCGGCGGGAGCCCTGGTCAGCGCAGGTGGCGGCGCCGCGCGCGGGTCAGCACCCGGACGGTGCCGACGAGGCCGAGCCCGATCAGCACCACGGGGGCCAGCACGGTCGCCGACAGGACGGGCTCGTCCGTCAGGCCCTCGGCGAGGAACAGGCCGGCGAGGGCGAGGAAGAACAGCCCGGTCACCGGGCCCGCCGGGTCGAACCGGTAGCGCTTGGTCGCCTTCTTGTCCTCAGCCACGGTGCACGTCCACGTCTCCGACCTTGCCGCGTATCCGCAGCTCGATCACGGGCGGGTTGCCACCGGGCGTCTCCGGTTCGAGGACGCGGGTGACCTTGGCGTTCGGCCCGCTCGTCGTCCGGTGCTGGATGCTCAGGTCGCCGAGCGCGATCTTCGCGTCCACCCGCACGCGGGCGGCGGCCGGGATCGTCACCGCGAGCCCGCCCAGGCCCACCTGCGCGTCGATCGTGACGCGCTGCCCGGGGGTCATCGAGAGGGCGGTGAGGTCGAGGTCGCCCTGGCCGATGCCGACCTTGTAGGTCTGGTTGGTCTGCGAGACGTCGGTGGGGTGCCAGTCGATGTCCCCGTACTCGGCATTGCGCGGCATATCGCCCACCACGGTCGTCGTCAGCATGCTGAGGGTCAGCAGGGTGCCCGCCGTGGCGAGCCCGTGCGTCCGGAACCAGCCGCCGAGGACGAGGCCGAGGCCGACGACCGCGAGCGCGGGCGCCATGACGATCAGCCAGGAGTCGGGGGCCGGGTAGCCCTTGGCGACGGGGATCAGCGCGGCGCCCGCGGCCATGGCCAGCAGCAGCGTGATCGTCGCCGCCGGCGACCGGCCGCCGCCGCACCCTTCCTTCTTGGGCGCCTTCTTCGTCGCCGGCACGTCGTCGGCGAGCGCGTCGGCGCGGGTGGCCGAGTACTCGGCGAGGTCGATCATGCCGGGCGGCAGCCCGCCGCCGGCCGGCCGCTCCTCAGGCAGGTCCTTGTAGAGGGAGACGCCACCGACGATGACGTCCTCCGACCGCGTCCACTCCGCGGACGGCTCCGGCGGGTGCCCGGCGAGCCGCTCGGGGACGGACCGCGCCGCCGCCACCAGGTCCGCGCCCCGCGAGCGCGCGACCACCAGCACCAGCCCGACCACCACCATGACGGCGATCGCGTCGGTGTAGGCGCCGCCGAACAGGGCCAGCGCGACGCCGACGCACAGCAGCGCGCCCAGGATCGACAGGACGGCCTGCGCGTCGAACCACCGCTTGAAGAACTGCTCCGCGAGCGACGACTCGCCGGGGCTCGCGGGCATCAGCAGCGCCGCCGCGATGTAGAGCAGGACGCCCTGCCCGTGCGCCAGCACGAGGATCGCGAAGCCCACGCGGAAGACGACGGGGTCGATGCCGGTGTAGCGGCCGAGGCCGGTGCACACGCCGGCGAGCAGCCGCCGGTCCGCGTCCCGCGCCAGCCGCTGGTAGCCGTGGTCCGTCCGCTCTCGCGTCCTCTGCTCGCCGTCCATGCCTGCCATCGTGACGCGTCACCGCCCCCGCGCGGTATCGGGGACGTCCCTGACCGGACCCTGAGCCGGTTCCGGGGTACGTCCCTGATGCGGTGCGCGCGCGGGCGTGTGACGATCGGTGACGTGGGAGTACCGAGGAAGGGGCGGCGGTGAGCCAGGAGACGGCGGAGCTGCCGGACACGGCGCCCGAGCGGGCGCCGGTGCTGGAGCGCGCCGCCGAGGGCGCGCTCGTGGCCGGCGTGTGCCGCGGGCTGGCCGGGCATCTGGGCGTGGACGTGCTGCTCGTCCGCGCCGGGTTCGTGCTGCTGACGGTGGCGAGCGGGTTCGGCATCGCCGCGTACGCCGCGTTCTGGATCCTCGTCCCCGCGCCGGAGAAGGTCCCGTCGGCCGAGCGGCGGCGCGGCCGCGACTGGGGCCAGCTGCTCGCCTACGCGGCGGTCACGCTGGGCCTCGCGGTGCTGCCGTGGGGCGCGGCCGGGGTCGTCCAGTGGGCGCTGTGGCCGTTCATCATCGGCGGCGTCGGCGCCGCGATCCTGTGGCAGCAGGCCGACCGCGACCAGCGGCAGCGGTGGACGCTGCCGCTCCGGCAGCGCTGGCTGCGCAGCCTGATGGGCCTGCTGCTGGTGGTCGGCGGCATCGGCGGCGTCGTCGTGCAGAACGTGGAGGCCGCCCAGGCGCGGTCGGTGATCATCGCGATGGCGATCATCCTGACCGGGGTCGCGGTGATCGTGACGCCGTGGGTGGTGCGGCTCTGGCAGGACCTGGACGCCGAGCGGCACGAGCGCATCCGCTCCCAGGAGCGCGCCGAGCTGGCCGCGCACATCCACGACTCGGTGCTGCACACGCTGACGCTGATCCAGCGGAACGCGCACGACACGCGGGAGGTGCAGCGGCTCGCCCGGTCCCAGGAGCGGACGCTGCGGACGTGGCTGTACGAGCCGCGCGCCGACCCCGACCAGACGTTCGCCGCCGCGATCCGGGAGCTCGCCGGGGAGGTCGAGGACGACCACGGCGTGCCGATCGAGATCGTCTGCGTGGGCGACACGGCGCTGGAGGAGCGGCTCGGCGCGGCGCTGCAGGCGGCGCGGGAGGCGATGGTGAACGCCGCCAAGTACTCGGAGGCGCCGTCGGTGTCGGTGTACGCGGAGGTGGAGAGCGACGAGATCGCCGTGTTCGTCCGGGACCGCGGCAAGGGATTCGACCTCGACCAGGTGCCGGGGGACCGGATGGGCGTCCGGGGGTCCATCATCGGACGTATGGAGCGCAACGGCGGCAAGGCGACCGTCCGGACCGCGCCGGGCGAGGGCACCGAAGTGCGGCTGGAGATAAAGAAGTCATGAGCGAGGCGTTGAAGCGGGTCGTGCTGGTCGACGACCACCAGATGTTCCGGACCGGCGTGAAGGCGGAGCTGGGCGGCGGCGTGGAGATCGTCGGCGAGGCGGGCGACGTGGACGAGGCGGTCACGGTGATCCGCGGGGCGCGGCCGGACGTGGTGCTGCTGGACGTCCACCTGCCCGGCGGCGGGGGCATCGAGGTGCTGCGCCGGCTGCACGGGAACGTCCCGTCCAAGTTCCTCGCGCTGTCGGTGTCGGACGCGGCGGAGGACGTGATCGGGGTCGTGCGGGGCGGCGCGCGCGGCTACGTCACCAAGACGATCTCGGGCCCGGAGCTGACGGACGCGATCGGCCGGGTCGCCGACGGCGACGCCGTGTTCTCGCCCCGGCTCGCCGGTTTCGTGCTGGACGCGTTCGCCGCCACGGACGTCCCGGCGGTCGACCCCGAGCTGGACCAGATCACCCAGCGGGAGCGGGAGGTGCTGCGGCTGATCGCGCGCGGCTACGCCTACAAGGAGATCGCGAAGGAGCTGTTCATCTCGGTGAAGACGGTGGAGACGCACGTGAGCAGCGTGCTGCGCAAGCTCCAGCTGTCGAACCGGCACGAGCTGTCGCGCTGGGCCGCCGCCCGCCGCCTCGTATAGAGGGCATCGAGGCTGAACCGTTATCAGCGGCCGATACAGTCGCTGGTCATGGCATATCCACCCCCGGACCCGGATATCCGGGCTCCCAGCCGCCCTATCAGCCCCCTCCGCCACCGATGCCGCCGGGCCCCGGCTACGGGTCCCCGTACGGCAACGACAAGACCAACGGGCTGGCGGTCGCGGCCTTCGTCACCGGGCTCCTCGGCTGCTTCGGCGTCCTCGGCGCCATCCTCGGGGCGATCGCGCTGGGCCAGATCGGCCGGAACGGCGGCCGGGGCCGCGGTCTCGCGATCGCCGGCATCGTCCTGTCCTGCCTGTGGATCGTCACGGGCATCGCGATCGGCGTCATCGTGGCGGCCAGCGACTCCTCCTCCACCGGCAGCGGGAGCACGCCGAGCGTGACCCGCACGAAGCCGAAGGAGGTGGACGCGCAGGAGATGAAGCTCGGCGACTGCATCAACGACAACAAGGTCGCGGGGAACCCGTCCGCGACGGAGCCGGTCCAGGTCGAGAGCGTCAAGATCGTCCCGTGCACGTCGCCGCACGACGGCGAGGTGACGGCCGTCTTCAAGCTGCCGGGTTCGACGCTGCCGCCGGAGTCGCAGCTGCGGCGGCTGGCCGAGGACGGCTGCAAGATCCGCACCCGGGCGAAGGTGAGCGGCGACCCGGCGGCGAGCAGCCTGGCGAACTCCTACTACTACCCCACGGACCAGTCGTGGCGGGCGGGCGACCGCAACGTCACCTGCGTCGCGGTCGCCGCCGACGAGGGCACGAAGCTCACTCGTCCGCTGCGGGGCTGACCTTCCCGGCGTCCGCCGGGCGGCCGGCCCGCCGCCCGGGCCCGGGACGCCGCTTCAGCCGCGGCTTCAGCGCGAGTCGCGCATGGTGCTGGCGACCATCTCGGCCACGTGCTCGACCGTGGACACCCCGGCCTCCATCGTCGGGCTGTCCCCGCTGCACACCGCGATGAGGAAGTCGTGGTCGTGTCCGGTGACGCGGCCGATGCTGTTCACCGCCCAGCCGTTCCCCTGATGGTGGACCGGCGCCCAGCCGTTCTTCAGCGCGACCTTCTCGCCCGGACGGGCCGCCGCGCTCACGCCCCACGCCTGCTCGTCGATGACGGAGCCCATCAGGCCCAGGATGTACTGGCGGCCCGCCGCCTTGATGGGACTCTTGTCCGAGACCAGGTTCGTCAGCAGGCGCACCTGGTCGGCCGGTGTCGTCACGGACGAACCCCACGAGGTGGGGAACGGCTTCGTGTCCTTCAGGCCGAACTTCTTGTTGGCCTTCTTGACACCGTCTCCGTTGCCGGCCGCCGAGTACAGGGCGTCCGCCGCGTTGTTGTCGCTTTCCCGGATCATCCGTCCGGCCAGTTCACGCTGCCCTGCGGTCAGGTCGCGGTGGTCGCGCTGCCGCTGCAGGACGAGGCTGGACAGGATGTCGACCTTCATGATGCTGGCGGTGACGAACCGGCCGTTCTCGTTCTCCCCGAAGGACAGGCCAGTACGCAGGTCCTCCGCCATCACTCCGGTCTTGCCCGGACGTGTCTTGATGTAGGCGCGGACGGCGTGGCCCAGTGCCCACTTGTCGAACGGCCGGGTCTTCTCCTTCGCCACGGCCGCCGCCCCCTGCCCGGCCGCGATCGATTCGGTCGCGCCGACGGTCACGCCGTTCCTGCGCTGCGGTGTGTCCGAAATGAGCAGGTGGGCGGTGAGGCCCACCCCGGTGGCGCCCGCGGCCAACGCGAGCATGATGATATGACGCCGCATCGATCCCCCCGAATTCGTGCGACCTGTCGATCAGGAGAGGGCCGTCAGAGGACGCCCGGCAGGCGGGCCGGGCAGCCCGGCTCGCAGCGCTCGGCGTGCCAGGCCACCCGGCGCGCGTAGGCGCCGAACCGGCGGCGCAGCGCCGCCCGCGTGAACGGCCCGGTGCCCGGGAACCCGTCGATCTCGCCGCGCCAGCGGATCAGCGTGCCCGCCGGGCACGGCTCCAGCGTCACGTCCGCCAGGACGCGGCGCCGCGGCGGACCGGCCAGCGCGACGTACCCGTAGTGCCGCGGCGGGTCCCAGGCCACGACCTCCTCGCGCCAGGGCGGGACGGACCGGACGGCCCCGATCCCGTTCGGGTGCTCGGTGCCGTCGGCCTCGCGCCGGGCGCGGATCCAGAAACCGCCCCACTCGCCCCAGGCCTCCGCGACGCACAGATGCTTGAAGATCACATCCGGCTCGGCGCAGGAGGTGGCGGTGGCTTCGATCTCGTGCGGCATGACAACCCCCCGTGTTCTGTCACATGGGGTACATGCCCGATCTGCAGTTAATTACGGCTTGTGAGGGAGTGTATTTGGAGTGTGACCGAAATCTGCCTCGGCTCAGGCGGTGTCGACGACCTGGAACGACTCGGCGAGCCGGCCCTCGGGGAGGCCCGCCGCCGCGGCGTTCGCGCCCAGCCACCCGCGCAGCATCTCCGGCAGCCCGTCGCCCATGTGCCCCGTCTGGCTCACGTGCGCGCGCAGCGCGTTCACCTTCCGCTCGAAGCGGTCGGTGATGTCGACGTAGTGGTTCACGACGGGACCGCCGCTGATCCACACCTCGCGGGCCGTCCACGCGTCCAGGCCCTCGTCGGCGAGCAGCTCCGGGAACGCGTACGGGTTGCGGGCGTCGGGGTAGACGGCGTCGAGCGCGGCCGAGCCGACCGCGCGGTGGTCGGGGTGGCTCGGGTAGATCCGCTCGTAGTTGCGCTCCGGGCTCGGCATCAGCACCCGGTCGGGCCGCACCTGCCGGATCACCCGGGCGATGTCGCGGCGCAGGTCCAGGGTCGCCTCCACCCGGCCGTCGGAGTAGCCGAGGAACCGGACGTCGCTCACCCCGACGCACTTGGCCGCCGCGCGCTGCTCCTCCCGGCGCAGCGTCGCCATCTCCTTGCGGGAGACGTTGTCGTCGAAGCCGCCCGCGTCGCCGTCGGTCACCATGAGGTAGACGACCTCGATGCCCTGGTCCGTCCAGCCGGCCACCGTCCCGGCGGCGCCGAAATCGACGTCGTCGGGGTGCGCCATCACCACAAGGATCCGCTGCAGTTCACCGTCGTCCAGAACATTGGTCACGGTTTCAACAATAAGGTCAGCGAACCGTCCCGGCATCTCCGAAGATCAGCGGACTCCCGCGTCAGAGCGAGACCACAGCCGTGAGCAGGCGTTCCTGGAACGCCGCCACGTCGCTGCCGACGGCGACCTTGACCGGACGGCGGACGTCCTCGGCGGGCAGCGAGCGCGCGTCCCACACCGTCGTGCCGCGCGTCAGCTCGCCGCGCAGCTCCACCCGGACCGGACGGTGGACGTACTCGCCGAGCCCCGGGTCGACGGCCAGCATCGCGGCGAGCGCGTCGTGGATGACCGCGCCCCGCCGCTTCAGCGTCGGCGTGTAGGCGACCTCGTAGAACTTCAGGATGCGGGCGGCGAACTGGGCGACCTCACCGTCGTGGGCGCCGAGCCGGTCGAGCCAGTCGTCGTGGACGGCGGTCGGGTGCGTCGCGTCCAGCGGCACCAGCACGACCGGCCAGTCCGCCGCGAACACAAGGTCGGCGGCCTCGGGGTCGTGCCAGATGTTCGCCTCGGCGTGCGTGGTGATGTTGCCGGGGTGGTCGAACGCGCCGCCCATCACGACGACCTCGCGCACCAGCGACGGCAACTCGCCGTCCAGCAGCAGTGCCGCGCCCAGGTTCGTCAGCGGGCCGGTCGCGAGGAGGGTCAGCTCACCGGGCATCTCACGGGCAAGCCGGACGATCTGCGCGGGCGCCGACTCGGCCACCGGCCGTCCAGCGGGGTCGGGTAGATGCGTGTCGCCGAGGCCGTCCGTCCCGTGCCAGTCGAGCGCGTAGTGGACGTCCTGCGCCATCGGCCGAGGCGCACCGACCGCGACCGGCACGCCTTCGGTCATGCCCGCCGCCTCCAGCACGCGCAGTGTGTTCAGCGCGCCGGTCAACGGGTCGATGTTGCCGTGCACCGTGCCGACGCCCACCAGCTCCGCCTCGCCCGCCCGAACAAGCGAGGCCAGGTAGAGCAGCGTGATGGCGTCATCGATACCGGTGTCGCAGTCGTACAGGAACGTCGGTCCTTTGCTCACGAAAGCAACCTATCCGGACCGCGCGCCTTGATGATCGCGGATTGGGTCTGGGACGCGGCGCCGCACAGGGGTAGAGCAAGAAGCATGCGCAAACTCATCAACGCCCCGGCGGACGTGGTCTCCGACGCGCTGCGCGGACTGGCCGCCGCGCATCCCTCGCTGAACGTCGACCCTGAGAACGGCACCGTCGTGCGTGGGGACGCGCCGCGCACCGGGAAGGTCGCCCTGGTGTCGGGCGGCGGATCCGGTCACGAGCCGCTGCACGCCGGGTTCGTCGGCCACGGCATGCTGGACGCCGCCTGCTGCGGCGAGGTGTTCACCTCCCCGGTGCCCGACCAGATCATCGCGGCGACGATGGCGGTGAACGGCGGCGCCGGCGTCCTCCACCTGGTGAAGAACTACACCGGCGACGTCATGAACTTCCAGATGGCCGCCGAGCTGGCCGAGGACGAGGAGATCGAGGTCACGTCCGTCATCGTCAACGACGACGTCGCCGTGGAGGACAGCACGTTCACGGCCGGCCGACGCGGTACCGGCGCCACGCTGTTCGCCGAGAAGATCGCCGGGGCGCTCGCCGAGGAAGGTTCATCGCTGGCGGACGTCGCGGCGGTGGCGCGGGAGGTGAACGAGCGCAGCCGGTCGTTCGGCGTTGCGCTGTCGTCATGCACCGTTCCGGCCGCCGGGACGCCCACGTTCGAGCTGGGCGAGGACGAGATGGAACTCGGCATCGGCATCCACGGTGAGCCCGGCCGCGAACGCGTCAAGATCGGCACGGCGACGGAGATCGTGGACGCCTCGCTGAGCGCGATCGACGCGGACATGCCGCTGTCCGGTTCCGAGGTGCTCGTGCTGGTCAACGGGATGGGCGGCACTCCGCTGATCGAGCAGTACGTCGCCTACGCGGCGGCCGCCGAGTGGCTGGAGGGGCACGGCGCGACCGTCGTCCGCCGCCTGGTCGGGCCGTACGTGACCAGTTTGGAGATGGCCGGCTGCATGATCAGCGTGTGCCGGGTGACGCCCGAGCTGACCCGGCTCTGGGACGCGCCCGTCGAGACGCCGGGGCTGCGGTGGGGCCGGTGAACGCCGCTGACGTCGCCACCTGGATCAGGCACACCGCCGAGCTGGTGTCGGCCGACGCCGAGCGGCTGACCCGGCTGGACGCGGCCATCGGCGACGGCGACCACGGCCACAACCTCGACCGCGGTTTCCGGGCCGCCGTCGAGGCGCTGCCGGAGGATGCCCTGCCGGGGAAGGTGCTGATCGCCGCCGGGCGGGCCATCGTGTCCAAGACCGGCGGCGCGTCCGGGCCTCTTTACGGGACGGTCCTGCGCCGCGCCGGCAAGGCGCTCGGCGACGCCGAGGACGTGGACGCCGCCGCGCTCGGCACCGCGCTCAAGGCCGCGCTGGACGGCGCCCAGGACCTCGGGAAGGCCGCCGAGGGCGACAAGACGATGATCGACGCGCTGGCGCCCGCCGTCGCGGCCTACGAGGCGGCCCTCGCGGACGGCGCCGACCTCGCCGGCTGCGCTGGCCCTTCTCCCCATCTCACGCTGCCCCCGCAGAGGACAGTCGAACACACGGTGGTCCACACTACCAATACA
>NZ_JABXFD010000037.1 GCF_013372625.1 Actinomadura sp. BRA 177
ACCCGAAGCCCGTGGCCCAACCCGCAAGGGGGGGAGCGGTCGAAGGTGGGGCCGGCGATTGGGACGAAGTCGTAACAAGGTAGCCGTACCGGAAGGTGCGGCTGGATCACCTCCTTTCTAAGGAGCATCAACTGGCCCAGGCTGCTTCCAGTGGGAAGAGCTCGGGTCGGTGGCCATCATCGGCGGCGCACGTTCGCCGGGTGGCTGCTCATAGATGTGGAGCACTGGCTACTCAGCTCACCGCCTGTGTGAGTCGGCAAGTACCGCCCCTGGGTCTCGGCCCGGGGGAGTGGGAACGGCGGTCTCGGGCAGGTGGGGGGTTGGACACGCTGTTGGGTCCTGAGGAAACGGGCTTAGCCCGGTGACCTCGGACTGCGGGACCAGACACCGCCTCACTCGCGATGAGTGTGGCGGTGCTGGTGGGCCCGGTTGTTTTTTGAGAACTGCACAGTGGACGCGAGCATCTCTGGTGAGGGCTTCGAGGTTCTGCCTTTCGGGGTGGGGTTGAGGGTTCTCATCTGCGATTTG
>NZ_JABXFD010000325.1 GCF_013372625.1 Actinomadura sp. BRA 177
ATCCGGGCTCGGCGCCGAGCAGCCGCCGCGCCGTCTCGTCCGGGTCCGGGGCGGGCTCCACGGGGTCGGCGGCGTGGACGGCCGCGAGCACCTCGTGCCACGCGCGGATCTGCGCGTCCGTCGGAGCGTCGAGCGCGATGACGTCCATCCGACTTTTGTACCTGATCCCGGGCCGCCGCGACCGGGACCCCGGCCAAACCGGGGTCAGGCGTCCCGGGTGAACGCGGCCAGGATGCGGTCGGCGGCGAGGGCGGGAGTGAGCGTCCCGTCCGCGACCTCCCGCTCCAGTGCCGGGACCAGCTTCCGGACGTCGGGGTGCGCGTGCAGTTCGCCGAGCAGCCGGTCGTGCACCATCGCCCACGTCCAGCCGACCTGCTGGCGGCGGCGCCGCGTCTCCAGCTCGCCGGAGTCGCGCAGCCGCTCCTGGTGCTCGACGATCTTGCCCCACACCTCGTCCAGCCCGGTGCCCTCGCGGGCGCTGCAGGTGAGGACGGGGGTGTCGCGGACGCGTTCGTCGCTGCGCAGCATCCGCAGCGCCCCCGACAGCTCACGGGCGGCGCGCTTGGCCTCCATCTTGTGCTCGCCGTCGGCCTTGTTGACGGCGATCACGTCGGCCAGCTCCAGGACGCCCTTCTTGATGCCCTGGAGCTGGTCGCCGGTGCGGGCGAGCGTGAGGAACAGGAAGGAGTCGACCATTTCGGCGACGGTCGTCTCCGACTGGCCGACGCCCACGGTCTCGACGAGGACGATGTCGTATCCGGCGGCCTCCATGACGACCATCGCCTCGCGGGTGGCCTTGGCGACGCCGCCCAGCGTCCCGGCGGTGGGCGACGGGCGGATGAACGCGTCCGGGTCGACCGCGAGGCGCTGCATGCGGGTCTTGTCGCCGAGGATGCTGCCGCCGGTCCGGGTCGAGGACGGGTCCACGGCGAGCACCGCCACCCTGTGGCCCTCGCCCGTCAGACGGGTGCCCAGGGCGTCGATGAACGTGGACTTGCCGACCCCGGGCACCCCGGTGATCCCGACGCGGCGGGCGTTCCCGGTGTGCGGGGTCAGCTCGACCAGCAGCTTCTGCGCCAGCTCCCGGTGGTCGGGACGGGTCGACTCCACGAGCGTGACCGCGCGGGCGATCCACGCCCGCGACCCGTCCCGCACCCCGGCGACGTAGTCGTCGAGCCCCGGCTTCACGGGGACACGTGCCCCAGTTCGGCGGTCAGCTCGTCCAGGAGGCCGAGCGCCGCGTCCGCGAGGACGGTACCGGGCGGGAAGATCGCCGCCGCGCCGGCGGCGCGCAGCTCGTCGAAGTCCCCGGGCGGGATGACCCCGCCGACGACGATCATGATGTCGGCGCGGCCGAGCGCGGCCAGCTCCTCGCGCAGCGCGGGCACCAGGGTGAGGTGGCCGGCGGCGAGGGAGTTGACGCCGACGATGTGCACGTCGGCCTCGACGGCCTGCCGGGCGACCTCCGCCGGGGTCTGGAACAGCGGGCCCACGTCGACGTCGAAGCCGAGGTCGGCGAACCCGGTCGCGATCACCTTCTGGCCGCGGTCGTGGCCGTCCTGGCCCATCTTGGCGACGAGGATGCGGGGGCGGCGGCCCTCGGCGTCCTCGAACGCGGCGGTCGCGGCGCGCGCCTTCTCGATGCTCGTCACCTGGCCGGCCTCTTCCCGATACACACCGGAGATCGTACGGATCTGCGCCGCGTGCCGCCCGTACGCCTTCTCCAGGGCGTCGGAGATCTCGCCGACGGTCGCCTTGGCGCGGGCCGCGTCGATGGCGAGGGCGAGGAGGTTCTGCTCCAGCCCGGACGCGCGGGTGCCGTTCTCCGCGGCCCCGGCGGCGCGGGTCAGCGCGTCCAGCGCGGATCGCGCGGCCGTCTCGTCGCGCTCCTCCCGCAGCCGGCGCAGCTTGTCGATCTGCTGCGCCCGGACGGACGCGTTGTCGACCTTGAGGACCTCGATCTCCTGCTCGGCGTCCGGACGGTACTTGTTGACGCCGATGACCGGCTGCCGCCCCGAGTCGATGCGGGCCTGGGTGCGGGCCGCGGCCTCCTCGATGCGCAGCTTGGGCAGCCCCTCGTCGATCGCCTTCGCCATGCCGCCGGCCTGCTCGACCTCGGTGATGTGGCCCCAGGCGCGGCGGGCGAGGTCGTAGGTGAGCCGCTCGACGTAGGCGCTGCCGCCCCACGGGTCGATCGTGCGGGTCGTCCCGGACTCCTGCTGCAGGAGCAGCTGGGTGTTGCGGGCGATGCGGGCCGAGAAGTCGGTCGGCAGGGCGAGCGCCTCGTCCAGCGCGTTGGTGTGCAGCGACTGGGTGTGGCCCTGCGTGGCGGCCATGGCCTCGATGCAGGTGCGGGCGACGTTGTTGAAGACGTCCTGCGCGGTCAGCGACCAGCCGGACGTCTGCGAGTGCGTCCGCAGCGACAGCGACTTGGGGTTCTGCGGCCCGAACGTCTTCACGAGCCGCGCCCACAGCAGCCGGGCGGCGCGCAGCTTGGCGACCTCCATGAAGAAGTTCATCCCGATCGCCCAGAAGAACGACAGCCGCGGCGCGAACGCGTCGATGTCGAGCCCGGCGTCGCGTCCGGCACGGATGTACTCGACGCCGTCGGCGAGGGTGTAGGCCAGCTCCAGGTCGGCGGTGGCCCCGGCCTCCTGGATGTGGTAGCCGGAGATCGAGATGGAGTTGTACTTCGGCATCCGCTGCGAGGTGAACGCGAAGATGTCGGAGATGATCCGCATCGACGGCTGCGGCGGATAGATATAGGTGTTGCGGACCATGAACTCCTTGAGGATGTCGTTCTGGATGGTCCCGGCGAGCGCCTCCGGCTTCACCCCCTGTTCCTCGGCAGCGGCGATGTAGAGCGCCAGGACGGGCAGGACGGCGCCGTTCATGGTCATCGACACGCTCATCTTGTCCAGCGGGATGCCGTCGAACAGCTGGCGCATGTCGTAGATGGAGTCGATCGCGACCCCCGCCATGCCGACGTCGCCGGAGACGCGCGGGTGGTCGGAGTCGTAGCCGCGATGGGTGGCGAGGTCGAACGCGACCGACAGGCCCTTCTGCCCGGCCGCGAGGTTGCGCCGGTAGAAGGCGTTGGACTCCTCGGCGGTGGAGAACCCGGCGTACTGCCGGATCGTCCACGGCTGGGTCGCGTACATCGCCGGGTAGGGGCCGCGCAGGTAGGGCGCGATGCCGGGCAGGGTGTCGAGGAAGTCGAGCCCGGCCAGGTCGTCGCCGGTGTAGAGGGGCTTGACCTCGATGCCCTCCGGGGTGTCCCAGCTCTTGGCGTCACCGTCGGAGACGGCGGCGCGCCACCGCTTGGCGGCCTCGTCGGCGGGGGGCGCCGCGCCGAGCTCGATCTCGGTGAAGTCGGGGATCATTCGTTCACTCCCAGATCGTGGAGGGTGGTCTCCAGGACCCCGATCGCGTCGCATCCCGCGTACACGTTGGAGTCGACCCCCTCGTAGGTTCCCTTACCCGCGAGCCAGACCTTCACCGCGCCCGCTTCGCGCAGGATCCGCGCGGCGTCCGCGGCCTGCTCCTCGTACAGCCGGTCGCTGGAGCAGACGCAGGCGACGGTGGTGCCGGACGTCCCGAACTCCTCGGGCGCCCCGGTGACGGTCTCGATGCCGCCCGCCTGGAACAGGTTGGCGGCGAAGGACGCACGGGCCGTGTGGACGGCGATGGGCCCGAGCGTCGCCAGGAACACCTTGGGACGTTCGCCTGTCGCGTCCAGGTGCGCGTCGGAGCGGTCGCGGAGGTCCTCGAAGTCCTGCGCGTACGTCACCACCGGCAGGCCGCCGCCCGGCTGAACCGGCGCAGCGTCCCGCTCGGGCAGCTTCTCGGCGAGGTTGGGGAACTCGCTGACACCGGTGAGCGGGGCCTTGCGCCGGGCGATGTCCTTCCGCCGCCGCGCCCAAGTCGCGGCGAGCCGGTCGGCGATGAGACCCGAGTCCAGGGCGGCGGTGAGGCCGCCGGCCTTCTCGATCTCGGTGAACCAGGCCCACGCGGACTGGGCGAGGCCCTCGGTGAGGCTCTCGGCGTACCAGGACCCGCCGGCCGGGTCGACGACGCGGGCGAGGCTCGACTCCTCCAGCAGCAGGGTCTGGGTGTTGCGGGCGATGCGGCGGGCGAAGCCGTCCGGCAGCCCGAGGCGGGCGTCGAACGGCTGGACGGTGACCGCGTCCGCGCCGCCCACCCCGGCCGCGAACGTCGCGATGGTGGTGCGGAGCATGTTCACCCACGGGTCGCGGCGCGTCATCATCGCCGACGACGTGACCGCGTGGATCCGCGCGGCCGTCCCGTCGGCGGCGCCGCTGGCCTCGGCGACCCGCGCCCACAGGCGGCGCAGCGCGCGCACCTTGGCGATCGAGGAGAACTGGTCGGCGTTGACGGCGAGCCGGAACTCGATCTGCCCGAACGCCTCGTCCACGCTCAGCCCGGCGCCGGTCAGCGCGCGCAGGTAGGCGACCCCGGCGGCGACGGCGGCGCCCAGTTCCTCGGCGTCGCTCCCGCCCGCGTCGTGGTACGGGGTGCCGTCCACGGTGATCGCGCGCAGCTTCGGGAACTCGCGGACGCATCGGACGGCCAGCGCGGCGGCCTCGTCGAGCGACCCGGCGGTTCCGGTGCGGGCGGCCAGCCCGAGCGGGTCCGCGCCGAGGCTCCCGGACGCGGCGTCCGCGTTCCCGCGCTCGGCGACCAGGGCGAGGAAGGCGTCCGCGGCCTCTGCGGCTGTCGCCTATACACATCTGACGCTGACGCCGAAGAGGGGAGCGTAGCGATCGGCCGACGCCGCGACAACACAAACATAACACACAAGC
>NZ_JABXFD010000366.1 GCF_013372625.1 Actinomadura sp. BRA 177
TTTTATGTTCTTTCTGCGCACGCACACCTCGCGAGTCTCCCTGTCGTTTTCGTCGGCAGGGTAGGCTGGGGCTACAGGCCCGGCGCCGGCCCGCTCCCTGCCCGGCCGCGCGCGGCCCGCCCTGCTGCTCTGCCCGCTCGGCGCCGCCCTGGCCGCCGCGGGCCTCGCACCGTCCATCCTCGTGCTGACGCTGGCGGCGTGCGCGGCCGGGCTGTTCATCGGCCCGACCCTGACCAGCGCCTACCTGATCGCCGACGCGTCCGCGCCGCCCGCCGCGCGGGTGCGGGCGGCGGCCTGGGTCAACACCGGGCTGAACCTCGGCGCGGCCGGCGGGACGGCCGCGACCGGCGTGTTCCTGGACGCGTTCCCGCTGCCGCTCTGCTACGCCCTCGCCGCGGCACCCGCCCTCGCCGCCGCGGCGACCCTGCGATTTTTGCCGGAACGGCAACACGATTCGCGATTCCGGCCAGTGCGGCCGCATCATCTGGGCATGGACGACACCATGAGCAACGAAGAGTTCTGGGAGACCCGCTACGCCGGGCACGAGCACGTCTGGAGCGGCGACCCCAACGCCATCCTGGTCAAGGAGATCACCGGCCTGGAACCGGGCACCGCCCTGGACCTCGGCTGCGGCGAGGGCGCCGACGCCATCTGGCTCGCCGGGCGGGGCTGGCGCGTCACCGCCACCGACATCTCCCGCACCGCCCTGGAACGCGCCGCGCAGCACGCCGGCGACGCGGGCGTCGCCGGCCGCGTCGACTGGCAGCGGCACGACCTCGCCGTGTCCTTCCCCGAAGTGAGCTACGACCTGGTCACCGCCATGTTCCTGCACACGCCCGCCGAGGGCATGCCGCGCGAGGAGATCCTGCGCACCGCCGCCGCGGCCGTCGCGCCCGGCGGCATCCTGTTCATCGCCGGGCACTCCGGCCCGCCGCCCTGGGACCCCGACGCCCACCCGCACGTCCACCTGCCCGGCGCGGACGAGGTCCTGACGTCCCTCGGCCTCCCGGACGGCGAATGGGAGGTGCTGCACAGCGGCGAGCACGAGCGCCTCCAGACCGCGCCCGACGGGCGGACGATGACCCGCACCGACAACGCCCTCAAGCTCCGCCGCCGGCCGGCCTGACCGGCTCAGGGACGGGCCGTCCGCTCCATCAGCGCGGTGAACTCCGCCAGGGAGATCTTGCCGTCGCGGTTGGCGTCGGCGGCCACGACCACCTCCACCGCGCGGGTCTCGGTGATGTCCTGGCCGAGCTTGGTCATCAGGTTCTTCAGCTCGGCCGTCGAGATGTAGCCGTCGCCGTCGACGTCCACCAGCTCGAACGTCGCCCGGTAGTCGTTCACGTCCGCCATCGTCGCTCCTCGGTTGATCGAGTGGCGACGGTAGCACCACGCCGCCGCCCTTTACGTAGTAAGGTCAGGCTTCATCGCGGGGTCCGCCATAATCGGACGGGTGCGCCGCTCGTACGACTTCCTCGACCATCCGGGGCCGATCCCCTTCGCCCACCGCGGCGGCGCGGGACGCCCGGAGAACTCGATGGCCGCCTTCCAGCGCGCCACCGACCTCGGCTACCGCTACCTGGAGACCGACGCCCACGCCACCGCCGACGGCGTGGTCGTCGCCTTCCACGACCGCACCCTGGACCGCGTCACCGACCGCACCGGCACCCTGTCCCGGCTCCCCTACGCCGAGGTCGCCAAGGCCCGCATCGCCGGCACCGAGCCCATCCCCCGCCTGGAGGACGTCCTCGGCTCCTTCCCTCGCTCCCGCTTCAACATCGACCTCAAGGACGCCCACGTCATCGGGCCGCTCGCCGCGACGCTGCACCGCACGAGCGCCTGGAACCGGGTGTGCATCACCTCGTTCTCCACCCGCCGGCTGGCCCAGATGCGCGCCCGCCTCCCCCTGTTCACCGACCGCGACGTCTGCACGGCCCTCGGCCCGCGCGGCCTGATGGCGCTGCGCGCCCGGTCCTACGGCGGCCCCGCCGCCAAGCTCGTCCGCCTCGCCGCCACCGGCGTCGCCTGCGCCCAGGTCCCCTACGGCCTCGGCCCCGTCCCCTTCGTCACCGAGGCCTTCATCGACCACGCCCACCGCCTCGGCCTGCAGGTCCACGCCTGGACGGTCAACGACCCCGCCGCCATGGCCCGCCTCCTGGACCTGGGCATCGACGGCATCATCACCGACGACCTGCAGACCCTCCGCCGGATCATGACCGCCCGCGGCCTCTGGCACACCCCCGGCCCGGCCGCCCGCCTGCCGGGTGACCGCGCCTAGCGGTTGAAGCCGGGCGGGCGGTACTCGGCCGCGATGCGCATCGGCGGCGCGGGACGCGGCCGCTCCGCGGGACGCGACGGCTGCCCGGGCGGCACCGTGCCGCCGACCTCCAGGTCGAGGCGCTGGGCGCGGACCGCCTCCAGCAGTTCCAGATCCTCCGGGGAGACCAGGGCGGCCATCACCTTGCCGCGCCGCGTGAGCTTGACGGGCTCGCCGGTGTAGGCGACCCGGTTCACCAGGTCCGCGAACTGGGCACGTGCTTCGGTTACCGGAACATCCACGTGATTCATCGTATAGCGAAACACCGGCTCTTCCCCTGGCCGCCCCGGCCCGTCCGCGTTAGCGTGCATGAGTACATAGCGTACGTACTGTACAGATGATCGAGGAGGGCGCATGAGCGGCGAGCCACGGCGAGGGGACGGCGAGCGGCGGGCGGAGACGTTCACGGGGAGGTCGCGGGCCAAGGTGGCGGAGATGCCGCAGCTGGCGGACGCGCAGCTGTACGAGCGGCTCCTCGCGCAGCGGATCGTCTTCCTCGGCAGCGAGATCGACGACCGGCTCGCCAACCGGGTCAACGCGCAGCTGCTGCTGCTCGCCGCGCAGGACGCGCAGCGCGACATCACCCTCTACATCAACTCGCCCGGCGGGGTCGTCGACGCGGGCATGGCGATCTACGACATGATGCAGTTCGTCCCGAACGACATATCCACCGTGGCGATGGGCATGGCGGCGTCCATGGGCCAGACACTGCTGTGCGCGGGGACGCGGGGCAAGCGGTACGCGCTGCGGCACGCGCGGGTGATGATGCACCAGCCGCACGGCGGGATCGGCGGCACCGCGTCCGACATCAAGATCCAGGCCGAGCAGTCGCTCTACCTCAAGCGGACCCTGGCGGAGCGCACGGCGTTCCACACCGGGCAGCCGCTGGAGCAGATCGAGGCCGACGGGGACCGGGACGCGTGGTTCACCGCGGAGGAGGCCCGCGACTATGGTTTCGTGGATCACGTCATCGACAGCACCGACCGGGTGGGCACATGACACGTGCGGAACGGCGGTACCTCGTCCCCGAGTACGAGGAGCAGACGAGCTACGGCCGCAAGGACACCAACCCCTACAACCGGCTGTTCGAGGACCGCATCGTGTTCCTCGGGGCGCCGGTGGACGACATCAGCGCCAACGACGTCACCGCGCAGATGCTGGCGCTGGAGGGCATGGACCCCGACCGGCCCATCTCGCTGTACATCAACTCGCCGGGCGGGTCGCTGACGGCGATGCTGGCGATCTGCGACACGATGCGCTACGTCCGGCCCGAGATCGAGACCACGTGCGTCGGGCAGGCCGGGTCGGCGGCGGCGGTGCTGCTGGCGGCGGGCTCGCCGGGACGGCGGCAGGCGCTGCGCGGCGCGCGGATCCTACTGCACGAGCCGGCGATCGAGGTGTCCCGCGGCTACGCCACCGACCTGGACATCCAGGCGCGGGAGGTGCTGCGGCTGCGGGCGCAGACCGAGGCGATCCTGGCCGAGGCGACCGGACGCGACACCGAGACGGTGCGGCGCGACCTGGACCGCGAGCGGTACTTCACCGCCGCGGAGGCCGAGGAGTACGGACTGGTCGACGCGGTGCTCACGTCGCGCGGCTAGCGCGCGCGGCCGCAGGTTCGGCGGCGGCGGCCCGGGGCGGCCGGAAACTGCAGGGTTGGATCACCCCGGGCGCGGGAATCTTGACGGGGTGTTCAGCGTTGGTCAGGGCAAGACCGCAAGCCGTCTGGGAGGCACGTGACGATGGCCGAGCGCGCACTTCGCGGCACCCGACTCGGAGCGACGAGCTACGAGAATGATCGCAACACCGATCTGGCCCCTCGGCAAGAGGTGGACTACACCTGTACGAAGGGCCACCGGTTCACCGTGACGCTCGCAGCCGAGGCCGAGGTGCCGATGACCTGGGAATGCCGCAGCTGCGGCGCCATGGCCCTGCGGGTCGACGGCGAGCTTCCCCAAGCCAAGAAGGGGAAGGCGCCGCGGACCCACTGGGACATGCTCATGGAGCGCAGGACCGTGGAGGACCTGGAGGAGGTCCTCGCCGAGCGCCTGGCGATCCTGCGGGCGGGGCGCAGGAAGTCCGCATAGCGAACGAGGGAATCTTTCGGCGGGACGGGCCCGTGCCGGTGACGGCGCGGGCCCGTCCCGTGTCCGGGTTCAGCGGCCGGTCCGGGTTCAGCGGCCGGTGCGGGGCCGGACGAGGCCGCTCTCGTAGGCGGCGACGACGGCCTGCACGCGGTCGCGGAGCCCGAGCTTGCGCAGGATCCGGCTGACGTGCGTCTTCACCGTCTCCTCCCCCACGACGAGGCGGGCGGCGATCTCGGCGTTGGCCAGGCCGCCGGCGACCAGGCGCAGCACCTCGGTCTCGCGCGGGGTGAGGGCGTCCAGGACGTCCGGTTCGGGCGGGCGGGCCGCAGCCGGGCGAACTCGCCGATGAGGCGGCGGGTGACGGCGGGGGCCAGCAGCGCCTTCCCGGCGG
>NZ_JABXFD010000473.1 GCF_013372625.1 Actinomadura sp. BRA 177
CGTTGGTTTTGGTGGTGAGTCGGAGGCGCCCGGGTCTTCGCATAGCCTCTGCGCAGGCAGCGGCGGATGTGTATAAGGGACAGTGTTCGCCGTGCCCGCCGGCCGCCGACGCTTCGACGGCCGCCGGGCACGGCGAACACGAGCAAGATCAATATTTGACGGCGAACCGTCCCTAAATGGAATGATCTTTCAGTTGCCGACAAACCGATTCATCAGAAGTCGAGGAGGAGAGCCGTGCTGGATGCGGTCGACGCCGTGCTCGTCCGCGAGCTCCAGCGGGATGGCAGGGCCACCTTCCAGGCGCTCGCCGATCGCGTCGGGCTTTCCCGCACGGCCGTGCGGGCACGGGTGCAGCACCTTCTCGAAACGCAGGTCGTCCGCGTCGTCGGCATCGTGCACGCCGCCGTGGTCGGCGCCGAGGCGATCGGGCACGTCTCGGTCACCGTGGACGGCTCCGCCCGGGAGGTGGCCGCGGCCGTCGCCGAGCGGCCCGCCGTCTGCTTCACCGCGCTGACCGCCGGCCCGTACGACCTGGTCGCGCAGGTGCGCACCCGCGACGACGCCGCGCTCGCGGCCGAGGTGGACCAGATCCGGTCCGTCCCCGGCGTGCGCGCGGCGGAGGTGTTCCGGTCGGTGTCCACCGTGCGCGACAAGCACGCGGTGGTGCGCGAGCTCGGCGAGGTCAGCCTCGACGACATCGACTGGCGGCTGCTGCACGAGCTGCAGCGGGACGGGCGTGCCCCTTACACCCGGCTCGCGCACGTCATCGGCCTGTCGCAGGCCGCCACCCGGGCCCGGGTGGTCCGGCTCATGCGCACCGGCGTCATCCAGGTCACCGGGCTGGCCGACCCGCTCGCCCTCGGCGCCGCCGAGCTCGGCGGGTTCGGCCTGGTGGTGACCGGCGGGCTGCGGAAGGTCGCGGAGGCGGTCGCCGCCCAGGACGGCGTCCGCTACCTGGCGACCGGGTTCGGCCGCTACGACATCGTCGGGCAGGCCGAGGCGGCCTCCCGCGCCGAGCTGGTGGCCGTGCTCGACGCCATAAGGTCCGTGCCCGGCGCGACGGTGCGGGAGTCCTGGCACCACCTGGACGTGGTGAAGGAGTCCTACGCCGTGGAGCTGCCCGAGCAGCCGCTCAACGGGTCGGCCTGACCGGCCCCGGCGCCTCGGCCACGGTGCCCGCCGTGGCCGGGGCGGCACGCTAGTCGCGGTTGAGCGCGACCTCCTCCAGGTCCAGCTCGTGCATGACGCGGGTCAGCACCTCGTCGTCGATGCGCCGCTCGTCCCGCATCCGGACGAACACCTCCCGCTCGGCCCGCAGCATCTCCCGCCGCAGCCGCCGGTACGTCGCCGTCGGCACCTCCTCGCCCTCCGGGCCCGTCCCGCCGCCGAGCCGCTCCCACGCGCGCAGCTGCCGGTGCTCGGCCAGCTGCCGGAGCCGCTCCACCACCGACTCGTCCAGCCGCTCCGCCGCGTTCAGCTCCTCCAGCCGCTCCAGCGCCGCCCGCGCCGCCGCGTGCTGGGCGCCGGCCTCCGCGACCGTGTCGGTGTAGCGCTCCCGCTCGCCGCCGACGTGCAGCGCGCGGATCAGCGCCGGGAACGTCAGCCCCTGCACCAGCAGCGTCCCGAGGACGGTCGTGAACGTCAGGAACAGGATCAGGTCGCGTCCGGGGAACGGGGCGCCCGACGCGGTGAACGGGACGGCGAACGCGGCGGCGAGCGACACCACCCCGCGCATCCCCGCCCACGACACCACCGTCAGGCCGCGCCAGCCCAGGCTCTCGGTCGCCCGCTCCCGCCGCGACAGCAGCCGGGGGATCTGCGAGGCGGGGAATACCCAGGCGAAGCGCGCGGCGACGGTGACCGCGAAGACCGCGACCGCCCACCAGGTCAGCTCCTGCCAGCCGCGGTGCGACAGGCTGTGCAGCACCGGCGGCAGCTGCAGCCCGATCAGCAGGAAGACCACCGACTCCAGCAGGAAGACCATGACCTTCCAGAACGAGTGGCCGATCAGCCGGGTCACCGCCGCCGACTCGGTGGCCCGGTGGCCGAGGTACAGGCCGCTGACGACCACGGCGATCACCCCGGAGGCGTGCGCGGTCTCGGCGAGCAGGTAGGCGGCGAACGGCGCCACCAGCGCGATGCCGTTCTCCACCAGCGGGTCGCGCATCCGGGTGCGCAGCCAGTGCAGCGGCGGGCCGAGCAGCAGCCCGATCGCCGCGCCGGCGGCGGCGGCGAACAGGAACCGCCCCACGCCGTCCAGCAGCGTGAACCCGGCCCCCGTCGCCGCGATCAGCGCCACCCGGAACGCCGTCAGCGCCGTCGCGTCGTTGAACAGGCTCTCCCCCACCAGCACCGTCACCGTCCGGCGCGGCAGTCCGAGGCGCTGCGCGACGCTCACCGCCGCGACCGCGTCCGGCGGCGCCACGATCGCGCCGAGCACGAGCGCCGCCGCCAGCGGCAGCCCCGGGATGAGCAGGTGCGCCGCGTACCCCACCGCGAACGTGGTGAACAGCACCAGCCCCACCGACAGCAGCCCGATCGACCAGCCGTTGTCGCGCAGGTTGCTGAACGAGCTCTGCCAGGCCGCCGCGAACAGCAGCGGCGGCAGGAACACGTAGAGGACGAACTCCGGGTCGAGCTCGAACTCGGGGACGCCGGGGACGAACGAAAACCCCAGACCCGCGATCACCAGGATCAGCGGAGCCGGCAGCCCGGCGCGCCGCGCCCCCGCGGCCACCATCAGCGCCCCCACCGGGACGGCCAGCAGCCAGAGTGCGTGCGTCGTCTCCACTCGCCAGATCATGACATGACGGGCACCGCACCCGCCGGTGGGTCGAGTCATTGTGGGGGACGACCCCCACACCCCCGTAGCGCACTGACCGGCGCCCTCCACTCCGCTGGCGCTCCGCTCCGGTTGCCGGTCAGTGCGTGTCGCGGCCGGCCTCGTTGGCGAAGGTGAGGAAGTCGCGGGCGGCGGGCGGCAGCCGGCGGTGCGCGTGGACGAGCCCGATCATCCGGGTGATCGGCGGCATGAACGAGCGGACCGCGACGCCCTCGGTGTCCGCGATCTGGTTGCGGTACCACAGCAGGGAGCCCATCCCGGCGCGGACCCAGCCGAGCCACGCGCCCCGCTCGTCGGACTCCACCGCGGCGACCGGGGCCGCGCCGACCCGGCGCAGCACCGCGTCGATCTCGGCGCGCAGCGCGGTGCCGCGGGCGGGCAGGACGAGCCGCATGCCGTCCAGCGCGGCCGGCGGCACCGGCTCGCGGACCTTCAGCGCGGGCGGCGACACCAGCACCACCTCCCGCTGCTCGAACGGGTGCGCGGACATGTCGCCCGGGACGGGCAGGTCGGTGAGCGCGAGGTCGGCGCGGCCCGCGCGCAGCGCCGCCGCGACCTGGTCGCGGTCCTCGCAGCGCAGCACCCGGACCCGGACGGCCGGCTGGTGGCGGGCGAAGCGGGGGACGAGCCGCCCGGTCAGCTCCGGCTCCAGCGACGCGGTGACGGCGATGCGCAGCTCCGCGCCGCGCCCGTTGGCCCGCGCGACCGACAGGCCCTCGATCGCCTCGACGGCGTCCAGCGCGACGCGGGCCTGCCGGACGACCTGCTCGCCGACGGGGGTGAGGACGACGCCGCGGCCGGAGCGGGCGAACAGCTCGACGCCGAGTTCGCGCTCCAGCTCGCGGACGGCCCGCGACAGCGCGGGCTGAGCCACGTAGAGAGCCTGGGCCGCCGACGTCATCGTGCCGTGGTCGGCGGTCGCCACGACATAGCGCAGCTGCCGCAGATTCATGTGCCGACCGTATGCCCTCGAACCGCTCCGGTCCGGGACATAGCCGGAATCGGCCCCGGGCCTTTCGGTCCCGGGGCCGGTCAGGCGCGCGGGCCGGGCGCCGGGCCCCCGGCCGCCTCGGCGGACGGGACGGTGTCCGGCTCCGGCTGCAGCTGGGGTGCGCCGACCGCGCAGTGCCTCCTGCCCTCCGGCTCGACCGTCTCCCCGGACGGGGTGCGCAGCGCGTCGTCGTGGACGGTGAGGAAGCTCAGCACGGCGCCGGCGGCGAGCAGCACGGCGCACGTCGCCATGGAGATCCAGTAGCCGCGGGAGAAGTCCGCCGGGTCGTTGAAGGCGTCGCCGGTCAGCCCGGCCAGCGGCGGGATCGCCGCCACCGCCAGCAGCCCGGCGGCCCGCGCCACCGCGTTGTTGATGCCGCTGGCCACGCCCGCGTGCCGGGCGTCGGCGGTCGCGAGGACGGTGGCGGTCAGCGGCGCGACCACCGCCGACAGCCCGAGCCCGAACACCACCACGGCGGGCAGGACGTCGCGGACGTAGGAGGCGTCCCGTCCGAGCCTGCCGACGAGCAGCATCCCGGCGGCGGCCACCACCAGCCCCGCCGTCATCGGCAGCCGCGGCCCGATCTTCTGCGCGAGCGCGCCCGCCCGCGCCGACAGCAGCAGCATCAGCACGGTCACCGGCAGCAGCGCCGTCCCCGCCGCGATCGGCGAGAACCCGGACACGACCTGGAGGTTGACGACGACGAGGAAGAACATCACGCCCATCCCGCCGTACATGAGGAACGTGACGATGTTGACGGCGGAGAACTGCCGGGAGGAGAACACGCCCAGCGGCAGCATCGGCTGAGGCGCGGGCCGCCGCGCCCCGGGCAGCGGCCGTCGCGTTCGTCCTGCTGGAGCGGGCGCGCGGCAAGGCCGAGGACGGCGGCGGTGCCGATGACCGGGGGCGCGGCGCCCCCGCTCGGCGCCTCGGTGAGCGCGTACGTCG
>NZ_JABXFD010000035.1 GCF_013372625.1 Actinomadura sp. BRA 177
CGTGGTGGCGGGCCGCGCCCATGTGCGGTGGGCGGCCGACGCCCGCCCGGCGGTCGCGCGCGCGCGCGCGGTCCGATGGACCGTCTCGTGGTGGACGCCCCGGCCCGCGCCCGGCGTCGGCACGCGCACGCCCACGGGCAGGGCGGCCGGCTCCCTCGACGATGTCATCCAGTCGGCGAAGAACTCCGACGCCGGGGTCTCCCGCTCACCGCGCACGGGCTGGACGAGGAACACCGCGTCCAGTCCGTGCGCGGTGAGCGGGAGATCCCGGCGTCGGAGTTCTTCGTCGACTGGATGACATCGTCGCTGGAGCCGGACGCACTGCGCGTGGGCGTGCGCGTGCCGAAGCTGGGCGCGGGCTGGGGCGTCCACTACGAGAAGCTCCATCGGACTGCGCCGGCCTGGGCGAGCGTCGGGGTGGCGTGCGCCCTACGCCCCAATGCTTCCGGGGTCGCGGACGGCCACGCCGCGCTCCGCAACAGGCGTCCGGCGCCCCACCGGGCCCGCCCGGCGGACCCCCCC
>NZ_JABXFD010000474.1 GCF_013372625.1 Actinomadura sp. BRA 177
GCCGCCACCACCATCGACCACGTCCTGCACTGGTCACTGTTCCGCCGAACCCACCAGACCCGCGCTCTGATCAGCCACTACCGGCAGCGCGGAGATCCCATCCCCCAAGAACTGCGAATGTAGTACCTGCGACCCGCGTGTTCTCGGAGTCTCGGGGGGGGATGTACCGCCGCATGCCATAAGTCTGTGCTGTCCGCGCTCATCGGCGGCGCGTTGGTCCTCGATGGCTCGGCCGAAGCCCTGAGGCAGGGCTGACCCGCCTACCGGACCGTGACCAACACGTTCGCGGTGCTGCGTCTGCTTCCGATGACCGATCGGGACAAGGACGCCGAGATCTTGGTGTCGCGGCATCAGATCGCCATGCTGGAGCGCCAGCTTGGCGGAACGAGAGCGCGATTCACTACGGCGGACCGGGCGCTTGTGGCGGCGCTGCTGCACCGGCTACCTTCCGGCGCGCTGCGGCGGATGCGGCTGTTCGTGCGGCCGGACATGGTGCTGCGCTGGCACCGGGACCTAGTCGCCGGTCGGCATGGCGCCCGGTCCAAACCAAGCGGCCGAGCCGACCGCCCACCGTTCGCTCCATCCGCCTGCTAGTACTTCGTCTGGTGCGGGAGAACCCGGGCTGGCTACCGGCGGGTGCACGGCGAACTGCTGGTGCTCGGTGTCAAGGTCGCGGCCTCCACCGTCTGGGAGATCCTCAACGACGCTGGCATTGACCCGGCACCCGAGCGTTCCGCCACCACCTGGGTCCGCTTCCTGCGTTCCCAGGCCGAGGCGCTGCTGGCGTGTGACTTCCTTCAGACCGTGACTCTTACCGGCACCCGCATGTACGTGCTGGCGGTCATCGAGCACCACACCCGCCGCATCCGGGTTCTGGGTGCCACCGGCCACCCGACCGCAGCGTGGGTGACCCAAGCGGCGCGGAACCTGGTCATGGACCTGGAGGACGCCGGCTGCCGGGTGCGGTTCATGATCCGCGACCGCGATGGCAAGTTCCCCGAGGTGTTCGACGCCGTCCTGGCCGATGCGGGTATCCGAGGGGTGCTCACCGGGGTGCGGATGCCCAGGATGAACGCGGTCATGGAGCGGTCGGTGCAGACGTGCCGCCGCGAGCTCCTCGACCGCACGCTGATCTGGAACCAGCGGCACCTGCTCCACGCACTCGGCGAGTTCGAGACCTTCTACAATGAGCATCGGCCTCATCAGGGCATCGCCAACGCCCGCCCGTTGAAGCCGCTGCCTCCACCGATCACCGAACGCGACGAGATCGCCCACCTGAGCATCCGGACACCGCAACGGCTGGGCGGAATCCTCAACGAGTACGAATATGCCGCATGACCTGCTTGGACGAGGTTTTCGGCAGGGACAGGCGCCATGCCGCTGCTGCCCAAGCAGCTAGGGATCGACCCCTGCGGTCGTCTCCGCCCCGATGGTCACCACGTTCGTGGACGCCACCGGGTCTGATCATCTACTTCCTGACCGCGAAAGCCGTCCTGGGCGTCTGATCCGGGTATTCCTCCATAGACGTGGTGCTGCGCAGCCCCGACCAGATCGCGCGCTACTACGAAGGAAGCGGAGGTGCTGGAACCGGGCGTGGTCCCCACCTCCGCCTGGCGACCTGACGTCTACGACATCGGTGCCGCGCCCGCACAGGGACGCCCTGTGCGGCGTCGCCCGAGGGGGAGGAGGCCCACCGCAACCGATGTAGCTACTTGGCGCGGGTCGGCCTCGGCGATGGCTGCCGTCCGTCAGGCGGGCGGCCGGTTTGAGTCGGGCGAACGGCGGCGAACGGCTGCGTTCGCTTCGGTGATGTGCAGGCGGTTGTGCAGTCCGGCGATGTTCATGATGCGCAGCACCCGGGACTGCGGGTGGTGCAGGCGCAGCTGGCGGCCGTGGCCGGTCATGACCTGGTGTGCCCACACCAGGACGGCCAGGCCGCTGGAGTCGGCGAAGCTCAGCTCGGAGAGGTTGAGCAGCAGCCGGTGCGGGTCGTGTCGGTCGATCACCGCGCCGATGAGGCGGCGCAGGTCCTCGGAGGCGGCCGCGTCGAGTTCGCCGCGCAGGCGCAACTCGGCCGTGGAGTCGTATGGACGGACGTCGACCGCCACCAGCAGTGCGCCCCCGGCGCAGGAGACGGTGCCGGGGGTGGCGGTGGTCGATGGCGTCGGCCCGCTGGGCCGGGATGCCGGGGTGTACGGGTGATCGTTTGCCGGGGTCACAGAGCCTCCAAAAGTGCGGGGATCTCCGGGACCGGGCAGGGTCAGGGGCCGGACCGAGATGGAGCGAACGTGGCGCGCCCGTGCAAAGAGGACGCGCCGGTGAAACGGATCGGGTGGATTGGAACCTGATGGTGCTAGGCGTCACCGCCGAGGATCTCTGCGGCCAGTTCGGCGACGCGGCGGCGGCTGTCGCGTGCCTGTTTGCGCAGCCGGTTGAAGGCCGCCACGGCGTCCACGCCGTGGGTGGCCATGAGGTAGCCGATGGCGCGTTCGATGGCGACGCGGTAGTCGAGCGCGTACTGCAGCTGGGCGGCGGTGACGCTGTGCTCCTGGGACGACAGCGCGGCCGCCATCAGCTCACCGACGAGGTCGGCGTAGGCGCGCAGCGCCGACATGTCGGAGTCGTCCCATCCGTAGGGCTGGGACCGGTAGACGTTCAAGGTGCCGACCGGGCTGCCGCCCAGCAGGATCGGCACTCCCGCCACCGCCCGCACCCGTACGTCGAGGACCTGCGTGAGGTGCGGCCAGCGGGTGTCCGAGCGCACGTCCTTGGTGTGGACGGGGCGACCCAGGACGTAAGTGTCGTAACACGGCCCTTCTTCGGCCTGGGCCTGGGCTTCCTCCAGGGAGCGTCCCGCCTCATCGGACGCCGCGATCGAGAGCAGCTGCTCCTTCTGGTCGATGAGCATGATGCCGGCGCCGTCGTAGCCGAACAGCCGGTCCACCGAGCTGACCACCCGCTGCAGGGCCCGCGCGACGTCGGTCTCGTGCGGGGTTTCGCGCAGCCGCTCAAGGCTGGCGCCCAGCGCTTCGACGTCGATATGCATCATGCTTCACATCCTTGGACGGCGGGCCCGGGGTCGCCGGGGTGCGGCCGCGCCACGGCCGTCCGCGTTCGTGTGCTCATGGGTGCGCCGCGAGCCTTGCGACCAGGTTGGCGGCGGTGTCGGCCAGGTGCTCGCCGAGCGCGATCTGTTCGTCGGTCCATGTGCCGGGCGTGCGCCGGTAGAAGTCCAGCGCGCCGATGACGGCGCCGTCGAGCCGGACGGGTACCGACAGCACGGCGCGTACCGGTGCCGCTCGGCGGGCCAGTTGTGCGTATGCCGGGCCGGCCTGATCTGCGAGATCGTTCACCGCCACGGGCTGATCGGCGGCCACGGACTCCTGCGCGGGCCCGGCCCGTTCGAACTCCTGGGCGTACTCCAGTTCCAGTCCCTCGGCTGTGGACCCGCCCACGGCATGCAGCCCGTTCGCCTCGTTGGCCAGCATCAACGCCGCACCGTCCGCCGCCGAGAGCGCCGCCATCGAACACAGCGCACGAGACAGCTTTCCGGCGGCCAGGACCAGCCGCTGACTTGTCTCGGCGGTGGTGAGGTGGTCGGACGCGGGCGCAGCCGGGAGGTCCGGCATCTGGCCGTCTCCGGGGTCGCCGCCGTCAATCGCCACAATGGTCCTCTCGCAGATCCTTTGCACCGATCCGCGGACACAGGGCGGAACCTGGTCCCACCCTACCCGGCTCCTTGCCGCTCAGGAGACGCGTCGGCGCGGCGTGCGGCCGCTCCCCGCAGATTTCAGGTCACCCTGGTCGGCGGACAGTCTCGCGAAAGCGTGGTGGAGGGTGACGCTGATCGTGATGTGCTCGTCGAGGCCGGTTCGTTGCAGGATCCGGTGGCAGAGCGGGCTCGGACGGCTGAGCACCAGCCGGCGGTCGTGCGCCGTCGCGGCCTTCCAGATGCCCACCAGCCCCCCGAGTCCGGAGGAGTCGCAGAAGGTCACGCCCTGCAAATCCAAGATGATTCGCCGAGTAGTGACGCAATGGGAAATCACGTAGTCACGGAACGCGTTCGCCGTGAGATGGTCGATTTCTCCGGCTGCCTTGATGAGAAGGCAGGAGTTGCGGTGCTCGACCTGGAGCCGAATCCGGTCGTAAGGGTCGTTCCACGATTGCTCAAGAGCCGTAATTTCGTGTCGTGCAGCGTCCATCGCCGTAATCGACCTCCCGTCGCGTCAACGCTACCCGCGGACGATGCGAACAATCATGTGCGTCGCCGACACGCCTGTGACCTGGCCAGACCGTTGATCGAGGCCGGTGGACCCGCGAGATCGCGAGGGAGGTGCGGGCCTCGCGAGCAGCACCGAATGCTTCCTTGCCTTCCGGCAAGTGTCTTTTTGTGGTTAAGGTGGGGTGAGAGGACAAGGTCCTCGTTCGGCGGCTTTGCTCAGGAAGGGAAGTGGTCCGCCGCAGCCTCTGACAGTGATGGAAATCACCCAAAGCACTGATGGTCCCCACGACGTTCTCGGCCCGGCGCTGGGTCCTGCTCCGTATCCGGTGCTCGCCGTGGACGCGACCGGGTCCGTTACACGAATCAATGACGCGGCTCGCTCCTTGCTCGGCATGGTGCCGGGTGGGGTATTGAGCGACCGGGTGCCGGGATGGCTGGCAGACGCGCACCACGCGTTGGCCACCGCCCCCGCCCCTGTCCGCGCGGAGCC
>NZ_JABXFD010000475.1 GCF_013372625.1 Actinomadura sp. BRA 177
ACGTCCGGCAGCTGCTGTCGGCGGGGGTCGCGGCGCTGCTCGGCCTGGCCCTGCTGGCGCCGCCGCTCGCGCTGGCGGCCGGCCTCTCGGTGGCGCTCGCGCTCGGGGTCTTCGCGGCCACCGTGAGGCTGCAGTTCCGCCGCTACCTGGCCGTCGTCCGGGAGGCGGAGCGGATCGGCGAGACCGCCGCGGTGGTCGTGCACGGCGTCCGGGACGTCAGCGCGTGCGCCGCCGAGGAGCGCGCGGCCGGCACCGTCGGCGCGGTGATCGACGCGCAGGCCGGGGCGCTGCGCGCGTACGCCCTCACCCGGCTCGTCCGGCTGCCCGTGCTGGTGCTCGGCGTGCACCTGCCGCTGCTCGCGCTGCTCGTCCTGTCCCCGTACCTGACCGCCCGCGGGTTCACCGCCGGGGAGATCGCGGGGGCGGCCGGGTACCTGGTCACCGGGCTGCAGCCGGGCATCACCGTCCTCGTGGACGCCGGCGGTACCCTGCTGCTCAGCCTCGCGGTGATCCTCGGCCGGCTGGCCGAGATCTGCGCCCCGCGCGCCACGCCGCCCCCGGCCGGCGCGATCGCCCACTCCTTCGGCATCGAGGCCGACCGGATCACCTTCGCCTACTCTCCGCACGCCGCCCCCGTCGTCCGGGAGCTGTCCCTGTGCGTCCCGGAGGGCACGCACCTGGCGGTGGTCGGTCCCAGCGGCACCGGCAAGTCCACGCTGGCGAACCTGCTCACCGGCCTGCTGGCGCCGCAGCGGGGGCGCGTCGCACTCGGCGGCGTTCCGCTCGGGCGCCTCGATCCCGGCCAGTTGCGGTCGGCGGTCACGCTCATCCCGCAGGAGACCTACGTCTTCGCCGGGACGCTGCGCGACAACCTCGCCTACCTGCGCCCGGACGCCACCGCCGGACAGCTCGACGAGGCCGTGGCCGCGGTCGGGCTGGCGGACACGGTGGACCGCCTCGGCGGATACGACGCGGACCTACCGCCCGGCGGTGGCGACCTCTCGCACGGCGAACGACAGCTCATCACCCTGGCGCGCTCCTACCTGTCGCCCGCCGCGGTCCTCGTGCTGGACGAGGCGACCAGCCACCTCCAGCCGGCCGCCGAGGCCCGCGCCGAACTGGCCCTCGCCGGACGCGGCGGCACCCTCATCGTCATCGCCCACCGCATCAGCTCCGCCGAGCGCGCCCAGCGGGTCCTGCTCCTGGACGGCCCGGTCCCCGTCCACGGCACCCACGAGACGCTCCTGGAACGCAACCCCCTGTACGCCGAACTGGTCGGCCACTGGCGCACCTGACCCCCGGAGCCGCCCCTCGGTGAGGAGCATGCACGTTGGACGGCCGCGGCGCCGCACCGGGCTCACGGCCAGGTGCGGGCCGACTCGGCGAACGTCTCGGGGGCGCTGTGCACGGGCACCACGCAGAGCAGGTGGCCTCCCGGCGCCCGCAGAGTATGGGCCTCCTGCCAGCTCGACACCGGTTCCGCGCCCAGCGCCGTCAGGCGGGCCACCTCCGCCGCCAGGTCGTCGGTCTCGATGTCGAGGTGGTAGCGCGGCGCGTCGTCGACCGCCTGGACGACGGTGAACAGCCCGGAGACCGCGCCCGCCAGTACCGTGAACTGCTCCTCGCCCGGCGCGGGATACACCTGGGCGCCCAGCGCCGCGGACCAGAAGTCCGCCGCCGCTCCTGCGTGCGCGGCAGGCGTGTCAATGAGGATCCCGACCAGTCGGCTGCGGTGCATGGCGGGGAGGCTATCGGCAACACCACGGCCGGCCAAGGTCCGAGACCGTCGAACTCGCCCCTCCTCCGCCTCGCTCGGAACCCGCCGTCAGTTCATGCGGCGGGGTGGGCGCGGGTGGTCTTTTCGTGGAGCCAGCCCGTTGCGAGGAGGACGGCGATCGGGGCTCCGCCGGTCAGGGCCGTGTAGCCCGGGCCCGTCGTTAGGGCGGCGGCCGTCCAGGCCGCGAAGGCTGCGACGCACGTGAGCATGATGGGGAGGCGGCCCGTCCACGCGACCAGGAGGGAGGTCACGGCCAGCAGGACGCCCAGGACGGCCGCGAGGACCGTGGTGATCGTCCCGGACCAGTCCGATGCCCCGGCCGCCAGGACGCCGTGCACGAGGAAGAGCGGCAAGCACGCGAGCCGCATCCACCAGGGGCCGAGGGGCGTCCGGCCGGGTCGCGCTAGGCGGCCTTCTGCGGGGTGCTCGCGTTCGTGACGCGGCGGGCGAAGGCGCCTATCTCCTTGATCGCGACGAGGCCCTCGCGGGAGATGTCGGCGAAGACCTGGAAGACGTGGACCTGGCCCTCCCAGATCTGGAGGGTGCAGGGGACGTCCGCGGCGCCGAGGCGCTCCGCCATCAACTCGGCGTCGCCGAGGAGGACCTCGATCGCGCCGGCCTGGATGAGGACGGGCGGCAGGCCGGTGAGGTCGGCGTGCACCGGGGAGAGCCACGGGTCGGTCGGCTCGGCGCCGGGGAAGCAGGTGCGGACCATGTCCCACAGGCGGTGCGCCGGGACGAAGGGGTCGAGGGCCGCGTTGGCGTGGGCGGTCTTCGGGGCGATGTCCAGGTCGGCGAACGGCGACAGGGCGGCGATGCCGGCGGGGCGGGGCAGGCCGTCGCGGAGGGCGTGCAGCGGGGCCATGAAGGCCAGGTAGCCGCCCGCGGAGTCGCCGGCGACCACGATGTCGTCCGCATCGTAGGTCTCCAGGAGCCACCGGTAGGCGCCGACGCAGTCGTCGATGGACGTCTGGATCGGGACGCGCGGCTGCATCCGGTAGGCGACCGACAGGACGGGCATGCCCGCGGCCTGGGAGATGCGGGCGATCATCCGGCGGTGGGTGCGCAGCCCGCAGGCGACGAAGCCGCCGCCGTGGAAGTAGAGGACCACCCGGCGGGAGCCGGTGGGGACGCCGGGGCCGCGCACCCATTCGGCGCCGCAGCCGAGGCCCTTCACCGCGGCGGCCCTGGTGCCGCGCGGCGGCAGTAGGAGGGCCGCGCCCAGGTCGATCAGCGGGACGAAGCGCAGGCTGAACGGGGTCCACGGGAGGCGCTCGACGAGCGGGCGCACGACGCGGCGCATGAACCGGGCGGCGAGCCGCGCTCCCGGGCCGCATCCCGCGCATTCCTCGATCACCGGCGCGACCGTCATGTGGCATCCCTCCCGCGCTTGTCCGCAGGAGCTTACCAAGTAAGTGCTTGGGTGCCTATGGGTGCAGGGCCACGTCGGGCGGGCCCGCGGTCACGCGGGTGAACCGGACGGTGAGGCCCGCGCGCTCGGGGGCGCAGCAGTAGGGGCCTGCCGCGGCCTCGACGCCGGGCGGGAAGGGGGCCAGCCGGATCATCTGCCACGGGTCGCCGCCCGCGCGGGCCCGGACGGTGACCGCGTCGCCCGAGCGGCTCGCCCGGAGCGTCATCTCGCGGCCGTGCCAGGGAACGGGGGCCGAGGACCAGTCGGAGGCGCCGGCGGTCACCACCGCGCCCAGTTGGAGGGCGCCGTCACAGTATTCGATGCCCGCCTTGATCCATGTCCTCTCGTCCAGGCGCACGAGGATGCCCGCCTGGCCGAACTGATGGTCGTAGTCGGCGATGAACGCGACCTCGACCGCGGCCTCGGGGGCGAACGGCGACAGCAGGGCGTGGCCGCCGTCGCGGTCGTAGCCGTAGGACGTCGTCCGCCAGAAGTCGCTCCCCTTCACCGCGGTCACGAGGAGCGCGGAACCGTCCTCCGCGACGGCGGCGGGCGGGTTGAGCCATCCGCCGGTGATCACGCTGCGGAATCTACGGGAGGGGTGGGGTCAACTCCACCCCCGGGATGGACCTTTCCTCCGGTTTTCATGGAGGTGGGCCCAGTGCCCCCCGAAGTGTCGGACGCGAAGGTTGTGATGGACGGGAACACCGGCACGGGGAGGGGCACCATGGTCAGCACGGCGGCGGCACGTGGAGTGCTGAGGAGCGGAGCACGGCCGCTGCTCGTCGAGGTCGGCCTCTTGCTGGCCCTGTTCGCGTTCTACAAGTGGGGCCGGACGCTGGTCGAGCAGGGCCCCGGCCAGGCCATGGCGAACGCCGCGTGGCTGTGGGGATTCGAACGGCCGTGGCTGCCGAGCGAGGTCGCGTTCCAGCACTGGGCGCTCGGATGGGAGCACACCGCGTTCCTCGCGAACGTGTACTACGTCGGCGTTCACTTCCCGGGGACGGCCCTGCTGCTGATCTGGCTCTACGTGCGGCACCGGCCGTCCTACGCCCGGGTGCGGAACGAACTGGTGGTGCTGACGGCGGCGGGCCTGGTCGTGCACATGCTGTTCCCGCTGGCACCGCCGAGGCTCGCCGGGATCGGCGCCGTCGACACCATGCTGACCGTGGGGCCGTCCGCGTACCCGGCGGCGGCGGACGGGATCGCGAACAAGTACGCGGCGATGCCGTCGCTGCACATCGGATGGGCGCTCCTCGTGGCGGTCGCAGTGGTCCGGGTGTCGCGCAGCCCGTGGCGCTGGGCGGTCGCGCTGCACGCGCCGGCGACGGTGCTCGTGGTGGTCGTGACGGCCAACCACTACTGGACGGACGGGATCGTCGCCGCCGCGCTCCTCGCCGGCGCCATGGCGCTCCTCGCGGCGGCCGGACGGCTGCGGCGCGGCGGAGCGAAGGCCGGGACGGCGACCGCCGCACC
>NZ_JABXFD010000363.1 GCF_013372625.1 Actinomadura sp. BRA 177
ACTCCTCTGCGGGTGCTCGGAGATGTGTATATGGGACAGCCATGGAATACCCCCCGCCCCCACCCGTCGGACCGGGGCGGCGGACCGTAGCCGGGCCGCCCCGGTCCGGCGGGGGGGGGCGGGGGGTATCCCATGGCGGCTCCTGACCGAGGTGATCAGCGGGGGGTTCGCTCGCGACACGATACGCCGCCTCCCCGCCGCGCCCGGCCGGATTCAGCCGGGCCGGTTCACTTGAGGAGGCGGGACATGCGGCGGTCGGCGAGCGGCTTGCCACCGGTCTGGCAGGTCGGGCAGTACTGGAGGGCCGAGTCGGCGAAGGACACCTCGCGGATCGTGTCGCCGCAGACCGGGCATTTCTGGCCGGCCTTCCCGTGCACGCGGAGGCCGGTCTTCTTCTCGCCCTTGAGGTCCTGGGCTTCGAGGCCGCGCGAGCGCTCCACCGCGTCCCGCAAAGTGGTGACGATCGCGTCGTGCAGGACGGCGACGTCCTCTTCGGTGAGCGTTGCGGCGATCTTGAAGGGGGACATCTTCGCCACGTGCAGGACCTCGTCCGAGTAGGCGTTCCCGATGCCGGCGATCACCCGCTGGTCGCGCAGCAGCCCCTTGATCTGGGTGCGCTTGCCGTTCAGGATCCCGGCGAGCGCCTCGGTCGTGAACGTGTCGTCCAGTGGGTCGGGGCCGAGCGTGGCGACGCCCGGCACGTCGGACGGGTCGCGGACGACGTAGACGGCGAGGCCCTTCTTCGTGCCGGCCTCGGTGAGGTCGAAGCCGGAGCCGTCGTCCAGGTGGACGCGCAGCGCGAGCGGGATCTTGCCCCCGGGCCGGACGGGCCTGGCCGGGATCTCGTCCCGCCAGCGCAGCCACCCGGCGCGGGCCAGGTGGATCACCAGGTGCACCCCGTCGACGTCCAGGTCGAGGAACTTGCCATGCCGGGCGGCGCCGGTGACGGTCAGCCCGCCGAGCGCGGTGATCGGCGGGTCGTACGTCTTCAGCGCGGAGATGGCGAGAACATCGACGCGGGCGACGGCATGGCCGACCACGCGCTCGCGCAGGAACCCCGCCAGCGCCTCCACCTCAGGTAGCTCAGGCATGGCTTCAGTATCCGCGACGAGCCGCGCTGCCGGAACGTCGTCCACAGCCCTGTGGACAACCCCGGGGGTCGCTGTGACCCAGATCTCGAAATACACGGGTACCCCCTAGGGGTTGGCAGGGGCGTCCGGTTATGACAGCATTAAGCCGTCGATATACCCCCTAGGGGTAATGAGCGAAGGAGATGCCGATGAGCACCGCCACCTACACCGTCACCGGGATGACCTGCGGCCACTGCGTGAGCTCGGTCACCGAGGAGGTCGAGCAGATCGCCGGCGTGACCGCCGTGGACGTCGACCTGAAGACCGGCAGCGTCACCGTCACCAGCGAGGCACCCCTCGACGACGCCCGGGTCAAGGACGCCGTCGAAGAGGCCGGATACCAGCTGCAGCAGTCATGACCGGGTGCGCGCCCTCCGGGGCGCGCCCCGACGTAGATCGAGCGGAGTGAAACGGCATGAACAGCGCGACAAAGGTCGGCGTGTACGCCCTGGGCCTCGCCGTCGTCTTCGGCGGCGCCGCCGGGGTCGGCAAGGCGGCCGGTCCCATCGGGGGCACGGCGGAGATGGCGTCCCATGAGGGCGGCACCGGCGGGCACGGCACCGGCGGGCACGGCGGCGCGGCCGCAGGGCACGCGCCCGGCGGGCTCCAGGTGTCCGAGGACGGCTACACGCTGACCCCGCGCACGACGATCGTGACCCCCGGCGAGAAGACCGACTTCCGGTTCACGATCAACGGACCGGACGGCAAGCCCGTCACCGGCTTCACGCCGCTGCACGGCAAGCGCCTGCACCTGATCGTCGCGCAGCGCGACCTGTCCGGCTTCCAGCATCTGCACCCGACCGAGATCGGGGGAGGCGTCTGGACCGTCCCCATCGAGCTGCCGAAGCCCGGTGTGTACCGGTTCTTCACCGACGTCCAGCCGGACGGCGCGGCCCGCCAGCTGACCCTCGGCACCGACGTCTTCGCCCCGGGCGACATGCGGCGCACCCCGCTGCCGCAGCCCGAGCGGGTCGCGAAGGTGGACGGGTACGAGGTCAGGCTCACCGGCGGGCTCACTCCCGGCAAGTCCACCGAACTCACCCTCACCGTGAGCAAGGACGGCAAGCCGGTCACCGATCTGCAGCCGTACCTGGAGGCGTACGGGCACCTGGTCGCGCTGCGGCAGGGCGACCTCGCCTACCTCCACGTCCACCCGGACGGGGAGCCGGGGGACGGCGAGACGAAGCCGGGCCCCGGCATCACGTTTTTCGCTGAGGCACCGAGCGCCGGCGCATACCGTCTTTACCTGGACTTCAAGCACGGCGGCGAGGTCCGCACCGCCGAATTCACCGTGCAGGCGGGCGATGCCGGGGTACCGGCGGAAGAGCCGGCGCACGATGACCAGCCGCACACGCACTGACCGCACGATCGAGGCAAAGGAGGAGCGATGAGCACGGATGTCGAGTCCGAGCGTATCGAGCTGGCGATCGGCGGGATGACGTGCGCGTCGTGCGCCAACCGCATCGAGCGGAAGCTCAACAAGATGGACGGCGTGACCGCGACGGTCAACTACGCCACCGAGAAGGCCAGCGTCGAGTTCGCCGCGGGGGTGTCTCCGGACGAGCTGGTCGCCACGGTCGAGCAGGCCGGCTACACCGCCGCGCTCCCGGCCGCGCCGGCGGCCGACTCCCCGGCGGAGCCGGACGACGGGCTGCGCCCGCTGCGCCAGCGGCTGATCACGTCGGTCGTCCTGTCGGTGCCGGTCATCGCGATGGCGATGATCCCGGCGATCCAGTTCGAAGGCTGGCAGTGGCTGTCGCTGACGCTCGCCGCGCCAGTCGTCGTGTACGCGGGCTGGCCGTTCCACCGGGCCGCGGCGATCAACCTGCGGCACGGCGCGGCGACCATGGACACGCTGATCTCGCTCGGCACGATCGCCGCGTTCGGCTGGTCGCTGTGGGCGCTGTTCTTCGGCACCGCCGGCGAGCTGGGCATCAAGCACGGCTTCGAGTTCTCGATGACCCGCTCGGACGGGTCGATGAACATCTACCTTGAGGCCGCGGCCGGCGTGACCATGTTCATCCTGGCCGGACGCTACTTCGAGACGCGGTCCAAGCGCCGCGCCGGCGCCGCGCTGCGCGCCCTGCTCGAACTGGGCGCGAAGGACGTCTCGGTCATCCGGGACGGACGCGAGGAGCGCATCCCGGTCGACAGCCTCTCCGTGGGGGACGTGTTCGTCGTCCGTCCCGGCGAGAAGATCGCCACGGACGGGACGGTCGCGGAGGGCTCGTCCGCCGTGGACGCGTCCATGCTGACCGGCGAGTCCGTCCCGGTCGAGGTCGGGCCGGGCGACACCGTGGTCGGCGCGACCGTGAACGCGGGCGGCCGCCTGCTGGTGCGCGCGACCCGCGTCGGCGCCGACACCCAGCTCGCCCAGATGGCGCGGCTGGTGGAGGAGGCGCAGACCGGCAAGGCGCAGGTGCAGCGGCTCGCCGACCGGATCTCCGGGATCTTCGTCCCGATCGTGATCGCGCTCGCGGTCGGCACGCTCGGCTTCTGGATCGGCACCGGCGAACCCCTCGCCGGCGCGTTCACCGCCGCGGTCGCCGTGCTGATCATCGCCTGCCCGTGCGCGCTCGGCCTGGCCACCCCGACCGCCCTCATGGTCGGGACGGGACGCGGCGCGCAGCTCGGCATCCTGATCAAGGGCCCCGAGGTGCTGGAGTCGACCCGCGCGATCGACACGGTCGTCCTGGACAAGACGGGCACCGTCACCACCGGCCGCATGGCCCTGGTCGACGTCATCACGGCCGACGGCGTGTCGGAGGACGAGGTGCTCCGGCTGGCCGGGGGGCTGGAGAACGCGTCCGAGCACCCGATCGCCCAGGCGATCGCGCGCGGCGCGTCCGAACGGGTCGGCGAGCTGGGCACGGTCGAGGACTTCGCCAACATCGAGGGCCTCGGCGTCCAGGGAATGGTGGACGGTCACGGCGTCCTCGCGGGACGTCCGCAGCTGCTCGCCGAATGGGCGCAGCACCTGACGCCCGACTTGGAGCGCGCCATGGAGAAGGCGCAGTCGCTCGGCCACACCGCCGTCGCGGTCGGCTGGGACGGCGCGGCCCGCGCGGTGATCACCGTCGCGGACCAGGTCAAGCCGACCTCCCGGGAGGCGATCGACCAGCTCAAGGGGCTCGGCCTGCGCCCGGTCCTGCTGACCGGCGACAACGAGAAGGTGGCCCGGACGGTCGCGGACACGGTCGGCATCGACGAGGTCATCGCCGACGTCCTGCCGCAGGACAAGGTGGACGTCGTCAAGCGCCTCCAGTCCGAATGCAGGACGGTGGCGATGGTCGGCGACGGGGTCAACGACGCCGCCGCGCTCGCCCAAGCCGACCTGGGCCTCGCGATGGGCACCGGGACGGACGTGGCGATCGAGGCGTCCGACCTGACCCTGGTGCGGGGCGACCTGCGGGCCGCGGCCGACGCGATCCGCCTGTCGCGCCGCACGCTCGGCACGATCAAGGGCAACCTGTTCTGGGCGTTCGCCTACAACGTGGCGGCCCTGCCGCTGGCGGCGACCGGCCTGCTCACCCCGATGATCGCGGGCGCCGCGATGGCGTTCTCGTCGGTCTTCGTGGTCAGCAACAGCCTCCGCCTGCGCCGCTTCAAGCCCCTGACGACGCAGAACTGACCGCACCCACGAGCGCGCGGCCCCCACCCGGGGACCGCGCGCTCGCGCATACGGCTCGCCACGCCTGTTTCACGAGAAACAGGCGTGCAGGCGATCGGGTCAGGGACGCAGGGTGGCCAGGAGCGGGGCGAGGGCAGGGTCGTTCGCGGCGTCGTCGAGGGCTGCGGTGAGCGTTTCGGCGTAGGTGGGGGCCGCCTTTCGCTGGACGGCGCGGCCCTCGTCGGTGATGACGGTGTAGACGCCGCGGCGGTCCTTGGGGCACATGTCGCGGCGGGTGAGGCCCGCGGATTCCAGCCGGGCGACCAGGCGGCTGACGGAACTCTGGTTGAGGCCGATGAGGTCGGCCAGTTCCTGCATGCGCAGCTCGCCGTCGTCGGCGCGGGACAGGCGGCACAGCGCGCGGTACTCCGAGAGGCCGATGCCGTGGCGGCTCTGCACGGCCTTGGCGAGCCGACTCTCGACGCGTCCGTGGAGGGTCACGACACCGTCCCAGAGCGGGCCGTCCGCCGCCTTCTCGTCCACGCTCATCTCACACCCGCTTCCTGGTTGACACCACCTTACCTGCAGTGCCAATATCTGCATGCACATACAATCCATGCATGTACATGTAAAATAAGGAGCCGAGCATGATCGAACGCGAGCCCTACCCCGCCGGCACGCTCCCGGCAGAAGCCACCGCGCCGGAAAGGCGAAGCCGATGAGCAGCCCGCTGCTGACCCCCTACGCAGGCCCGCACCTGTCGCTGCCCAACCGGATCGTGATGGCGCCGATGACGCGCGGCCGTGCGGACGACGCGACCGGCGTGCCGCACCCGCTGACCGGCACCTACTACGCGCAGCGCGCGACGGCCGGGCTGATCGTCACCGAGGGGCTGTGGCCGCACGTCCTCGGCAAGGGCGGGCCCGGCATCCCCGGCCTGGTCACGGACGCGCACGTCGCCGGGTGGCGCGAGGTGACCGGCGCCGTCCACGCGGCCGGCGGGACGATCTTCGCCCAGCTCTGGCACGTGGGCCGGATGACGCACCCGCTCAACCTGCCGGGCCGGGCGACGCCCCGCGCCCCGTCCGCCGTCCGGATCGAGGGCGAGCCGATCTACACCGGCCAGGGCGATGTCGAGCACGTCACGCCGCGCGCCATGACGACCGCCGAGGCGGAGGCGACGATCGCCGACTTCGCCGCCGCGGCGCGCAACGCGATCCGCGCCGGGTTCGACGGCGTGGAGGTGCACGGCGCGAACGGCTACCTCGTCCAGCAGTTCCTCGCCGAGAACACCAACCGGCGCACCGACCGGTTCGGCGGCTCCCGCACCGGCCGCCTGCGGTTCGCGGTGGACGTCGTGGAGGCCGTCGCCGCCGAGGTGGGTCCAGAACGCGTCGGGCTGCGCATCTCACCGCACAACCCGGAGAACGAGATCGCCGAAGAGGACCCGGAAGGCACCTACCGGACGCTCGTCGACACCCTCGACCGGCTCGGCCTCGCCTACCTCCACGTCATCGAGCGCGGCGCCTACGGGGCGCTGGCCGACCTGCGTCCACGCTGGTCGGGCACCCTGATCGGCAACTTCAACGGCCCCCACCCCACATCCCAGAAGGCCGGCGAGGTCGTGGTGGCGGCGGGCCTGGCGGACGTCTTCTCCTTCGGCCGCCACTTCATCGCCAACCCCGACCTCCCGCACCGCTTCGCCACGGGCGCCCCTCTTGCCACGCACGTCCCGAGCCTCGTCTACGGCGGCGACGCCGAGGGCTACACCGACTACCCGGCGGCTCTCGTCCCCCAGCCCACGACTTGACGCTCTACACCGGACACAAACCCGCGAGCCGGGATGTGGGTCACAGGGGGACGTCCCAGAAGGCCAGTTCGTGGCGCATGCCCTCCAGGAAGAAGCGTTCGGCGGTTTCGCGGTCGGCGTCGGACTCGTCGATCATCTGGGCGATGCGGCGGGTCAGGTCGGCGAAGCCGGGGTCGGCGTAGGTGTCCACCCAGCGGCGGTAGCGGGGTTCGGACGGCGGGTTTTCGGCGAGGCGTTGGCCGAGGGTGGAGTAGCCCCACATGCAGGGGTAGAGGGCGGCGAGGCCCTCGGTGTAGACGGCGGCGCTGTCCAGGAGGAAGGACGTGTAGGCGACGCAGGCGTGACCCTTCTCGGCGCCGTCCAGGTCGGCGTTGAACCCGGCGGAGAGCGAGCGGTGCAGGTCGAGTTCGTCGTGGAAGGTCGAGTAGGCGAGGTCGACGAGGTCGCCCACGTGGGCGTTGGGGGCCTGCCAGGCGAGGCGGGAGAACACGCGCACGTAGTCGTGCAGATAGAGGTAGTCCTGTTCGAGCCAGGAGCGGAACACCGCCTCGTCCAGGTCCCCTTGGGCGATGCCCGCCACGGTGGGGTGCTTGAGCTGTTCCTCGATCAGGGGGCGGCCGAGGTCTTCCAGGTGCGCGGCGAGACTCATGGCCGCCAGTCTGCCCCAGAAACGACCTTGCCCCAGAAACGACCAGAACCCCCGCCGGCATGCGGCGGGGGTTCTGGTCTTGAGGCCGGTGTGTGGGTCGCCTCTCGGCGAAAGGCACAACACGGCTCCAGCCGGACGGTATTCCGTGAAGGCAAAAGGTGAGGCCCGGGGACACCAGGCACACCGGCTGTCATGTGTAACCGACGGGTCCCCGCGATTGTTCCCGGCCCACCGCGAAGGTCCCCGTACGCCGGACGGTGTGCCACCCCAAGCGCGCCCCTAGCAGCGCCGTGACCACCGATTGGACGACCACCAGATACATGAGCTGCCGGTACACGAACTGCTGGAGCGGCAGTACCCACAGTGGACGGACGGTTTCGCCGTCCAGCCATAGGGCGTAGGCACCGGCGGCGGCCTGCGCGGCGACGAAGGCCGTCCAGGTGAGGACGGGCACGGCGGGGTCTAGGAAGAGCAGTCCGAAGAGGGCGAAGAGGTCAACGGCCGGTGCGAACAGTGGGAAGAGCACCTGGAACACCGCCAGGTAGGGCAGGCAGCGGCGTCCGAACCGGCCTGAACCACCGGTTTCGACGACGGAACGGCGGTGCTTCCACATCGCCTGCATGGTCCCGTAGCACCAGCGGTACCGCTGCCTCCACAGTTGGCGCAGGGACGACGGTGTCTCCGTCCAGGCGAGGGCCTTTTCCTCGTAGACGACGCGGGCCCCGGTTCGGCAGATCGCCATGGTGAGGTCGGTGTCCTCGGCCAGGGTGTCGCCTGGCACGCACCCCACCTCGGCTAGGACCGACCTCCGGAATGCACCGATCGCACCCGGCACGGTCGGCATGCATTGCAGGATGTCGAACATCCGCCGGTCGAGGTTGAATCCGATGACGTACTCGATGTGCTGCCAGCGTCCGAGGATGCCGCCCCGGTTGGCGACCTTGGTGTTGCCGCTGACCGCGCCGACGGACGGGTCCGCGAACGGCGCGACGAGGTGGCGGATGGTGTCGCGCTGGAAGACGGTGTCTCCGTCCACCAGCACGAGGATCTCCGACCGGGCCACGAACAGTCCGGCGTTCAGCGCGCTCGGCTTGCCGCCGTTCGGCTTGCGAATCAGGTGGACGCCCGGCAGGCCGATGCTGTCGACGATCGCTGCGGTGCTGTCGGTGGAGCCGTCGTCCACCACGATCACCTCGACGATGCCCGGATAGTCGGTGTCGAGCAGCGACCCGATCGTCGCCGCGATGCCCGCCTCCTCGTTGTACGCGGGGACGACCACCGAGACGGGCGGGAACGGATCGGGCGGCATCTCCCCGATCTCCGTCATCTCCGGCATGACGGGCGGACCCAGGCGGCGGACGCGGCGCATGTGGACGTGCGCGAACACCAGCAGCAGCACCAGCCGCAGCACGTACAGGATCCCGGCGGCGACGAACAGGGCGCCCATCGTCCCGGTGAGCGCGCACGCGGCGCGCTGCGCGGCGACGAGCGTCCAGCCGACGGCCCGCTCGTGCGCGGGCACCGGGACCTCCGCCGACGGCATGCCGAGCGCCTGCGTGAGCGTGGTGAACCGGTATCCGCGCGGCTGGAGCCGGTCGATGATCCGCTCCACGGCCGCAACGGTCTGCGCCCGGTCGCCGCCCGAGTCGTGCAGCATCACGACCGCGCCCTCGCCGCGCCGCTCCGCCGCCAGCGCCGTCTGGACGATCTTCGCGGTGCCGGGCCGCGCCCAGTCCTCGGTGTCGCGGTCGGTGAGGACGACGATGTAGCCGGCCGCGCCCGTCCGCTCGGCCGCGCGCCACTCCGGTTCGGTCAGGCCGTCCGGACGGGACGAGTACGGCATGCGCATCAGCCGGGTGTGGACTCCCGCCGCGCCCGCCAGCGCCCGCTGCGTGAGGTCCATTTCCAGGCGTCCCCGCCAGGCGGGCGCGGTGGCCAGGTTGACGTGCGTGTACGTGTGCGAGCCGATTTCGTTGCCTTCGCGGGGAATGCGGCGGGTCAGCGCCGGGTTCTCGGCCACGTGCGCGCCAATCGTGAAGAACGTGGCGTGCGCGTCGTGGCGGCGCAGGACGTCCAGGATCCTCGGCGTCCACTCGGGGTCGGGGCCGTCGTCGAAGGTCAGCGCGATCGTCTTCGGCGGCAGGCGGCGGCTGCGCGGTACGCCGCCCGCGAGGTTGAGGACGGGCCCGGCGGAGCGAGCCTGGGCTGGAGCCGGTACGGGACGCGTTGGCTCGTCCCTAGGCGCCTCACCGACGGCGCCGTGCGCGAAGCCGTCCAGCAGTAGGAGCACGGTGAGCACCAGCCCACCGAGTAAGAGCAGAACCCAGTGACCGCGTGGCTCGCTACGTCGCACGGTCAGCGGTTCTTCTTCTTGCGTCCCCAGGCGGGCGGGTTCGCCTGGGACTTGCCCGGATGGGTCGTGGACGCGGTCACCGTCGGCGTGGGTCTCAGCGTAGACGACGGCTTGGGCGCGGTCGACGGAGCGGGGACCACAACCCGCTGGGTGGGTTCCGGCTCAGCGGCGACGGGCGGTTCGGTCGTTTTCGTCGGCGTGACTTGGGGATGGCTCACTTTCACGCGCGGATGGGCGGGCGGTTCGCTCCACGGGGTCAGCGGCACATCCGTCCCCGTGGTCATGCCGAGGCCCAACGCACCGAGGAACACGACGAGAAGCGCTCCGACGGTCAGGCCCAGCCGCCGTCCGACCCGCGCCCGCCATCCGGACGCGTCGACGAAAACGGGGGCAGCCTCGGTTAACGGTTTCGCATCGGTGGACGGCTCCGCCAAGGGGTCCGTCAGTGGCTCGGTGACCGGTGAGATGCCGGGGACGAGAAGTTCGTCCCGGTCATACGGGGAGTTGCCGATCATATTCGTCCAGTATTCGGGGCGGGGAGGCGGCGTCCGGGCGAGCCAGGCGTCATACGTTCAGCGCGAACCCCTGAGTACGTGTCACACCACGGTGAGAATTTCTGCACAATGGCGCGATGGACGAGGACGAACTCGGTCGTGCGCTGCGCGCGGCGCAGGACGGCGACGAGGAGTCCTTCCGCGTCCTCTACCGCGACGTCCAGCCCCGCCTCGTCCGGTTCGCGGGCGCGCTCGTCGGCCCGGACGCCGAGGACGTGACGTCCGAGGCGTGGCTGCAGATCGCCCGCGACCTGCGCTCCTTCCGCGGCGACCTGGACGGCTTCCGCGGCTGGACCGCGACGATCACCCGGCACCGCGCCCTCGACCATCTGCGCCGCAAGTCCCGCCGCCCCGCCGCCGACCTGCCCGCCGAGGAACTGGTCACAATGGCCGCGGACGGCGACACCGAACTGGACGCCCTGGACGGCATCGCCACCGGGGAGGCCCTCCGGCTGATCTCCGAACTCCCCCGCGACCAGGCCGAGGCGGTGCTGCTGCGCGTCGTCGTCGGCCTGGACGCCAAGTCGGCCGGCAAGGTCCTCGGCAAGCGCGCGGGCGCCGTCCGCACCGCCGCCTACCGCGGCCTGCGCCGCCTCGCCGACCGGCTGTCGGACACCGGTACGTCGGCCGCCGAGGCCGCCCGGCCGCTCGTCAAGGGTGACAAAAGCGGCGGTGCCGGCGCTGAGGAAGTGTCATGAGTGACCATTCCGAGGGCGGGCGGCGGCGGAGAGGAGGGCGTGCAGGGCGGCGGGCCCGCCCGCGGCGGGGGCGCCGACGGGCGTCATGGACGCCACGTACCGCGGCCACTCCTCCACCCAGTTGCGCCCGAGGTCGTCGATGAACGAGCCGGGCGGCGGGGTGACGCCGTGCGCCGCGCACCACGCGCCGGGCGCGTGCATGCCGGTCCGGAGCATCCCGTTGCTGGTCATCTGCTGCGGCGGGATCGGGGGCAGCTTGCCCGAGTCGAGGCCCATCTTGGCCTCGGCCTCCAGCTCGGAGGCGTCCTTCTCCTCCGACATGCCGATCGGGCCGACCTTGCTGGCGTTGAGGAACTGCCGGACGACCGGCTCCTCGCTGGACAGCAGCATCTCGCGGGGCCCGAACATGGCGAGGTTGCGCTGGTACAGCAGGCCGATGTTGTCCGGGACGGTCCGCGCCGTGTTGATGTCGTGGGTGACGATGAGGAACGTCGCGCCGATCTGCGCGTTCAGGTCGATGAACACCTGGTTCAGGAACGCGGTGCGGACCGGGTCGAGGCCGGAGTCCGGCTCGTCCACCAGGAGGATCTCGGGGTCCAGCACCAGCGCGCGGGCGAGGCCGGCGCGCTTGCGCATCCCGCCGGAGATCTCGCCGGGCAGCTTGTGCTCGGCGCCGAGCAGGCCGACCATCTCCATCTTCTCGAGGACGATGCGCTTGACCTCGGACTCGGACTTCTTGGTGTGCTCGCGCAGCGGGAAGGCGATGTTGTCGAACAGGCTCATCGAGCCGAACAGCGCGCCGTCCTGGAAGAGGACGCCGAACAGCTTGCGGGTCTCGTACAGCTGCGACTCGGGCAGGTGGGGCAGGTCCCGGTCGCCGATCCAGATGTGCCCGCGGTCGGGCTTGAGCAGCCCGACGAGCGACTTCAGGAACACCGACTTGCCGGTACCGGACGGGCCCAGAAGAACGGAGATCTCACCTGCGGGAATGGTCAGCGACACGTCCTGCCAGATCACCTGGCGGCCGAAGGACTTGGTCAGGCCCTCGACTCTGATCTCGACGCCCACTCGTCACCTTTCGTCCAGGCCGGGGGGGAAATCCCGAACCAATGAGCGAGTAGCACTCAGGCTCTTGCTGGCGTAACTCTCTTGCAGTCGTGACACAGCGTGTCCGCTGTGTTGCTACCGTCCGGTAGCCGCGCCGGGTTTCACTACCGTAGCGGTCCGCCGTCCGAATGGAAGGGGTTCCGGTCCAGATCAGCGACCAAAAGCGACGTCGTAAGACAATCGTTACTTACGGCGCCTATGAGGCTAGTGGTCCAAGAACCAGCCCCTCAAGCCCGGGCGGCTGGGACGGAGACGGCCCAGTGTGACCACAGCGTCAGGACGGGACGCTACGCCGCCCGCGGACGGCCACACAACCCGTCGCGGCACACGCTTTTCCGCGCACCTTTATCACTCCCGCACAGGAAAACGACCGCCCCCTGAGCAGGTCTGAGCACCCGGAACGCGAAAGAGGCGGCCACCCCCGTGCAGGGGTGACCGCCTCCTTGGAGAGCGGTGGAGCCGCGGCTCCGGAGCTCTGGAGCTACCTACTTGACGGTGACCGTCGCGCCGGCCTTCTCCAGGGCCTCCTTGGCCTTGTCCGCGGCCTCCTTGTTGACCTTCTCCAGCAGCGGCTTCGGCGCGCCGTCGACCAGGTCCTTGGCCTCCTTGAGGCCGAGGCTCGTCAGCGCGCGAACCTCCTTGATGACCTGGATCTTCTTGTCGCCGGCGCCCTCGAGGATGACGTCGAACTCGTCCTGCGCGGCGGCCTCCTCGGCGGCCGGGGCGGCCGGGCCGGTCGGCGCGACGGCCGCGACCGGGGCGGCGGCCTTGACGTCGAAGACGTCCTCGAACTGCTTCACGAACTCGGAGAGCTCGAGAAGGGTCATCTCCTTGAAAGCGTCGAGCAGCTCGTCGGTGCTGAGCTTCGCCATGATGTTTCCTCCGCTACGGCTTGAAATCTCGGGTGTACGGAACCGCGGGTGCGCCTACTCGGCGGACGCCTCGGCGGCGGGTGCCTCGGCGGTCTCGCCCTCGCCCTCGCGCTTGGCGCGCAGCGCCTCGGCGAGCTGGGCCGCCTGCGTCGGCAGGGCGTTGAACAGCGCGGCGGCGTTCGCCATCGAGCCCTTCATCGCACCGGCCAGCTTGGCGAGGAGAACCTCGCGCGACTCGAGGTCCGCGAGCTTGGTGATCTCGCCGGCGTCCATCGACTGACCGTCGATGAAGCCGCCCTTGATCACCAGCATCGGGTGCGCCTTGGCGAAGTCACGCAGGCCCTTGGCGGCCTCGACCACGTCGCCGCGCACGAACGCGATGGCCGACGGGCCTTCGAGCAGCTCACGGAACTGCTCGTCGACACCGGCCTCGTTCGCGGCGCGCTTGGTCAGCGTGTTCTTCACCACGCGGAACCGCGCGTTCTCGCCGAGGTTGTCGCGCAGCTCCTTGACCTGCGCGACGCTGAGCCCGCGGTACTCGGTCAGCACGGCGCCGCTGGAGCTCTGAAACTCGTTCTTGAGCTCGGCGATCGCCGCGTCCTTGTGGGCCTTGGCCATAGCCCTCCTTCCGATTACCTGGGTGGTCCGATCCGCGCCCGTCCCACGGCAACGGGGGCTGGGACGCCGATCCACCAAAAAACGCCCCGGCGCAGGCGCACGGGGCGTCCAGGCAAGGCACGGAGGCCATGCGGAAGCTCTCGTCTCACCTACGCAGGCCGCCCGAACTGAGTCGGGTCCTTCGGTCACCTCACGCGGAGGCGACGACCGGCGGTCTTCGGCGTCAAACAGGGTATGGACTGGCGACCGAATATTCAAATCAAGTCGAACTGAACAAGGGACCGCGACCCGGTGCGGGTCGCGGTCCCTCGGTCGTGCGTGCGGGTGATCAGGCGCCGGGGAGTCCGCCGCCGGCGCCGAGCTTGCCCATCAGCTCGCTGAAGTCCGTGACCTGGCTCGCCGGCGGCGCGGCGATCTGCACCGGCTTGCCGTAGTCGCGGTACTTCATCGTCATGGTCAGCGTGCCCTCGGCCGTCTGGTCCGACTTCATCTTGAGCTGGCGCGGCAGCTGCTGGTCGTCCACCCAGAGGTCGAAGTGCATGTTCTCCATGCCGGACGCCGTGTAGTTCTTGCGGTAGGAGTCCTGCATCTCCGGGGAGAGCTTGGCGATCGCGTCCGCCGTCCGGTAGGTGCCGGTGTAGTGGGTCGTCTCGACGCCGCCCACCGTCTCCTTGCCGACCTCGCGCACGTCCTTGGACGCCGTCAGCATCTTGGTGTTCTGGACCGGGTCCATCTGCCGCGACTGCTGCAGCAGCTCCTCGATGTTGAGGCCGGACTGCTTGCCCAGCTCGTCCAGCGAGATCTTGAACCAGGGCTTGGCCGAGTTGCCGCCGAGCGCGCTCAGCATCGACATCTTCATGTACATGGTCCGGCCGACGAGCCGCTGCTCCATGCCGCCGATCGACTTGCCGCCGGCCGCCATGTCGGTGAAGTTCATGCTGTAGGCGAGGTCGGGCTTCGTCCGGTACTGCATCGTGCCGTTCATCGTCACGTCGCCCTCGGACGTGCCCGCCATCAGCATGGACATGTCGGCCTTGAACGAGTCGGTCTGGCCGGTCTTCTCCGCGGCCTTGCCGAGCACCTGCGCGGCGGTCAGCTTGAGGTTCTTGCCGGCCTCGTCCACCTTCTTCCCGGCGTCACCGAGACAGCCGGTCATCGAGAGGGCGAGGCCGGTGGCCAGCGCCGTGGCGGCGGCGAAACGACGGATCATCGTGGGAGTTCTCCTTGTCAGCGGGTCGCCCGGGCGCACGGGCGCGACGTCTAGATCAGACGCAGGAGAACCCTGTTCGGTTCACCCGGATCGTCGTGATTCGCTCTCAGTTGCCGCCGAGGAACGAGCCGATCGACAGCTCGCCCACCTGGTCGGACGGCGGCGCGTTCACGGTGAACGAGTCGCCGTAGTCGCTGTAGAGGACGGTCACCGACCCGGTCTCGCCCTGTGAGCCGTTCGCCTTGGACACGATCTTGCGCGGCAGGTTGTCGCCGTCCGTCCACAGATCGAAGTTGATCTTTCCGTTGGCGCGGTCCTTCGGCAGCCACTTGCCGACCTTCTCGCGCGCCTGCGCGTCGAGGCGGTTCAGCGCGTCCTCCACGGTGACCGTGCCGGTGTAGTGCGTCGTCTGCACGCCGTCGACCGTCTCGGTGCCGACCCGGCGGGCGTCCTTGGAGCCGGTGAACATCTTCGTCTGCTCGGCCGGGTCGACCTTCTGCACCTGGTTGACCAGGCCCTGGACGTCGAACCCGGTACGCTGCGCGACCTGGTTCACGTCGATCTTCACCCAGGGCTTGCCGTTGCTGACGAACTGGGCGAGCTGCGGGACCTTCGCGTAGAGGACGTTGTCGGTGAAGACCGCCTGCCCCTTGGCGCCCGGCACGCTCTGCCCGTTGCGGCTGAACTCGTCCAGCTTCGCGCTGAACTTCAGCGTCGGGCGCAGCTGGAACTGCCCGTCCGCGTGGATCTTGCCGGCGCCGTCCCCGGTGCCGGTCACGGTGAGGTCGGCCTTGAACGTGTCGGCGTTCTCCGCCTTCTGGGACGTCTTCAGCAGCGCCTGCCCGGCGCTGAGCTTCATGTTCTCCGTGTTCGCCGACCCGTCCCCGTTGCATCCGGACAGGACGAGCGCGGCACCCACGGCAGTACCGCCGGCCGCCACCACGAGTCGTCGGTTCATGAGGGTTGAGCCTCCCTTGTCGCCCTTCTGGTGTTCCCAGTGTCGCGGGACGCCAACATAGGGGGCATCCCCCGGTGGTATGAACGAGAGGCTCAGGCGGTACGACCAACGGCTTGACGCGCTCCCCAGTCAGAAGGACGGGGATTCGGTCTGTGCCACGCTCGTTATGGATGTGGCACTTCCGTGGCTTCCTGCTTCGGCGGGCTGTGCCCCCGACCGGAGTCCGGGGTCTTACCTGCCCTCCACAGGCGTTTAAGGTCTCCGCCTCCCCTGGACGACGCCCAGGGGTTTCCGTCCGGCGGCGACCGGATGCATCACGTGGTGATACGGCGTCCTTCGGTCAGGATGTTGCGGGCGGCGTTGACGTCCCGGTCGTGCTCCGTCCCGCACTGCCCACAGATCCACTGGCGGACGTGCAGGGGTTTGGGGCCGTCACAGCGCCCGCAGGCCGAGCAGATCTGTGAGGACGGGAACGCCCGATCCACCCGCGCGAAGGTACGACCGTACCGCCGCGCCTTGTACTCCAGCATCCCGGTGAAGTTCGACCAGCCCGCATCGTGCACCGATTTGGCCAGCCGGGTGCGCGCCAGTCCCTTCACGTTCAGCGTCTCGACATAGACCGCTTGGTTCTCGCGGACCAGCATGGTGGAGAGCCGGTGATGGAACTCGCGGCGCGCGTCGGCGACCTCGGCGTACGCGCGGGCGACCTTCACACGTGCCTTGTCACGGTTGGCCGATCCCTTCTGTTTGCGGGAGAGTGCCTGCTGAGTTCTGCGGAGTCTCTTCTCGGCGCGGCGCAGGAACCTCGGGGAGGCGATCTTGCGGCCGTCGGAGGTGACCGCGAAGCAGCCCAGCCCCAGATCGACGCCCACGTCGGCCGTGGTGGCGGGCGGGTCGGGCACGTCAGCGACCTCGACGACGAACGAGCAGAAGTACCGGCCCGCGGCATCCTGAATCACTGTCACCGTCGAGGGAATCGACGGCAGCCGCCTCGACCACTTCACCTTCACCTGGCCGATCTTGGGCAGGGCGAGCTTCCCACCACCGGTGATCGACCAGCGGGCGTTGGAGGTGAACCGGACCGATTGGCGCTTGTCTTTGCGGGACTTGAACCGGGGCGCGCCCATCCTCGGGCGTTTGCCGGCTAGGCCGTCGAAGAAGTTGCGGTAGGCGGACTCCAGGTCCCGCAGGGACTGCTGCAGCACCACCGCCGACACCTCGCCCAGCCACGCCCGTGCGGGCGTCTTCTTTGCCTCGGTCAAGGCTGCCGACAGTTCGGCGGCCTTCGGAAACGACAGCCCGGCTTCGTGTGCGATCTGCCGTGCCCGCAGAGCGTCGTTGTAGACCACGCGCGCGCACCCGAATGCCCGTGCCAATGCTTGGCACTGCACGGCGGTGGGGTAAAGCCGAAACACATATCGGAGCTGCACAGGGTAACAGTATGATTACTTTGCGTTGACTGTACGCAGAGAACCCTGCAGGCGCTGCCTGGGGAACGGCGGGGTCAGCGGTAGGAGTCGAAGGTCATCGAGCCGTTGAAGGCGGCGCCGGGGGCCTGCGCGTTCAGCTGGATCGACGTCGGGCGGGCCTTGCTGTCGGCCCACAGGTCGAGGCCGCAGCCGGTGGAGTCCGGGATCCAGGCGCGGAAGCGGGTCGCCGCGTCCTGCGGCAGCAGCGCGTAGACGCTGCCCATGAGCGCCTGCGCCGAGAACTGCGTCTTGCCGGACGCGTCGGGCTCGCTCGCGGTCATCCCGGGCAGCGTCCCGATCATGAAGGTGAACTGCCGGGGGTCGGAGTCGTTCTGCAGCTTGCCCAGCTGCGCCGCGGTGAGCGTGGACTTCGTCCACTTCTCGCCGTCGAAGCCCTTGAGGACGTTCCCGCTGACGACCACCTTCTGGGTGACCTTGCTCGCCTCGCCGTCCTGCTGCGTCGTGGTGACGCCGGTGGCGCTCATCGCGAACTTCGGCCACAGGGTGAACGAGGCCGTCTCGACGGCGTGCTGGTAGTCGCCGTTCGCTCCGATCGTCACCTTCATGTCCGTCTTGCGGGTGAAGGCGTGCAGGCTGGGACCCGGCTGGGGCGGTGCCGTGGGCAGGCCGTGCGCGCCGCCGCCGTTCCCGGTGCCGGGGGCGCCGGCGCCGGGGGCGTTGCCCGTGCCCGGGGCCGGTGCGGCGGACGCGCCCGGCGTGACGGTGCCGGACGCGGCGCCGTTCGGGTTGGTCTGGTCCTGCTGGGCCATGGCCGCGGCGGGCGGCATCGACCCGGCGTCCTTCTGGGAGTCCCCGCCGACCTTGACGACCATGAGGATGGCCGTGGGCACGACGGCCACCGCGGTGACGGCGGAGATGGCGATGGCCCGGTCGGTACGACGCTTCACGAGGACAATTCAACACCAAGTTCCCCGTAGGCAACAAAGCAACCCGGGAACGAATTGTCCGGTTCCGGACTGGGATCTGTGTATCCACCGTGGTCCGTGCTAGGCGGATCACCGCACGTGGCAGGGCGCCCTGCCAGGTGCGGTCCGGCTTCAGGCGGCTCGGCGGGACCGCGTCGCCTCCTCGTCCACGGCCAGGGTGTCGTCGGCGGGGTCGCCGGTGAAGACGACGCCGTAGACGTCTTCGGCCGCTTCGCGGGAGATGTATCCCTCCAGGTAGTCGTGCAGCACGCGCTCCGGTTCTCGTTCGGTGGGCGGGCCGTAGCCGCCGCCCCCGCCGTGCTCCCCGTACAGCCGGTCGCCCGGCCGCAACTCGATCTGGGCCATCGGGTCGGTGCGGGTGCGCGTCCCGTCCGCGCCGATCAGGTACGCGACGCCGAGGCTGCCGTCCCCGCCGCCGCGGGCACCCCGCGCGGGACGCTCGTGGCCGTCGATGTTGAACGCCGCGCTCATCGGCGCGTGCCGAGGGCCGAACTCCACGGTCGTGGACACCGCGCCGCGCCGCCGTCCGGCGCCGCCGCTGTCGGTCGCGATGCGCAGGTGGTCGAACAGGACCGGATACTTCAGCTCGTTGAGCTCGATGCTGTCGCGGTACACCAGCCCGGCGCCGCACGGCGCGTTGTAGGTCACCCAACCGTCGGTGCGCGGGGTCGCGGGGCCGCCGTTCGTGCCCACGATCAGCTGGTTGATGTACCCGCCGCCGGTGCGCGGGTCGTGCCCGGCGACCACCGAGAAGCCCGCGCCCGTGACCGCGCCGCCCTGGGCCAGGCCGTAGCCGTCGCCGAGCTCGGAGAACGCGTGCTGGGTGATGTTGATGATTCGGTCGGCGAGGTTGGTGGTGGCCATCGAACAGCACGTCGGATGCTCCGGGATCCCCACCACGCAGTTCTCCCGCAGCTGGACGGTGATGCGGCGGAACGTCCCCGAGTTGACCGGGACACCCGACCCGACCACGTTGAGGACGCCGGTGATCGCGTTGTTGATCGCGCACGCCTCGGACTGGTTGATGCCGGCGGGCACGCAGTCGATGTTGTCGCGCAGGTCGACCTCGACCGTCTCCTCGTCCGGGTCGACCGTCACCTTGATCTTCACTGGGACGCCCTCGGTGAGCGGGCCGAACGGGTCGTGCGCGCCCTCTCCCTCCACGGTCGCGGCGGGCAGCTTCGCGATCGCCGCGCGCATCCGCCGCTCGGAGTAGTCCAGCCATTCGCCGACGAACTCCCGGAGCGTGTCGACGCCGTACCGCTCGGCGGCCTGCTTCAGCCGGCGCTCCGCGATCCGCGCCGCGCCCAGCATCGCCAGGTAGTCGCCGTACCACTGGTCGGGGACGCGGATGCGGCGGCGGCACATCCGGATGACGTCCTCGATGTCGGTGTAGTCACGCTGGATCTGGGTCATCGAGAAGCACAGCGCGCCCTCCTCGTAGATGTCCTTCGCCAGCGGGTGGTACGTCGACGGGATGCTGTTGCCGGTGTCGGCCTGGTGCGCCTTCGCGGCCGCGGTGAACACGTGCACGCCGTCGATGAACACCGGTACCAGGATCGTATGGTCGGCGTGGTGGGTGTTGCCGATGTACGGGTCGTTGTCCAGGTAGGCGTCGCCCTCGGTGAAACCGGGATGCATCCGGCGCATCGCCGCGGTCTGCAGGTGCGTCCCGAAGACGTGCACGGGCAGCGCCTCCGCGCTGGACAGCAGCTGGTCGTCGGCTGTGACGATCGCGCAGGAGAAGTCCCGCGCCACCGACATCACCGTGGAGCGGCCAGTCCGCAGCAGCGTGTTGGTCATCTCGCGGACGATCGCGTCGAACCGGTTGGCCAGCACCGCCAGCAGCGCCGGATCCATGGTGCTCGTGCTCATTTCTGGTCCGCCTCCATCAGGTAGTTGCCGTCCTCGGTCACCGTGACCGTCCACTCCGGCTGGACGACGAGGGTGCTCGTCCGGTCCGCGATGATCGCCGGGCCGGGGACCACCGCGCCGGCGGGCAGGTCGGTGCCGGTGTGGATCGGGGTGGTGACCAGCCCGCGCCCCGGGAAGTACGCCTGCGCGTTCTCGTCCGCGGCCTTTCCGGAGCCGGCGCGGGCCGCCATGCGGGGACGGCGGTCGTCGCCGACGGGCGCGGTGAGGCGCAGCCGCCAGGTCAGTGTCTCGACCGTCTGGCCCGGCTCCGCGACCGCGAAGATCCGCTCGTGCTCGGCGTCGAACGCGGCGGACAGCGCCTTCACGTCCTCCGCCGAATCGAACCGGGCGGACGGGACGGGCAGCTCGATGTCCCACACCTGGAACGCGTATCGGGCCTCCACGAACAGATCACGCCGGGCGTCGCCGATTCCGCGCTCGGCGAGCCGCGCCGCGAACGCGTCCGCGCGGGCGTTCAGCTCGTCCAGCACCGCGTTGACCTTGTCGTGGTCGAACGCGGCGGTGGTCGTCGGGCAGCTTCCGGTGAACTCGGCGACGATGTCGGAGTACTGGCCGCCGACCGCCGACAGCGCGCCCGCCGTGCGCGGGATCAGCACGCGGCGGCAGCCCAGCTCGCCGACGATCCGCGCGATGGTGAGCCCGGCCGCGCCGCCGCCCGCGACGAACACGCTCTCCCGCGGGTCGAGGCCCTCGTTCACCGTGATGTCGCCGATCGCGCCGACCATCACCTCGGACGCGACGGCCTGCACCGCGTCGGCGGCCTTCGGCGCGTCCAGCCCGAGCCGCTCGCCCAGCTCCTCGATGACCTTCCAGGCGGCGTCGGCGTCCAGCGTCATCCGGCCGCCGAGGAAGTGCGCCGGGCTGAGGTAGCCGAGCACGACGGCGGCGTCGGTGACCGTGGGCCGCGTGCCGCCCCGCCCGTAGCAGGCGGGGCCGGGCCGCGCGCCCGCCGACTGCGGGCCGACCCGCAGCAGCCCGCCGTCGTCCACCCACGCGATCGAGCCGCCGCCCGCGCCGACGCTGCGCACGTCCACCGACGACGTCGCCACCAGGTGGCCGAGGAACCGCTCCCCCAGCCACGTCTCGCGGGTGAAGTTGATCGTGCCGTCGCGGACGACGCTGACGTCGAAGCTGGTGCCGCCCATGTCGCACACGACCACGTCGCCGGCCGACAGCTCGGCCTCGGCGTAGGTCTTCCCCGCCACCGGTGCCAGCGCGGGGCCCGACTTCACCGAGAAGATCGGACGTTCGGCCAGGTCGGGGATGTGCATGATGCCGCCGTAGGACGTCGCGGCCACCAGCTCGCCGGTGAAGCCGACCTCGGCCAGGTCCTCGGCGACCGCCGCGAGATGCGCGCCCATCAGCGGCTTCAGCGACGCGTCGAGCGCGGTCGCCGAAGCCCGCCGATACTCCCGGACGACCGGGTTAAGCCGGTGCGACAAGGTGCAGGGGACGTCCGGCAGCTCATCGGCCAGGATCTCCGAGACCCGCAGCTCGTGCGCCGAGTTGGCCACCGACCACAGCAGGCAGACCGCCACGGCCTCGACGCCCCGTTCGGCGAGGTTGCGGGCGATCCGCCGGACCGCCGCCTCGTCCAGCGGGGTCACGATGCCGCCTTCGGCGTCGATGCGGCCGGGCACCTCGAACGTCAGCCGGCGCGGCACATACGGCTCGGGGTAGGGGACGTCGAGGTCGAACGGATTCGACTTGCCGCCCTCGCGCAGCACCAGCACGTCCGGGAAGCCCTCGGTGGTCAGCAGCGCCGTCTTCGCGGTCGTCCGCTCCAGGACGGCGTTGGTGGCACGGGTCGTGCTGTAGACGAACAGGTCGGTGCCGGCGAGCACGTCCGGCACGGTGGCGCCGAGCCCGGCCGCGACGTTCTCCAGCGCGTCGCGCACTCCGGTGAACGCGCGCTCAGGAGTGGTCGGCGCCTTGCCGATGAGCAGCTCGCCGTCCGCGCCGACCACGACGACGTCGGTGAACGTCCCGCCGACGTCCACGGTGATTCGGTAACCCATCCACTCTCCCCGCAGGCCAGGACTGAATAGTGATTCAGTGGTGAATCTATATTCGGGCTTCTCGCCCGGTCAATCCCCTGGTCGCCAACTTCCCCATGGTCGTGGAGTGCTATCGTCCTGAACTATGATTCAGGCAGGCACCCGGCGGGCGCTGCTCGACGCCGCTCGGGAGGTGTTCGTCTCCAAGGGCTACACGGCCGGACGGATCGCCGACGTCACCGAGGCCGCGGGCGTGTCCGTCGGCACCTTCTACACGCACTTCGGCGGCAAGCGGGAGCTGCTCGACGCCCTGCTCGGCGAACTGGCGTCGGAGATGTTCGAGGCACCGGACGGCGACCGTCCCGCCGAGGAGCGCCTCCGCCTCCTCAACCGCCGCTACCTCGGCGCCTTCGCCGACGACGCCGCGCTCTGGTACGCCGTCGAACGCGCGGCGCTCACCAGCGAGGAGGTCGCCGGCACCCTCGCCGCCCACCGGGAGCGGCAGGTCGCCCGGATCGCCGGGCTGATCCGGGACTGGGCGGGCCACGGCCTGCTGCCCCTGCCCGCCGACCCCGAGTTCACCGCGTTCTCGCTGATCGCGATGACCGAGGAGCTGTCCTACATCTGGTTCGTGTACGAGTCCGCGCCCGACCTCGACGACGCCGCCCGCCACCTGGCCGTCCTGTGGTGCCGGCTGCTGGGGGCGTCCCGGTGACCCGGCAGGCGAGGCGCGCGCGGGGCGCGCTGCTGCGCGCCGGCCGCAAGGTGTTCGAGGACAAGGGCTACTACGGCGCCCGCATCGCCGACGTCGCGGCGGAGGCCGGGATGGCGGTCGGCAGCTTCTACACCTACTTCGACTCCAAGGAGGCCCTCTTCCGCGACGTGCTGATCGAGGTCGAGGACGAGGTGTACGGCGAACTCTCACCCGCCGGGCCGCAGCCTGAAGACCCTCGCGAGCGCATCTACCAGACCAACCTGCTCTACTTCACCGCGTTCCAGCGCAATGTCGGCTTCTGGCGCGCCGTGGAAGAGTCGGCGCTCACCAACCCCGACGCCCGCCGGGTACTGGCCGAGCGGCGCCGCTACTACCGGGGACGGACGCGCCGCGCGCTGGCCCGCTGGCAGGACCGCGGGCTGATCGGCGACGACCTCGATCTCGACTTCGCCGCCGCCGCACTGGGCGCGATGACCGAACGCTGCGCCTACCTGTGGTTCATCTTCGGCAATCCCATCGCCCCGGAGGAGGCCGCCACCAAGATCACCGACCTGTGGCTGACAACCCTCGGCCTACCCGCCTAACCCGCCTCGTTGACTTGCGGCGTGTTGCCCTTATGAGCGGCCGGATAAGGGCAACACGCCGCAAGTCAACGTAGGCGGGTGCGGAGGGCGGATTTGCGGATCTTGCCGGTGGAGGTGCGCGGCAGCGTGTCCGCGTACTCGATGCGGCGTGGGGTCTTGAAGCCCGCCAGGCGGGCCCGGCAGGCGGCTATCAGGGCGTCCTCGCTCGGCGGGGTTCCGTCGGGGACGATCACCGCGCAGACCGTCTGGCCCCAGCGCGGGTCCGGCAGGCCGATCACGGCGACCTGGCCGACGCCCGGGACCGTCCGCAGGACGTCCTCGACCTCGCGCGAGGAGACGTTCTCGCCGCCGGTGATGATCACGTCCTTGAGGCGGTCGACCAGGTAGAGGTAGCCGTCCTCGTCGATGCGGCCCGCGTCGCCGGTGCGGAACCAGCCCTCGGTGAACGCCTCCGCCGTCGCGTCCGGATCGTCCCAGTAGCCGGTCGTGACCTGCGGGCCGCGGACGGCGACCTCGCCGAGCGCGCCGGACGGAAGGAGCGTTCCGGCCTCGTCCAGCACCGCGATCTCGACGTTCTCGGCGGGACATCCGGCCGAGGCCGCCAGTTCGGGGCGTCCGGCGATGGCGGCGCGATGGTCGTCCGGGGAGAGGAAGGTCGCGTTGCCGGACAGTTCGGTCATACCGAAGCCCTGGTTGAAGTCGCAGCCGAGGACGTCGATGGCGCGGCGCAGCAGCGGGACCGGCATCGGCGCCGACCCGTAGGAGATCACGCGGAGGGCGTCCAGTCCCGCCGGGTTGTCGCGCAGGTACGCGAGCAGGTCTTCGAGCATCGTGGGGGCCAGCGACAGGGTCGTCACGCCGTGCCCGCGCGCCGCCTCGACCAGCGCGGCCGGCGTGAACCGGCGCAGCACCACGGCATGCCGCCGGAACAGGTGGTGCAGCATGACCTGATATCCGGCCACATGGCACAGCGGGAACGGCGTGCAGAACACGTCGCCCGGCCGCACGGGACGGCCGGACGCGGAGGCGTCGAGGCCCGCGAGCAGGTTCTCGTGCGTGAGCCGCACACCCTTCGGACGTCCGGTCGTGCCGCTGGTGAACAGCAGCCACGCGACGTCTTTCGGGTCCGTCTCGGAAGGCGACGCCGGGCCGTCCCACGGCAGGTCGGTGACGGCGATCAGCGGCGGGTGGTCCGGCGGCAGATCACCGTCGGCGGCGAGGCGGTCGAGGAGGTCCGGCTCGCCGAGAACGAGTTCGGCGCCGCTGCGGGCGATCTGGTCCGCCCATTCCCGCGGATGCAGCCGCTGGTTGAGCGGCACCAAGATCCGGCCGTCGCGCGGAACCCCGTAGTAGGCGGCCACGTACTCAGGGCGGTTGTGCGCCAGCAGCGCAACCCGCGCGCCACGCGAGCAACTCGCCGACAGGTAGGTGCTCAGCGCGTCCGCCCGCGCGCGCAGTTCCCGGAACGTCCACGTCGTGTCGTCCACCGACAGGGCCGGAGCGTCGGGCGCGTCCACCGCCGCGGCGTCGAGCACATCGTGCAGCCGTCGCATCACATTCCTCGCCATCCCGGCGAATGTACCGAGGGTCCACCGAGGCGGCGGCTGCGATACCGCTGGGTGGACGGAGAAAGGGCGCCCCCGCCGCAGCGGGGACGCCCTTCCGGTGAAGCGATCAGGCGGTTTCGAGGTCCGCCGTCAGGTTGCGGACCGCGTTCGGGTCCACCGGGATGCTCGGGCCCATCGACGTCGTCAGCGACGCCTTCTTCACGTACCGGCCCTTCGCGGCGGACGGCTTGAGCCGCTGGATCTCGTCGACCGCGGCCGCGTAGTTCTCCACCAGCTGGCGCTCGTCGAAGGACGCCTTGCCGATGATGAAGTGCAGGTTCGCGTGCCGGTCCACCCGGAACTCGATCTTGCCGCCCTTGATATCGGTCACGGCCTTCGCCACGTCCACGGTGACGGTGCCGGTCTTCGGGTTCGGCATCAGGCCGCGCGGGCCGAGCACCCGGCCGAGCCGGCCGACCTTGCCCATCTGGTCCGGCGTGGCGACCACCGCGTCGAAGTCCAGGAAGCCGCCCTGGATCCGCTCGATCATGTCGTCCGAGCCGACGATGTCGGCACCCGCCGCCTCGGCCTCCTGCGCCTTGGCGCCGACGGCGAAGACCAGCACGCGGGCGGTCTTACCGGTGCCGTGCGGCAGGTTGACGGTGCCGCGCACCATCTGGTCGGCCTTGCGCGGGTCGACGCCCAGTCGCAGCGCGACCTCGACGGTCGCGTCGAACTTGGTGACCGCGGTCTCCTTGGCCAGCTGCACGGCCTCGACCGGGCTGTACAGCCGCTCCCGGTCGATCTTCTCCGCGGCGGCGCGGTAGCCCTTGCTGCGCTTCATGTGCGTTCCTCCTGGAACTCGTGGTGCGGGCCAGCGCCGGCCCTTCCACAGGTGGGTGTTACTTGACGTCGATGCCCATCGAACGCGCGGTGCCGGCGACGATCTTCTCGGCGGCGTCCAGGTTCTTGGCGTTCAGGTCGGGCATCTTGGTCGTGGCGATCTCGCGGATCTGGTCCCGGGTCACCGAGCCGACCTTGGTCTTGTGCGGCTCGCCGCTGCCCTTGTCCACGCCCGCGGCCTTCAGGATGAGCTGCGCGGCCGGCGGCGTCTTGGTGACGAAGCTGAACGACCGGTCCTCGTAGATGGTGATCTCTACGGGGATGACGTTGCCGCGCTGGGACTCCGTGGCAGCGTTGTACTGCTTGCAGAAGTCCATGATGTTGACGCCGTGCGGACCGAGCGCCGTACCGACCGGCGGCGCCGGCGTAGCCTGCCCAGCCTGCAGCTGGACCTTCACCAACGCGGCGATTTTCTTCTTCGGAGGCATGTGAAACCCCTATGTCCCATTTATCGGTGGCTCCGACTCCCGGTCACCCGGGCAACACGACGGCTGGGACAGCATCCACCGTGTAGGAACCGCTTGAACCCGTCATCCCGCGCAGGCGGCACCGACGGCCGCAGGTTCGCCCAGCACTGTGCGAGTACTTAGCGAGGTTTTAGCAAGGGTGCCTGCGAGGCGCGGAGCATTGACGCTTCTACGCCGGGGATGACCCACCTAGCATACGGCCTCGTTGAAGCAGGTCGGTCAATCCGGAATCCGCCGGCCAGGCGCTGGCCGATGGTCCGCTCCGCGAGCGCCCCGTCCGGAAAGTGTTCGGGCCGTTCCCGAGTAGGGGGAACGGCCCGGACATGTGTGGTCTGGGTCAGATCTTGGAGACCTGGTTGAAGCTGAGTTCGACCGGGGTTTCGCGGCCGAAGATGGAGACCAGGACCTTGAGCTTCTGCTGTTCGGCGTTGATCTCGTTGACGGTCGCGGGGAGGGTGGCGAACGGGCCGTCCATGACGGTGACGGACTCGCCGACCTCGTAGTCGACGGCGGCCGGGGCCTTCGCCTCCGCCTTGGCGGTCTTGACGGCGCCTTCCTCGGGCTCGGGGGCCAGGAGGTTGGCGACCTCGTCCAGGCTCAGCGGGGACGGCTTGTTCAGCAGGCCCACGAAGCCGGTGACGCCGGGGGTGTTGCGGACGGCGGCCCAGGACTCGTCGGTCAGCTCCATCCGGACGAGGATGTAGCCCGGCAGGACCTTCTCGTTGACCTTCTGCCGCTTGCCCTGCTTGATCTCGGTGACCTCGTGCTGCGGGACCTCGATCTGGAAGATGAAGTCCTCCATGTTGAGGGTCTGCGTGCGGGTCTCGATGTTGGTCTTGACCCTGTTCTCGTAGCCCGCGTAGGAGTGCACGACGTACCAGTCGCCCGGCTGGAGGCGGAGCTGCATCTTGAAGTCGGCGTAGGGGTCGACCGGCGGCGCGGCCTCCTCCTCGGCGTCCTCGTCCTCGTCCTCGTCCTCGACGGCCTCGGCCAGGTCGGCGGCGCCCTCCGCCGCGTCCGGCGCGGGGCCCTCGCCCTCGAGCTTCGTGTCCGCGGGCTCGGCGTCGCCGGCGGAGACGACCGCTTCGGCCGTCTCGTCGGCGGGCTGGGCCGCCTGGTCTGCCGCAGCAGCCGCAGCGGACTGGGCCTCTTCAACGGCCTCGTCGTAGGGCTGTGAGGGCTCGGACACGTTGACTCTTCTCTCGGTCTGCGGTGATGGACTTACCAGGGTACGGCGGGGCGCGCGGCCGCGCGGCGTCAGCCGAAGATGGCGTAGACGCCCTTCTGCAGGCCGTAGTCGAAGCCGGAGACGATCGCCACCATGATCAGCACGAACACCAGTGCCGCGGTCGTGTAGGTGACCAGCTCCCGCCGCGTGGGCCAGATGACCTTGCGCAGCTCGGCGATGACCTGGCGCACGAACAGCGCGGGCGAGGTCCGCCTGGAGGGGGACTTCTTCCTGCCCTTGCCTTCGTCCTTGGCCTCGGGCTCGTCGCGAGTCTCAGTCGCCATTTGCCGCCGTTCACCTCATAGGTCGTGATCCAACCACCATGTGGTTGCCGCGCGGTCCGTGCCGTGGCCCGTCACGGCGCCGCCGTGACGCGACCGGCACGGGTGCGCGCACCGCACCTCGCAGGGCAGGAGGGACTCGAACCCCCAACCGCCGGTTTTGGAGACCGGAGCTCTACCAATTGAGCCACTGCCCTTCATTCTCCGGCTAAGGAGAACACCCGGCCATGGGGCCGGGACGGTGCCGGGTCCCAGCTTACGGCCTCTCGTTGATGCCCGCGTGCGGACAGGCTCGTATACCGGTGACGCGTCACTTGGTGGGTGAGTCTACGTGCCGGAGGGCCCCGCGTCGAACCGATACCCACAGATCCTTCACCGGCCCGCGGGACCGGACCGTGGACCGGCGAGCGAACCGTCCTCCAGCCCCCACCCACCACCAGCCAATTGACGAGCTCCGCTCGCGCTCCCATATATGGCTCGGGTCACGAGAGGCGATCTGTAACGATGGGGGTATGAGCACTGACCGTCCTCGCATCTCCAAGCGCATCGCCGCGATATCCGAGTCCGCCACGCTGGCCGTCGACGCCAAGGCCAAGGCGCTGAAGGCGGCGGGCCGCCCGGTCATCGGGTTCGGCGCGGGCGAGCCCGACTTCCCCACGCCGGACTACATCGTCGAGGCCGCGGTGGCCGCCTGCGGGGTACCGCGCTTCCACAAGTACACGCCGGCGGGCGGGCTGCCCGAGCTGCGCACCGCCATCGCCGAGAAGACCGAGCGGGACTCCGGCTACAAGGTGGAGGCCAACCAGGTCCTCGTGACCAACGGCGGCAAGCAGGCGGTGTACGAGGCGTTCGCGGCGCTGCTCGACCCGGGCGACGAGGTGATCGTCCCGACGCCGTACTGGACGACCTACCCCGAGTCGATCAAGCTGGCGGGCGGCGTGCCCGTGGACGTCGTCGCCGACGAGACCACCGGCTACCAGGTGAGCGTCGAGCAGCTGGAGGCGGCCCGCACCGGCCGGACGAAGGTGCTGCTGTTCGTGTCGCCGTCCAACCCGACCGGCGCCGTGTACTCGCGGGACGAGATCGAGGCGATCGGACGCTGGGCCGACGAGCACGGCCTCTGGGTCGTCACCGACGAGATCTACGAGCACCTCGTGTACGGGGACGCCGAGTTCCACTCGATGCCCGTCGTGGTGCCGGAGCTGGCCGACCGGACGCTCGTCCTGAACGGCGTCGCGAAGACGTACGCGATGACGGGCTGGCGGGTGGGCTGGATGGTCGGCCCGGCGGACGTGGTCAAGGCCGCGCAGAACCTCCAGTCGCACGCGACGTCCAACGTGGCGAACGTGTCGCAGGCCGCCGCGCTCGCCGCGGTGACCGGCGACCTGTCGGCGGTGGCGGAGATGCGCAAGGCGTTCGACCGGCGCCGCCACACGATCGTGAAGATGCTGAACGAGATCCCGGGCGTGGTGTGCCCGGAGCCGGAGGGCGCGTTCTACGCCTACCCGTCGGTGAAGGCGCTGCTGGGCAAGGAGCTGCGCGGCAAGCGTCCGGAGACGTCGGTGGAGCTGGCGTCGCTGATCCTGGAGGAGGCCGAGGTCGCGCTGGTGCCCGGTGAGGCGTTCGGCACGCCCGGCTACTTCCGCCTCTCCTACGCACTGGGCGACGACGACCTCGTCGAGGGCGTGTCGCGCGTCGCGAAGCTGCTCGCCGAGGCGAGCTGACCCCCTGCAGGCATGAACCGGCCCCGGGCGCACACACGTGCCCGGGGCCGGTTTTCATGGGACGGGGCATGCCCGGCCCCGTCCCGGAATGCCCGGACGGGACGTCCCGCAGCGGCCCCTCTCCGCTGCGTTCCGCCCCGGCAGGGCGGGTCTAGGGGCGCACTCCTTCGGCGATGCGCATGAGCTGCTCCTTGGCCGATCCCTTGGCGGTCACGGTGACGCCGACGCCGGGCCGCGCCAGCCACGAGATCTGCCGCGCCGAGTCGGGACGGTCGCCGGTCAGCGCAGGTATACCGCGAACGGATGTGTGGCCGGGGACGCCCGGCGTCCCCATGAGGTCGCGCGGGCCGGTGAGCTTGCCGCCCTTCACCAGGGCGATCTCCACCCAGCCGGTCTTGCCGCGCCAGGCGCACGTCGTGGTCTCGCGTCCGGCGTCGTGGGCCGTGCGGCACGGGCCGGTGGCGGCCAGGCCGTCCGGGATGTAGCTGATCCAGCCCGGCAGCTTGCCGACCACGTCGTCCACGCCGGGCTTGCGGGAATCGGTGCCGCCGCCGGAGGACGGGTGCGCCTCCGGCTTCGACGAGGCTCCCGCCTCGGGCCTCCCCTCGGACGGCGGGGACGCGGGGAGGCCCGCGGCGGGAGGTCGCTCCGGCGGCCGGGACGCCGGGACGGTCGCGGTGGGACGGGCCGTCTCGGAGTTCCCGGCCGGTGCGGCCCGGAACGACTGATAGGTGGGTACGAGGGCGAGCGCGGCGACCGACACGGCGGCCGCGCCCGCGGCGGCGTGCATCCGGGCCCTCCGGCGCCGGTGCCGCCGCTTGACGTCCGTGACGAGCGACGGCGACGCGGACGTCCCGGCCACCTGCTCGGCCATGGCGTTCCGCAGTTCACTCTCCAGGTCCATCGCTCATCTCCCCAGTGGCGCCAGGTTCGTGTCGAGGCGCTCCCGGAGCCTGGCGAGCCCCCGGGACGCCTGGCTCTTGACCGTGCCGACCGAGCAGCCGAGCGCCTGCGCCGTCTCCGCCTCCGAGAGGTCCTCCCAGAAGCGCAGGACGAGCACCGCCCGCTGGCGCGGGCCGAGTCTGCGCAACTCGCCCATGAGCGTCCCCCTGAGCTCGACGGCGTGGTTCGGTGACGCGGCCGGCGTCTCCGGGAGCCGCGCCATGTGGATCTCCCGGAGCACCTTCCACCGGCGGGCACGGCTGATCACGAGGTTGACCAGGATCCGGCGGACGTAGGGCTCCGGATCGCTGCCCGCCTCCAGCCGCCCCCAGTGCCGGTAGGCCTTCTCCAGCGCGGTCTGCAGGATGTCCTCGGCGTCCTGCCGGGCCCCGCACATCAGTGCCGCGGTGCGCAGCAGGGCATCGCCGCGTGCCGCCACGAACTCCACGAACGACTCGTCGTCTCGACGCCCCACTGTGCTCCGTCCCGGCCGATGCGGTTCCGGTTCATACCGGGTGGACGGCCCCCGCGCCGAGGCCGTCCACCCGCGTTCTGGGTGTTACCGCCCCTGGCGCAGCGCGGTGGCCACGTCCTGCAGCCCGCCCGCGAGGACGGGGCTGCCGTTGACGAACAGCGAGTAGCCGCTCGGGTCGAACAGCAGCACGCCGCCGCCGTTCGGGCTCTGCCAGCCGGCGACGCCCGCGACGGTGACGGGGGTGCCGCCCTCGGGTAGCCGCAGCGCCCGCCGCAGCTGATTCTGCGTCATGCCGGCGGGCGTCTTCAGCGTTTCGACGGTGATCCACCGGCCGGCGTTGCCGGTCCACTTCTGGGTGACCGCGCAGACCCGCTGCTTGCGCAGGTCGGCGGAGCCCGGGACGGCGGACACGTAGCGCAGGCCCTTCGGCAGCATGACGGCCTTCTCGACCGCGCCGCCGACCGGCACGGCGGGCCGCAGCTTGCTGCAGTCGAGCTTGGGCAGGGCGGGCACGCCCGGCTTGGCGGGGACGCGCGCGGGCGGCTTGGTCGTGGGGACGCTCCGCTTCGAGTTCGCGGACGGCGCGCAGGTCGGCAGGTCGGCAGGGAGCTTGCCCTTCGCGTCCGGGGCCTTGACGCCGGGCAGGTCGGTCTTGGGCAGGTCCGCCTTCGGGAGGTCCTGGGCGGGGATGCCGGTCTCGGGCAGGTTCTTCGTGACGGGGTTCTGCTTGAGCTGCTGCTCGACCTGCTTCTTCGCGCCGGTCTCGGGCACCTTGACGTCCGGCAGGCCGGCCTTCGGCAGGTCGGTCTTGGCCGGGAGGCAGGTCGGGAGCGTCTTGGGCGCCGGGGCCGGCGCCTGGCGCGCGGCGGGCGGGGCCTGGACGCCGCTCGACTGGAGGCCGGCCTCGTGGTGGGTGCCGGTCATCGCCCAGGTGGCGCCGCCGCCGACGGCGACGGTCCCGACGGCGGACGCGGCGATCAAGGCGGCCTTCAGGGTGATCATGGTGTGTCCCTCTCTGCCCGGGTCGTTCTCGCGGGGGGTTGGCCCGTTTCTCTCTGGCGCCCCTCGTATACGCACGGTGGCCGGAAGGGGTTGCACGCGATTCCAAAGTTTTTTCTGAGGTGCCATGTGCGGGATGGCCGCCGCGTGTCATGCGAGGTAGTCCGGTGTGGTGATCCTGCGTGTACGGGGGTTCGACCGGGCCGATGATCCGGCAGCATTGGGTCATGGAGGCCAGTACCGTTTCACCTCGTCCGACCCAGGATCGTTCCGGGCCGGACCATGGCGAGCCCGCCCCCGCTGCGCGCGGCTCCGCCCGTCCGGACGTGGCCCTGCTCCCGAAGGCGCACCTGCATCTGCACTTCACCGGGTCGATGCGGCATTCGACGCTGGTGGAGCTCGCCGCCGTGCACGGCGTCCACCTGCCGGACGCGCTCGTCGAGGACTGGCCGCCGAAGCTGCACGCGACCGACGAACGCGGCTGGTTCCGGTTCCAGCGCCTGTACGACATCGCGCGCTCGGTGCTGCAAACGCCGGACGACCTGCGCCGCCTGCTGCGCGAGACCGCGGAGGACGAGGCGGCCGAGGGGTCGGGCTGGCTGGAGATCCAGGTCGACCCGAGCGGCTACGCGGCGAAGTTCGGCGGGCTGACACCGACCGTGGAACTCGTCCTGGACGCGGCGCGGGATGCGTCGGAGGCGTCCGGCGTCGGCATCGGCGTGGTGATCGCGGCTAACCGAACGCGGCATCCGCTGGACGCGAAGACCCTCGCGCGCCTCGCCGTCCGCTACACGGACAAGGGCGTGGTCGGGTTCGGGCTGTCCAACGACGAGCGGCGGGGCCGCGCCTACGACTTCGAGGGCGCGTTCCGGATCGCCAAGCGCGGCGGGCTCCTGTCGGACCCGCACGGCGGCGAGCTGCTCGGCCCGGCGAGCGTCCGGGAGTGCCTGGACACGCTGGACGCCGACCGGATCGGCCACGGCGTCCGCGCCGTGGAGGACCCGCGCCTGCTGGCGGCGATCGTCGACCGGGGCGTGACACTGGAGGTCTGCCCGGCATCGAACGTGGGCCTCGGCGTGGCGGCGACGGCGTCGGACGTCCCGGTCCGCCGCCTGTTCGAGGCGGGCGCATCGATCGCCCTGGGCGCCGACGACCCCCTCCTCTTCGGCTCCCGCCTCGCCCGCCAGTACGACCTGGCCCGCACCGACCACGGCTTCACCGACCCCGAACTGGCAGAACTGGCCCGCCAGTCGATCAGAGCCTCAGCCGCCCCCACCGACATCCGCAAACGCCTACTCGCGGGAGTCGACGCCTGGCTCGCGAACTAGCGTCGGAGCCGGCGGAGCGGTCGGCGGGCGACGGCCGCGAGCGAGCATGCGGGCGGCCGGCGTTCCGGATCGGCAGAGCGGTCGGTGAGACCCCGCGCCGCAAACGTCCATCGGCCGGCATAGTCGCCCAGCTCGGCGTTCTGCCATGCCGGCGGGCGGCTAGCGGCCGGGGGCTTGGGGGTGGTCGGGCTCCGCGCTGCGCAGGTTCTTCGCCCACTCGGCCGTCGCGTGGGGAAGGTCGGGGCCGGTGGGTGCGCCGAAGGCGGCCTGGACGTTGATCAGGAGGCCGGTCGCCAGGAAGCGGGTGATCTCCTCGGGTGGTTCGCCGGAAAGGGCGCTGATGACGCGCCACAGGCGGGCCCAGCGGACGGCGCCGAGCCTGCGGACGTCCTCGTCCCGGACGGCGATCGCGTAAATCTTGAGCTGGAGGCGCGGCAGCGTGGGCGCGTCCTGCGGCAGCCGGGCGCACGCCTCCGCCATCGCGGCCATCGCGTCGCCGCCGCGCAGGCCGCCGGCGGCGTCCCGCAGGACGTCCTCGAGGTCGTCGAAGCAGCGTTCGGCGGCGGCGAGGAACAGCGCGTGCTTGGACGGGAAGAGCCGGAACATGTAGGGCTGCGAGACGCCGACGCGCCGGGCGATCGTCCAGGTGGACGTGCCGTCGTAGCCGCCGTGGGCGAACTCCGCCATCGCGGCCCGGACCGCGAGCTCGCGGCGGTCCGCGGCGCTCATCCTCGGGCTCATGCCGTCCAAGCTAGTGGCCGGCCGCCCGCCACATGCCGCGGCGTTCGAGGTGGGCGGTCAGCAGCTCCCCGGTGCGCACGACGTGGCCGCGCATCTCGGTGCCGGCGGCGCGCGCGTCCCCGTCCCGCAGCGCCGCCAGGACCCGCGCGTGGTCGCGGACGGCGAGGGCGGGCCAGTCGTCCAGCCTCCCGTACAGCCCGCGCGGGACGTACCGGGCCGCCGTCGCGAGCGACCAGGTGAGCTTCGGCGAGTCCGCGGCCCGGTTGATCTCCCGGTGGAAGCGGTGGTCGTACTCCTCCATCAGATCGGGGCGCCGCGCGGCCATGGCACGTTCCAGCGCGTGGTGCAGGCCGTCCAGCTCCCCGAGGGTGCCGGCGCCGATGCGGGGCGCGGCGCGCGCGGTCAGCTCGGCGGCGATGCCCGCCTGCACCCAGAACAGGTCCTGGACGTCGCGTTTCGACAGCGGCGCGACGACGAACCCGCGGCGCGGCTCCAGCACGACGAAGCCCTCGCTGCGCAGCGACTTCAGCGCCTCCCGGACGGGCGTGACGCTGATGCCGAACTCCAGGGCCCGCCGTTCCAGTCGCAGGCTGCCCCTCATCCACCTCTGACCCTGCCGACGAAGAGGATAGCGTCGACCTCGGCGGTCGCCGCAGCGTCAACACCAACACCACACACCTCACATAGCCCCTCACACGCTCGCACGCCAACCGACACCACAACATCTCTCACTACACCC
>NZ_JABXFD010000106.1 GCF_013372625.1 Actinomadura sp. BRA 177
CAAACTCTCCATTAAGGTCCAAACGACCGAGCCAGGGGGCGAACCCCAGCCGGCCAAACCTCGAAGAAAATCCCAGCAAAAGCACAACTCCAAAGAGTCGCGCATTGCCTCAAAGAAATCCCCACCACCCCGAAAGGTGGCCACGGGGCGACCCGGCCAACTGGCCGAGCCGATAAAGGCACTGGCTTTTAACACGCTGTTGAGTTCTCAAGAAACGGACACCCACCGCGCCGAACCCCGCTCCCGCGGACCCCGGCTCCGGGGCAACCCTTCTAACTTACCCGTCCCGTCCCCGTTGTCAAGCCGATCAGCGAAGATCTTTTTGACGGTCGGAGGCGTTCCAGGCCCCCCGCGGCGACGACCTACCCCCAGGCCAAAGACCTGGCGATGATCGTTCCGTAGGAGGTGCCCTTCGGGCCGGCCACCTCGCGGCGTCCTGCATCCCGTCCGGGCTTGCCTTGCAAGAGTACCCCGGCTCGGAGCAAGCTGCGAACCGTTTTCCTCTGTTGGCTTCCCCCCGGGGCCGTCCGCCTCTCGGCGTCCCGCATCCCCTTGGGGCACGACAGACATTAGGCAGCCCCGGCGGACCCGTCAAATCGACGCGACCGCACGACTCTCCACGGCGGCACCCTCGTCCGCCGCGAACGCACGCCTCGCCGCATCAGCCACACCAAAGGCAACCCGGGGTCCAGCTTCCGTCCGAGCCACAGAACCCGCAGGTCATTCGCGGTTTGCGTGCTCGGCATCAGTGCCGCGTCAGTGCCGTGTCAGCGCCCGGACGCCGATGTACCCGGCGTGTCAGCGCCTTCCCGCACGGTGGTGACCGTCACAGCTGACACACAGGCGAAAGGCAAGACCGATGGACGAAGTGATCCGCGCCGAAGGGCTACGGAAAAGGTTCGGGGAGACCAAGGCACTCGACGGGGTGGACATCGTCGCGCGCCGCGGCACGGTGCTCGGGGTGCTCGGGCCGAACGGCGCCGGCAAGACCACCGCCGTCCGGGTGCTGGCGACGCTGCTCAAGCCGGACGCCGGGCGTGCCGAGGTGTCCGGCTACGACGTGGTCAGGGACGCGGCGCGCGTCCGCGCGAAGATCGGGTTGACGGGGCAGTACGCGTCGGTGGACGAGGAGCTGACCGGCACCGAGAACCTCGTGATGATCGCCCGGCTGCTGGACTTCGGCCGCCCGGAGGCGAAGGCCAGGGCGCGGCAGCTGCTGGACCGGTTCCGCCTCACCGACGCCGCGTCCCGCGCCGTGAAGACGTACTCCGGCGGGATGCGACGGCGGCTCGACCTGGCGGCGAGCCTGATCAACCATCCCGAGGTCATCTACCTGGACGAGCCGACGACCGGCCTGGACCCGCGGGCCCGCAACGAGGTGTGGGACACCGTCCGGGACGTCGTCGCCGACGGCGCGACCGTCCTGCTGACCACGCAGTACCTGGAGGAGGCGGACGCACTCGCCGACCGGATCGCGGTGTTCGACCACGGCCGCGTCATCGCCGAGGGGACGTCCGACGACCTGAAGGGGCAGATCGGGCGGCAGACCCTCGTGGTGCGCGCGGCGGAGCCCTACCGCACCGCCCAGCTCACCGCGATCGTCGCCGAACTGACCGGCGAGCGGCCCGAGGTGCAGGACGCGGCCGGGGTCGTCACGGCCCCCGTGAACGACCCGAAACTCCTGTCCGCGCTGGTCAGGCGGCTGGACGAGGCGTCCATCGTGGCGGCGGAGCTGGCGCTGCGCATGCCGAGCCTGGACGAGGTGTTCCTCACGCTGACGGGCCACCTCGCCGAAGAACGACAGCCCGAACTCGTCCCCGAGGGGAGCGTGGCATGACCACGATGACACTTGACGCCCGTCCGGCCGCGGCCGAGCCGCCCGCGCGGATCAGCCCGCGGCGCACGATGCGGCACGGCCTGACGCTGGCGTGGCGCAACATCGCCCAGTTGCGGCACTCGCCGGAGAAGCTGCTGGACACGACGCTGATGCCGATCGTGTTCCTGCTTCTGTTCCTCTACGTGTTCGGCGGCGCGGTGGCGGGCGACACGCACTCGTACCTGCAGCAGCTGCTTCCCGGGCTTGTCGCGCAGATGGCGATGTTCGCGACGATGGGCCTCGGGACGGCCCTGAACGAGGACATCCACAGGGGCGTGTTCGACCGGTTCCGCAGCCTTCCGATCGCGCGTTCGGCACCGCTGATCGGGACGGTCCTCGGGGACACGGTCCGGTTCATCGTCGTGATGACGATGCTCGTCGGGTTCGGGTCGATCCTCGGGTTCCGGTTCCACACCGATCCGCTGTCGGTGCTGGCGGCGTTCGCGGTGGCGTACGTGTTCTACCTGGCCGTGTCGTGGGTCTCCGTCCTCGTGGGCCTCCTCGCACCATCACCGGAGACGGTGCAGGGCCTGGCATTCCTGTGGGTGATGCCGCTGACGTTCGGCAGCAGCATCCTCGTTCCGGACACGTCCACGATGCCGGGCTGGCTGGAGGCGTGGACGAAGGTCAACCCGGTCACGCACCTGGCGGAGTCGGTGCGGGCGCTCACGGTCGGCGGCCCGGTCGGCAACCACGTCTGGTACACGCTCGCGTGGGCCGCCGGCATCATCGCCGTCACATTCCCCCTGGCCATGCGCATGTACTCCCGCCGAACATGACAAGAATCCCCACGCCGGACGCGCCGATCCCACCCCGGACCGGCGCGTCCGCCGTTCCCGCCACACTTGGGGGTCAGATGGACGTGACCAGGTCGGCGCCCTGGTTGAAGACTTCGTCGCGTGTGACCAGGCGGCCGCGCTCGTAGGCGGTGGTGAAGGCGTCCTCGCCGAGTTCACGGGTTGCGGCGGAGAGCGTTCGGGCGACGTCGTAGGACGCCGTGTCACGGTAGCCGTGCAGGTTGTGGGCGGTGCCTAGCAGTTCGGCGGCGCGAACATACTCGCCTCGTGCGGCGGCGTAGGCGGCGAGGCCCTCAAGGAGGGACGCCACGGTCGGGTTGCCCATGAGGGCGTCGTTCCGCAGGCCGGCGAAGGTCTTCACGTGCCAGTTCAGCGCCGCGTCGACGTCGCCGTCCTCCTCGGCGAGGCAGCCGAGGCGACCGTAGGTGCGGCGGATCGCCTGCGCGAAGTCGGGGCGGTGCCCGCGCTGCTCGACCCAGGTGTAGGCGCGGTCCGCGTGTGCGCGTGCGGCGTCCCGGTCGCCGTCCTGGAGGGACAGCTCGCACAGCAGCAGGGAGGCGTTCGCCGCGTCGGCGAACTCGCCGATCCGCTCCATCTGCGCCATGCCGCGTTCGAGGTCCGCGCGGGCGCGCTCGACTTCCCCGAGGCGGGCCCGTGCCTCGGCGAGCTGCGTGAGGATGGCCGCGCCCTGCTCGGGGCTGACACCGGTCGTGGCGTAGCCGTACGCCTCCTCACCGAAGCGGAGGGCGTCCGCCGGTTCGCCGCGCGCCATCGCGACCTGCATCATCGCGCCGAGCGCGACGATCATCCCGAAGCGGTCGCCCAGCTCGCGGAGCCGCGCGTAGCCGTCGGCGGCCTCCGCGGCGGCCTCGTCGATGTCGCCGCTGTGGATCCCCATGTGCGCGCCGAGGACGCGGGCGATGGCGCGGACCCACGGGTCGGGGTGGTCCTGGACGCCCCGCAGCCGCCGCCTGACCTCGTCGATGTCCCCGTGGAAGATGGCGGACGTCGGTTCGATGAGGGCGAGAACGGGATGCGCCGGCGCCTCGGGGACGACGTCGAGGATGCCCTCCAGCGTCGCCTGCATCGAGTCCTGCGTCGGCCCGGGCTCCTTGGTCATCTCGGTGACGAGGCCGGCCGTGACGGCGCAGAGCGCGTACGGCTCCGCCAGGCCGGGCGGCGCGGTGCCGCCGGCCATGTCGCGGACGGCGACCGCCCAGACGCCCGCCTCGCGTTCCATGTCGCGCAGCACCCAGAACCACAGCAGCGCCGCGATGAGCCGCAGCCCCGTCTCGGCGTCGCCGGTTTCGAGCACGTGCCGGAACGCGACCGTGATGTTGTCGCGCTCGGCGGCCACCCGGTCGGCCCAGCGCAGCTGGTCGCGGCGGCGCAGCTCCGGCTCGGCGCGCTCGGCGAGCCCGAGGATGTGGGCGGCGTGCGCGGCGCGGACGCGCCGGACCTCGCCGGCCTGTTCCAGCCGCTCCCCCGCGTACACGCGGACGGTCTCCAGCAGCCGGTAGCGGACGTCGGTGTCGCCGTCCGCCAGCACCAGGGACTTGTCGATCAGCGCGGCGATCACGTCGATGACGTCGTGGGACTCGTCCGCGTCCGGCCCGCACACGTGGGCGGCGGCCTCCGGGGTGGCGCCGCCCGCGAACACCGACAGCCGGCGCAGGACGGTGCGCTCCACGTCGTCCAGCAGGTCCCAGCTCCAGTCGACGACGGCGCGCAGCGTGCGGTGCCGGGGCAGCGCGGTGCGGCTGCCGCCGGTCAGCAGCCGGAACCGGTCGCCGAGCCGCGCCGCGACCTGGCCGGGGGTGAGGGCGGTCTCTTATCCACATCTG
>NZ_JABXFD010000477.1 GCF_013372625.1 Actinomadura sp. BRA 177
CACCTCCCTGGACCGCGGCCAGACCCGCCGCGGCCTCCGCGTGATCATCTCCGACTTCCTCGCCCCCGACGGCGGCGACCCCGGTGCGGGGCCGCACGGCCGGCCCGCCTGGGAACGCCCGCTGCGCCGCCTCGCCGCCCGCCACCAGGTCCTCGCCATCGAGATCATCGACCCCCGCGAACTCGACCTCCCCGACGTCGGACTCGTCGAGATGGCCGACCCCGAGACCGGAACCGTCCACGAGATCGTGCTCAGCCGCCGCGTCCGCGAACGGTACGCCGCGGCGGCCGCCGAGCAGCGCGACCGCACCCGCGCCGCGCTGCGCCGCTGCGGCGCCCACCATCTCGTCCTGCGCACCGACCGCGACTGGATCGCCGACGTCGCACGCTTCGCCCTCCGCCAGCGCCGCGCCGCAGGCCGGCCTGTCACTACCGCGGGAGTGCGCCCATGACCTTCCTGTCACCCGAACGCCTCTGGCTCCTCGGCCTCCTGCCGCTGCTGGCCGCCGCCTACCTGCTCATGCAGCTGCGCCGGCAGCGGTACGCCGTCCGCTTCACCAACCTCGCGCTGCTGTCCCAGGTCGCGCCCAAGCGGCCCGGCTGGCGCCGGCACGTCGCCGCCGTCCTGTTCCTCGCCATGATCACGCTGATGATGGTCGGGTTCGCGCGGCCCGCCACGTCGGTCAAGGTCCCGCGCGACCGCGCCACCATCATGGTCGCCGTGGACGTGTCGCTGTCCATGATGGCCCGGGACGTCTCGCCCAGCCGGTTCGACGCCGCCAAGGCCGCCGCCAAGAAGTTCATCGGCGACCTGCCCACGCGCTTCAACGTCGGCGTCGTCGCGTTCGCCGGCAGCGCCAACCTCGTCGCCGCGCCGTCCGCCGACCGGGAGGCCGCGATCGCCTCCCTCGACCAGCTCGTCCTGGCCAAGCGCACCGCCATCGGCGAGGCCGTCTTCACCTCCCTGCAGGCCGTCCGGTCGTTCGACGCCGAGGCCCGGCAGGACCCGCCGCCCGCCCACATCGTCCTGCTGTCGGACGGGGACAACACCACCGGACGGTCCGTCCAGGAGGCCATCGACGCCAGCCGCGTCGCGCACATCCCCGTCTCCACCATCGCGTTCGGCACCCCGTACGGGACCGTCGACATCGAGGGCGAGACCACCAGCGTCTCGGTCAACAAGGAGACGCTGAAGACCCTCGCCGACAGCACCGAGGGCAAGGCCTACGAGGCCGCCGACGCCGGGCAGCTCGACGACGTCTACCGCAACATCGGCAGCTCGCTGGGCTTCCGGACCGAGCACCGCGACGTCGCCGCCCGCTACACCGGCATCGCGCTGCTGTTCGCCTTCGCCGCCGGCGGCGTCTCCCTGGCCTGGTTCTCCCGCCTGCCCTGATAGCGTCGGCGGCCGTGGGGGATCACTACTTCGCCGAGCGGCCTGGAGCCGCCAGCCGGCGCCGCACCGTCGACCTCGTCCTGCCCGACCTGCACCTGCGGCTCGACACCGACAGCGGCGTGTTCTCCCCCGACCGCGTCGATCCCGGCACCCGCGTCCTGCTGGAGACGGTCCCCCCGCCACCGCAGGACGGAGACCTCCTCGACCTCGGCTGCGGGTACGGGCCCATCGCCCTCACCCTGGCCAAGCGTTCTTCTTCGTCGACGGTTTGGGGAGTTGATGTGAATTGGCGGGCCTTGGAGATCGCTGAGGACAATGCCAAAACCGCGGGCCTTGACAATGTAAGGTTCAGGCTGGCGGACGAGATCGACCCCGCGCTGCGCTTCGCCGCGATCTGGTCCAACCCCCCGATCCGCATCGGCAAGGCCGCCCTGCACGACCTCCTCCTCGCCTGGCTCCCCCGCCTCGCCCCCGGCGGCCTCGCCCACCTCGTCGTCCAGAAGCACCTCGGCTCCGACTCCCTCCAGCGGTGGCTGACCGGCCAGGGCTTCCCCGCCGAGCGGATCGCCTCCCGGTCCGCCTACCGCGTCCTGCGCGTCTCCTCCAGCACGGAAGGCCCCGCCCGATGACCACCCCCGACCCGGCCCAGCCGCGCCGGCAGCTGCGCGCCACCGACGTCAAGCGCCTCAACCGCGACTGGCGCCGCCGCACCGGCGCCCGCCTCGGCCTGCTCGTCGAATCGGTCACCCAGCCGTTCAACATGGGCTCGATCATCCGCAGCGCCGCCGTGTTCGGCGTCGAGCACCTCTGGCTCGCCGGCAACAGCACGCCCCCCACCCACCGCGGCGTCGCCAAGACCGCCCTCGGCACCGACCGCCTCGTCCCCTGGGAGCACGCCGGAACCCCCGCCGAGGCCGCCGCCGCCGTCCGCAAGGAGGGCCTGCGCCTCATCGCCGTCGAACTCACCACCGACGCCGTCCCCCTGCACGAGGCGCCCCTGGACGGCGACGTCTGCCTCGCCGTCGGCGGCGAGGACCACGGCTGCTCCCCCGCCCTCCTCGCCGCCGCCGACACCGTCGCCTACATCCCCCAGCTCGGCCGCGTCGGCTCCCTCAACGTCGCCGTCGCCACCGCCGTCGCCCTCGCCGAGGCCCGCCGCCGCGAATGGAGCGGCTGACCGGGCTGCACCCCCGCACCCGGCACAAATGGGTGCTGGGCCCCATAGCCGTCCCGGCCCCCTTGCCGCATGGTGGATGTTCGCCACCTACTATCCCCGGCGACCGAAGGGAGCCCATTGCGATGACGGTCAACAGCGCGGTCAACGGCGCGGCCAGCGATGCCCTCGGCGGTCACCCGCCCGGCGGGGACGCGGCCCGGCAGGCCCGCGAGCTGCTGGAGCAGGAGCGCAGGACCCACATCGCAGAACTCGGGCTCCTCGACGGCGAGAGCGCCCCCGACGAGGCCGTCATGTCCCGCCGCGGCGCCCTCCAGGGCAACCTGGAGGAGATCGACGCCGCCCTCGCCCGCCTGGACGACGGCACCTACGGCCTGTGCGAGGACTGCCGCAAGCCCGTCCCCGAAGGCCGCCTGGAGATCATCCCGTACGCCCGCCGCTGCGTGGGATGCCAGCAGCGACGGCGGTGACCGCCCGCACGGCGCGCCCGGACGGCCCGCGCGCCGCTCTCGACCTGGGCAGCAGCCGCATCCGCGCGAGCGTGCCCGCCCTGGACGTGATCGTCGACCGCCCGTCCACGGTCGGCGGTCCCGTCCAGGGCGGCCTCGAACAGGCCGGCATCGGGCAGGCCGGCGTCCGGCGGCGCCGCGCCCGCATCGCCCCGGCACGCCCCATCGAGCACGGCATGGTGGCCGACGCCGGGGCCTGCACCCGGCTGACCCGCCTGACGCTGCTGGAAGCCGACCCCGGCCTCCAGCTCCGGCAGGTGCTGCTCGCCGTGCCCGCCGCACGGCCGCCGGCCGCCCCGTCCGCACGATGGAGGCGCCCCTGGCCGCCGCCATCGGCGCGGGCATCGACATCGGCGACCCGCGGCCCCGTCTCGTCGTCGACATCGGCGCCGGCATCGTCGAGATGGCCGTCGTCATGCGGGGCCGCGTGCACTCGGCGCGGTCCGTCCAGTACGTCCCCGACCGGCAGGCCGGCCACACCGTGCCGCGGCTGCCCGAGCACGTCCGCGAACGGGTCGCCGCCGGCGTCCACCACCTGCTGGCCGACCTGCCCGTCCCGCTGCGCCGCACCGCCCGCGACGGCGGCCTCCTGCTCACCGGCGGCGGCGCCCGGCTGCCGTCCCTGCCCGGCCGCCTCACCGCCGAGATGAGCCTCACCGTCACCATCGCCCCCGACCCCGCCCGCGCCACCATCCGCGGCCTCGCGCACGCCTGCCGCTCCCCCGACGTCTGGCGCCTCACCAGCGCCTGACCGGACACGCTACGATTCCTCCCGTGCAGTTCCTCATATACGCGTAGGACGCCCCGCCGCCGCCCACCGCGGCGGCGGCCTCCGGCGTCCCCGTAAACCGCCCGCTCCGCGGGCCTCCCTGAGGAACTCCCGTGTCATCGTCGTACGCGGCCGTCCTGCGCGCGCCACACGCCTTCCGCACCTTCGCCCTCGCCCTGCTGGGACGCCTGTCCTACGGGACGGTCTTCCTGTCCCTGACGCTGGCGTTCACCGCCGCCACCGGCTCCTACGCCCAGGCCGGCGGGCTCATGGCCCTGCTCGGCCTCACCGTCTCCGTCCTGTCGCCGCTGCGCGCCGCGCTCATCGACCGGCACGGCCCGCGCCGCGTCCTGCCGCCGATGGCCGCCGCCTACGCCCTCACCCTCGCCGGGCTGGCCGCCCTCACCTGGCGCCCCGGCGCGCCGTTCGCCCTGCTGCTGGCGCTGACGGCCGCGGCCGGCGTCACCGCGCCGCCGCTGGGCGTGGTCATGCGAACGCTGTGGAACGTCCTGGTACCGGACGGACCGCTGCTGCGCCGCGCCTACAGCCTCGACACCGTCTGCGAGGAGCTCGTCTTCGTCACCGGGCCGCTCCTGGCCGGGCTGCTGGCGGCGGTCGCGTCCCCGTCGCTCGGGATCGCGCTCAGCGCCGTCCTCGTCGCCGCCGGCACCGTCGGCCTGGTCACCTCACCGGCCTGTCTCTTATACCCAATTC
>NZ_JABXFD010000479.1 GCF_013372625.1 Actinomadura sp. BRA 177
GTGTGGAAGAGGCCGAGTCCCTGCCGGGGGCGGCCGCCGCGTCCCCGTGACCGCCCCCGGACGGGACGAGCGGCAGGCCGCGGCGGTACGGGGCCTGGCCCGCGCCGCGATGGCGCTGGACCGGCCCGCGATGACTCAGACCGTGCGGACCGCACTGCGCCGGGACGGGGTCGTGCGGGCGTGGGACGGCCTGATCGTGCCCGTGCTAGCCGGAATCGGACGCAAACATGCCGCGTCCGGAGAGTGTGTGGAGGTCGAGCACCTGCTGTCCACGGTCCTGCCCGGCTGCCTGGCCGAAACGGCGCCGCCCGACCGGCCGCTCAACGTCCGTCCGGTGCTGCTCGCCTGCGCGCCCGAGGAGCAGCACAGCCTGCCGGTGCACGCGCTGGCCGCCGCGCTGGCCGAGGCCGGCGTGAACGCGCTGGTGCTGGGGGCACGCGTGCCGCCGCCGGCGCTGGCCGCCGCGATCCGGAGGGCCGGACCCAACGCCGTGTTCGTCTGGTCGCAGACCGCCGAGACTGGTGACCCCGCGTGGCTGGAGGCGCTGCCGGCCTCTCGTCCGCCGCACCGCCTGGTGGTCGGCGGGCCCGGCTGGGCGCGTGACCGGCTCCCGGCGCACGTCGCGCCGGTGACGGCGCTCCCCGAAGCCGTCACCGAACTGACGTCCCTGCTCGGGGTTTCTTGACCTGGCCCCGGGTGCGGGGCCCGGTCGCTTTGCGCCGTCTTGTTCACCACTTCCATGGGCTTTGTCTATGAATAAGTTTTGAAGCGATTTTCGCGGGCACCCTGGAGCGCATGACCCTGGCACAGCGACTCGCGGACGGCGATGAGGCGGCGCTGACCGAGTGCTATGTCGCGCTTGGCCCGCTGGTCCGCCGGCACGCGGGAAGGCTGGTACCCGACCACGTCGTGGACGACGTGGTCCAGCTGGTCTTTCTGGAGGTCTGGCGCCACCGGCGACGCTTCGACCCGGCACGCGGCCTGGAGCCGTGGGTCCTGGCCATCGCTCGCAAGCGGGCCATCGACCAGCTGCGCGCCGAGGCGCGGCACTCCAAGAGGTCGGTGCCGCTGGACGACACCGCCGGCGTACCGGACACCACCTGCGCCGTGGACGCCGCATGCGACGTCCGCGACGCGCTGGCCGGGCTCTCGGCCCCGCAGCGGCAGGCGATCGTGCTGGCCCATTTCGGGCAGCTGACCCAGCGGGAGATCGCCGACCGCCTGGCGATCCCGCTCGGCACCGTCAAGGCACGCACCACCCGCGGGCTGCGGCGGATGAGGGAGCTGCTGTGACCCCTCCCAAGCCACCGCCCGGCCCGGCACCCGGCGGGCATCCGCGTCCTCGGCTGGCGGTGTCCAGTTGCCTGCTGGGGGAGCCGGTCCGCTACAACGGCGGGCACAGCCGCGACCGGTTCCTCACCGGCCCCCTCGCGGGCCACGTCGACTGGGTCCCCGTCTGCCCCGAGATCGAAATCGGTCTCGGCGCACCCCGTCCCACGCTGCACCTGCTCAGCGACGGCCGCATCGTCAGCAAGGACGAGACCTCCGACCACACCGGCGCGATGGCCGCGCTCGCAGACGACCGGATCCCCGATCTCGCCGACATCGACGGGTACGTGTTCAAATCCAAATCGCCCAGCTGCGGGCTGTCGAGCCTGCCGCGCTACGCGTCCGGCCAGCCTGAGGAACGTACCGACGGGCAGCCGGTCGACCGCCGGGGCCGCGGTGTGTTCGCCGCCCTCGTCACCGACGCGCTCCCGCACCTGCCCACCGAAGAGGACGGCCGCCTCCGCGACCCCGTCCTGCGCGAGCACTTCATCGAGCGGATCTACGCCCACGCCCGGCTGCGCGAACTCTTCGCCCGCGACTGGCGCCCCCGCGCCCTGGTCGCCTTCCACAGCCGTCACAAACTGCAGATCCTCGCCCATGAACCGTCGGCCTACCGGGAGATGGGACGTATCGTCGCCCGAGCGGGTACCTGGCCGCGCGAGGACCTGGAAACCGAGTACCGGGGCGCTTTCAGCGAAGCCTTCGCCGTCCGGCCCAAGCGCGGCCGTCACGCCAACGCGCTCCTGCACCTCTTCAGCCCGCTGAGCCAACACCTCGACCCGACCCGCCGCCACGACGTCCTGGCCGCGATCGAGTCCTACCAGCGGGGCGAGGCGCCGCTCAGCGTCCCGATCGCCCTGCTGCGCCACCACGCCGAAGGCGAACACCTCGCGTACCTGGCCCAGCAGACCTACCTGGACCCCTACCCCGCCGACCTCCTCCTCCGCCACCACATCTGACAGAGATGATGTAGATGAGCGCCTCCCGGCGGGGTCTGACCCAGCATCTGACTGACTTCGGGTCTTCAACGGGATCTGTCGGCCTTGGCCGGGAGGCGCTCATGTGCACTCACCGGACGTGGCGTTGTGACTTCATAGGAGCCTGGCTAGAGGCCCCGCTTCGCGCCCGCGAAACAAGGGTTACGGGTCGTTCTGCGATGCGCCCGCTGCCTCGCTGCTGCTAGGTACGGCAGTGTGGTGCGGCAGGCCGTGCGTCCGCCGCTGCTCCTTCATCTCGGCCTCGTACACGTGCCGCCGACCCTCCATGAGCCGGGCACGCACCTCGTCCTCGAGTCGGCGGAACGTCTGGTAATAGCCGTCGTCGTACTCCTCGACGAGCTGGAACGTCCACCGGCCGGTCAGGACATTGCGGCCGATCATTCTTGATGTCGTGCAGGGTGCGGCCGACCTGGTGAGCACTCTCTTCGACAGGGTTGTAGGACGTCACCAGGATGCCGTCGGAGGGCAGGCTCGGGCGAGTTAGAGCCTGCGTCACTGTCGTGAACGCTTTTCGGTCTTCTTCGCGTTGCCAGCCTTCGGTGTTCACCTCTTACTCGTCCGCCGGGGAGGCAGGGTGGGTGTAGGTCCGCCAGGCCTGGGCGGAAAACCAGGTCAGAGTTTGAGCGAGATGCTGGATTGCGCCGGCGGGGGAGTTCGGCGCAGGTGGAGGCGACGTAGCCCGAGCCGGTCTCCCAGAAGGCGATGAGCGCGTGGCGATCCTCGTCGAAGGCGTACGCGGTCACAGTTCTCCCTTGATGGCCTTTCCACGATGCCAGGGCGTCGGGCGCAGGGTGACGAGGTTGGACCTCCTCGTCGCCGCCCATGCCCGCTGCTCGGCGACAGCCCAGAGGGCCCCGAGCGTGGACGATCTGTCCGTGATGTCCGGCCTGCTGAGGGCGAGGCGATGTCCAATCGGCGGGCCGGAGGGGTGCTCTGTGGTGCCGGTCCGGGTGACGGGATCCACCATGATCACGTACAGGTACAGTGATGGAAACAGTGATAGAAGATCTTGGAGTCACTTCAAGATCGTCGTCATATGACCTCTGACCTGCGGAAACGTCGGAGCGGGCGACGGGAATCGAACCCGCGTAGCCAGTTTGGAAGACTGGGGCTCTACCATTGAGCTACGCCCGCGCGGGGATGGAGGGCCCTGGTGGGCCTCGATCGCCATCCCGTAGCGTACAGGGTTCTCCGGGGCGGCGTGGTCGGTGGGCTGGGCGGCAGCGGGCGGGTGTGATCGGGACTAGACTTCTCCCGTCATCGCGGTCGGCGGTGATGTGCGGGCTGTAGCGCAGTTTGGTAGCGCACTGGCTTTGGGTGCCAGGGGTCGTGGGTTCAAATCCCGCCAGCCCGACCGGAGGAGGCCGGGCGCGCCGTGTGGGCGCACCCGGCCTTTGGTCATTTCAGGAGCTCGCGGGCTTGGGTTGCGGCCTTGGTGAGTGCGTTCGGCAGGTTTTCGGGGTGGGGGCCGCCTGCGTGCGCGATCGGGCCCTTGCCGCCGGCGCCGCCGCCGAGTTCGTGGGCGGCCTCGGTCAGTAGGTCGCGGGCTTGGAGACCGGTGTTCGCGCCCGCCGCCGCCATCAGGGCCGCCTTGCCGTTTGATTCGGTGCCCAGGATGACGACGCCCTGTCGGTCGAGGATGCCGGTTGCGATCGTGCGGAGGTCTGGGGTCGTCAGGTTGGGGATCAGGTGCGTTACCAGCCAGCCGTTTGGGAAGTGCTCTTTTTGGGAGGCGAGGTGTTGTACGTGGGTGTTCAGTTCTGCTCGGTGGAGTGCTTCCAGGTGGCGTTGGGCTTCTGTCAGGGTTTGCAGGCGTTGGCGTAGGCGGTCGGGGGCTTGGCCGGGGTGGACGTTCAGGAGGCCGGCCAGTTCGTTGAGGATGTGGATTTGGTGGTCGTAATGGCGGAGTGCGTCGGTGCCGGTGAGGGCTTCGATTCTGCGCAGGCCGGTGCCGATGGACGATTCGCCGATGATGTGGACGGGGCCCGCCTGCGAACCGTGCCCGACGTGGGTGCCGCCGCACAGTTCGCGTGATGCGTCGCCGATGTCCACGATGCGGACGGTGTCGCTGTACTTCTCGCCGAAGAGTGCCAGTGCGCCTGCTTTCTCCGCTTCTGTTCTGGTCGCCTCCCAGACGTGCACTTCGGGGTCGTCGAGCAGGTAGTCGTTGACCAGGGTTTGGAGGTGTCCATTCACGGGGTGAAGCCGTGATCAGGCCTTTGCCGGTGGTGTCCAGGGGGTTCCGGTGAGGGCTTGGTGGATGGCGTCGATGGGGCGGACGCCGTGGTTGCGGGCGCTGATGAGGTAGGAG
>NZ_JABXFD010000480.1 GCF_013372625.1 Actinomadura sp. BRA 177
TTTGTTTTTTTCTGCAACGCAGAAGACGGCACACGGGTTAGGAGTCAGTCTCTGGGGCTGGGAGATTTGTATAAGGGACAGGTCCTGACCGCCCCCCGCTCACCGCCGGGCGGCGGTCGGGACCGCGCGGGTTGCGGGGCGGCGGCCGGGGCCGGGCGGGGCCGGGACGTCAGGCGGCGGCCGAGGCGCTGCGCCGGGCGTTCGACGTACCGGTGCGTGAGCGCCGCGGACACCAGGACGCCCGCGATGAGCACCGCGCCCCAGGCCGCCCGGACGGGAACGGGCAGGCGCCAGGTGTCCTGCCCGGCCGCGTACCAGACCAGCTGGACGACCAGCGGGTGCAGCAGGTAGAGGGAGTAGCTGACCAGCCCCGACCACACCAGGAACCGGGGCATGCGGCGGTTGCGGAGCGCGAGCCCGGCCAGGAACGTCAGCCAGGCGGCGGCCACCGCGATGGACCAGTCCCGCCCGAGCGGGTCCGGGTTGGCGTACAGGGCCCAGGACGTCGGGGTGCGCATCCCCGCCACGAGCGAGAGGGCGGGCACGACCGAGACCATCGCCATGGCCGGTGCCCGGCGAAGCCGGCCCTCCTGGATGGCGCGGACGGCCGTCCCGGCGAACATCGTCGCGATGATGCAGAGGCTCTCGATGGCGCCGATGCGGCTGTTGAGCACGAGCAGCGTCAGGGCGAGCGCCGCCACGACCGCGACGCCGGCCCGCCGCAGCCCGCGCCTGCCGCTGAGCATCGCGGCGAGGCCGCCGGCCAGCAGCAGCGCGGCGGCGAGAATCGTCCCGCCCGGCCACCGCGAGGCCAGCAGCCCGGACGGCAGCGCCACGCCGAGGATCGCCGCGCCCACGCCGAACCCCAGTGCGACCCGGGCGCTGGAGCGGTGCACGCCGGCGACGAACATCGCCGTGATGAGCAGGTAGAACACCATCTCGTAGGACAGCGTCCAGAGGACGTTGACGGCGTTCGGCACGCCCAGCAGGTCCTGCAGCATCGTCAGGTGCGCGAGGGCGGACGCCCACGGCCGGTCGCCGAGCGCGGCGGGCAGCCCGTAGGTCACGCCGGCCGCGCCGAGCAGCAGCGCCAGCGACAGCGACACGACCCAGGCGGGGTAGAGGCGGAAGAAGCGCCCGGCCCAGAACTCCCGGACGTTGCCGCGCCGCTGCAGCGAGAACGGCACCACGTAGCCGCTGACAAGGAAGAACACGAACACCCCGTAGCGGCCGAAGTCGAACCAGGGGCCGGCCGTCCGCCGTACCTCGGGGAGCAGCACGTCCAGGGAATGCTCGAACACCACCACGAGGGCGGCCAGGCCCCGCAAGGCGTCGAGCCAGCCCATCCGGGAGGCCCGCGCGGCGGGAGCGCCGATCTTCGTCTCAGCTGAAGGCAGGGTGTTCGTCGGCATCGGAGGCCACCATAGGGGCCGAACCGTTACCGTCTCTAATGGGTGAATGAGATTTTTGTGAGATATCGGCCCCGGTATCTGACTCAGCGTGATGGGGCCGGAACAGCATATGACCGGCGGGAGCAGGGCGGAGAGCAGCGAGGTGGAGGGCGCCTCCGGGCGGCGTCCGCTGTGACCAACGCCACAGCGGTCAGCGGATGCCGACGACGCCGTGCACGAGCGGGGCGCCGGCGGACGTCCCGCCGGTCAGCGGCACCACTCCGGGCGGCAGCGGCCGGAACGGTCCGAGCAGCCGCGCCACCTCGGTGCCGCCGCGCGGGTACACCGGGACGCCGCTCGCCTCCCGGTAGATCCGCGCCGCCTCGGCGATCGCGGCCGGGGCGAAGTCGGCGGTGAGGTGCGAGACGACCAGGCCGCTGCCCGGTGCGGCCGACGCCGCCAGGCCGGCCACGATGTCGCGGGCGCCGGGCAGGAAGTGCAGGACGGAGGAGAGCAGCAGCGCCACCGGCTCGGCCGGGTCGATCAGCCGCCGCACCTCCGGGCTGTCCAGCACCGCGGCCGGGTCGCGGATGTCGGCCGGCAGCGCCGCGATGTTGCCGCCGTCGACCAGCAGTGCGCGGGCGTGGGCGATGACGAGCGGGTCGTGGTCGACGTAGACGACGCGGGTGCCGGCGATGTGGCGGGCGGCCATCTGGTGCGGGTTGTCGGCCCTGGGCAGGCCGCAGCCGAGGTCGACGAACTGCCGGAGGCCGCGCTCGGCCAGCAGCCGGACCGACCCGGCGAGGAACGCGCGGGCGGCCAGCGCGGCGTCCGCCGCCTGCGGGAGGACGTCCAGGATCCGGTGCGCGAGCCGGCGGTCGCCGGCGTAGTTGTCCTTGCCGCCGAGGAGGTAGTCCTGGACGCGCGCCGGCCCCGGCCGGTGCAGGGCGAGCGGGGTCTCCGGCGCCCGGGGTCCGGCCGTGGCCATGTCGGTCGCCATGTCGGTCACCTATCGCCTTCCCTGAGGGGAGGAGTGCAATGGCTCCTTCCCGACGGTAGGCGGCCCAGCCGGGGAAGGCGCGACCGGGTCCGGTGGACGGGACGGGAGCGGCGCGCCGCGTGGCCGGATCAGGCCAACCGTGTTTGGCGGCGGCCCGCCGGCGTCTGGGCCCCTGGCGACGGGCATCAGGAGCACGGCGAGCGGACGGACGGTCGCCGCGCGTTCACGCAGCCGTGCCGACACCCGCGACCGCCTGGCCGTTTCCGGTCATGACACGGTTCTGACCGACGCGGTCGATCCCCTGTGGAAAACCCCGCTTCAGCGTCCCTGCCGGGGCTCCCGCCACATCAGCCAGACCGGTGGGCAGCCCTTGCCCGGCAGGGCCAGCTCCCGCGTCACCCGGAACCCGAACCGCTCGTAATACGGAACGTTCCGTTCCTTCGAGCTTTCGAGGTAGGCGGGCACGCCCTCGGCGTCGCAGCGGTCCAGCCGGGACCGCAGCAGCGCGCCGCCGAGCCCGCCGCCCTGCGCCGGGGGATCGGTGCCGAGCACCGCCAGGTACCAGTGCGGCTCGCGCGGATGGTGCCGCTCGATCTCGCCCAGCGTGCGCAGCGTGACCGGCACCCGCGTGCCGAGGATCCGCAGCAGCGGCACCGCCTGCGCCGCCTGCAGCCGGACGGGCACCCGCCAGTGGCCGGGCGGGTCCCACAGCGCGGCGGCCTCGGTCCGGCCGTCCCGCCCGGTCGCCTCCGTGGCGCCGTGCCGCAGGTGCACCCGGCGCAGCAGGACGCCGAACAGCCCGGTGAGCCGCCGCGTCCCGGACGCGGCGTCCGGCAGCAGCCAGCGCCAGACCGGGTCGTCGTCGAAGGCGCGGCCGAGGGCCGCCGCGATCGCCGCGGCGTCGGCGTCCGCCGCCGGGCGGACCAGCGGGGACGGCTGGGAAGGGGATGTCATGGCGCGGCCTCCTGGAGGGACGCGCCGATCCTCACCGGGTGCGCCGCCCCGCGTCAAGCGGCGGCGGCGCGGATCACCTGCGGCGGCGGCGGCGGTCCGCGCGCGGCCGGGTCAGCTCGTCCAGGACGAGGCTGGCGCCCGCGCCCACGAGCCAGGTGTCCTTGGCGAGCGCGATGCCCTCCTGGGTCGGGCGGATGCCGCCCTCCTGGCGCATGCCCGGCAGCCGCAGGTAGAGGCCGGTCAGCCCGGCGGAGAACGCGGTCAGCGCCGCGCCCGCGACCAGCGAGGGCACGAACGGCACGAGCAGCGCGGTGCCGATCGCGACCTCGGCCCGGCCGAGGTTGCGGGTGAAGGTCCGCGCGTCCTGCGTCTCCAGGAACGGGTAGGCGGTCTTCGCCATGCCGTGGGTCGGTTCGGCCATCTGGTCCAGGGCCTGGAGCTTCGACAGGCCCGAGTTCAGGACGAACGCCCCCACGGCCGTCCGGACCGGGATCTGGTGTGCGCGAGCAAGAAAACGCATCGTTCCCCACAGTGATCGGGAAGTTCGGGCGCAGGGATCATGCCCGCCGTTCGCCCGCTACACCTGAACCCGGGGTCCAGTCTCCCCCCGGCCGGCCGGCCTATGTGCGCAGGTAGACGCGGGTCGCGGTGCCGTCCGGGCCGGTGTGGACGCGGACGAGGTCGGCGAGGTGGTGGACCAGCAGGACGCCGCGTCCGCCGTGCGGGCTCATCCCGGCGGGCAGCCGGCCGGCCAGCGGGTCGCTGATCGTCCCGGCGTCGCGGATCTCGCAGACGACCTGGCCGTCCTCGGCCCAGAACCGGGCGGTGCCGGCCCCGCCGCCGTGCAGGCAGGAGTTGGCGGCGAGCTCGCTCACGGCGAGCTCCAGGTCGCCCACCGCGTCGGCGCCGAGGCCGAGCGCGGCCGCCCAGCGGCAGGCGAACTCGCGGACGCGGGGGAGCGCGGTCAGGTCGAAGCTCATCTCGACCGCGCCGGCCGGTTCGGGCAGCGGCCGGTTGTAGGCGTGGATCGCGCGGTGCGGCGCGAAGTCGGCGCTGTCGCGCTCGCCGTCCCGGTCGACCACGACCGGGTGGGTGGCGCGCGCGTCGGCGAGCGCGACGGCGTCCAGCGCGGCCGCGTCGTAGGGGCACAGGATCGCCGCGCCGCCGCCCGCGAACGCCAGGTTGATCAGCGCCTCGTGCTGGACGCAGGCGGGGTACTCGGCGGCGGTGCGGGCGGTGCCGGCCCCGCCGCCGACGCAGCGCACCCGGCGGGCGGCG
>NZ_JABXFD010000578.1 GCF_013372625.1 Actinomadura sp. BRA 177
GTGTTGTTCGTATATGTTCTTTGTTGTACTGGTGCGCTGTCTCCGTGACTCCACATGACCCTTTTGGTCGGCAGCGTCGGCTGTGTATAAGAGCCAGGTGTCGTGGAACTCATGCCTCCACCGTGGCGCCGACCCGCCCCGGCGCCACGGTGGAGGCATGAGTTCCACGACACCCGCCGGCGGCCGTCCCGCCGCCGGAGCCCCGGTCCCGCGCCGCGGCGCGATGCTGGCGATCCTGTGCGCGGGGATGTTCCTGGTGCTGCTGGACGTGACGATCGTCAACGTCGCGCTCCCCGGCATCGGCCGCGCGCTCGGCACCGGCCTGCCCGGCCTGCAGGGCGTCGTGGACGGGTACGCGGTCGCGGTCGCCGGGCTGCTGCTCGGCGGCGGCGCCCTCGGCGACCGGATCGGGCACCGCCGCGTCACCCTCACCGGGTTCGCGCTGTTCGGGGCCGCGTCGCTGGCGTGCGGGGCGGCGCCGGGCGCGGGGCCGCTGGTCGCGGCGCGGGTCGCGCAG
>NZ_JABXFD010000700.1 GCF_013372625.1 Actinomadura sp. BRA 177
GGGTGGGTGGGTGACAGTGGGTGCTGCACGAGGCTGGGCCAGAGGATGGCGGAGGTGGGTCGTTCGGCGTGCGACGGGCGGCAGGGAGCGAGGAAGGGGGATGGCGGGTTGGCGTGTGCGAGGTCGGTCCCGACGTCGTGGGGCTCGAAAGGGCGATGGGCAGCGTTGCGGGAGCAGAGAGAGAACCCGTTCGGGCCAGGGGACGAGGCGAGCGGGAGCAGCAGGGTCGACGCGCCATCGGGCAGGTCGGCGGCCGGGGGGCGGGGCGACGCGACCGCCGGTCGCCGACCTGCTCAAGGGCGCGTCGATGCTGCTGCTCCCGATCGTGTCGTCCGCGGGCGTGCTCGGGTTCTTCGTCTGCACCCGCAACGTGGCGCACCGCCCGTTCGACGCCTACGACGTCGAGATCGGGATGGAGTTCGCCAACCGGGCGTCCATCTTCGTGGAGAGCGCCCGCCAGTACTCGCGGGAACGCGCCACCGCGCTCACCCTGCAGCGCAGCCTGCTGCCGACGGGCCTGTCGGCGCCGTCGCCGGTCGAGGTGCACCACCGCTACCTGCCGGGCAGCCGCCGCATCGAGGTCGGCGGCGACTGGTACGAGTCGATCGCGCTGCCGGGCGCCCGCGTCGCGCTCGTGGTCGGCGACGTCGCCGGGCACGGCGTGAAGGCCGCCGTCACGATGGGACGGCTCCGCACCGCCATCCACACGCTCGCCGGGCTCGAACTCCCGCCCGCCGAAGCCCTGGAGCGGCTCGACGCGCTGATGGCGACGCTCGGCGAGCGCGAGCCGCACTTCGCGACCTGCGCCTACGTCGTCTACGACGCGGTCAGCGGGCAGTGCGAGGTCGCCAGCGCCGGGCACCTGCCGCCGCTGCTCGCCCCGCCCGGCGCCGACTCGGAGTACCTGCCGGTGCCGCCCGCGCCGCCGCTCGGCGTCGGCGGCGACGGCCCGATCACGACCCGCGAATTCACCGTCGAGGACGGCACGCTGCTGTTCCTCTACACCGACGGCCTGGTGGAGAACCGGGCCCGCGACATCGACGACGGCCTGGCCCGCCTCCTCGCCACGTTCGGGCCGGGCGCGTCCGCCCGCCCGCTGGAGGACCTGTGCCAGGCGGCGCTCGACGGCGTCTACGACGACCAGCACCGCGACGACATCGCGATGCTCGTGGCGCGGCTGGCGCGCATCCCGGCCGACCACCACGCCACCTGGGAGCTGCCCGCCGAACCCGCCGCCGTCCGCCGGGCCCGCGGCCTCGTCCGCGACCGGCTCGCCCGCTGGGACCTCGACGAGCTGACCCACACCACCATGCTGCTGGTGTCGGAGCTGGTCACCAACGCGATCGCGCACGCGGGCGGGCGCGTCAAGCTGCGGCTGGTGCGGGAAGGCGGCCTGGTCTGCGAGGTCTACGACTCCTCGGACGGGCATCCCCGCATCCGCCTGCACGACGACGAGGACGACATGCTGGAGTCGGGCCGCGGCCTGCACGTGGTGGGCAGGCTCGCCAAGCGCTGGGGCGTGCGCCGCACCGCCGGCGGCAAGGTCGTCTGGTGCGAGCAGGAACTGCCCTGACCCCGGCCCTGCCCTGATCCCGGGCTAGCGCAGCACCGAGATGTGCACGTGGTCGTAGTGGTTCTGGGTGAGGCTGCCGCGGTCGGCCATCGGGCGCCAGCCGCCGCCGCGCACGTTCCAGATGTGCTGTCTCCAGATGACGTAGGAGATGCCGAGCCGCCGCGCGTTCTCGACCGCGTACCGGGCGACCTGGTCGCCGTGCCGCCGCGCGCCGGCGCTCGGCATCCGCCCGCCGGTGCTCTCCATGAAGTCGCAGGCGCGGCCGTCGCCGTGGTCCTGCGGGTCGCCGGTGGAACGGTAGCAGCCGATCGTCGGGAACGGTCCGAACATGCCCGCGATCTCCAGCACGACGGTCCGCATCGTGGGCGTCATCATGTTGCCGGTGATGGGGGTGCGGTCGCCCGTCGCGCCGTCCGGCCGTCCGGTCACCTGCGGGCGTCCCTTGGGTTTCGCGGACGTGCCGGACCCACCGGACGTCCGGGCCGGCGCCAGCGCGGCCACCTTCGTCCCGCGCGGGAGGATCTTCTTCAGCCGCTGCGCCAGCTTCGCCGCGTCGGCCTTCGGGGCGCTGATCACGAGCCCGTTCCCGTCCGGCAGGCCCAGCGTGCGGGCCTGCTCGCGGGACACGATGGCGTCGACGTCGCCGATGCCCATCGAGGCGTAGGCGCCGACGCGCACCTTCCCCGGATCGGTGCTGCGCCCGGCGGGGACGACCGCGCCGAGCGGCAGGCCCCCGTCGCGGCTCTGCTCGAAGGAGACGGCGAGCCCGCCGGACGCGACCGTCTGCCACAGCTGGTCGGACTCGGCGGTCGCCTCCGGCGCGAACGCCCGGAACTTCGACGGGTCGACGCCGAGCAGCCCCATCCGGCGCCCGCCGACACTGGCCTGGGCGGCGTCCACGACCGTGAGGCCGGCGACGCCCTTCAGCCGCCGCGTCCGCTCAACGACCCCCGGCGGCAGCGGGGACGTCCCGGCGACCAGCAGATGCGGCGTGTAGCGGCGGGTCAGCGGCGCGACGGCGGGGGCCTGCGGCGCGGCGCCCCGGTCCACCGACACGAGGTTCCCGGCCTTGGCCGGCTCATCGCCCGCCCGGACGAGGAGCACGGTGACGTCTGCGGCCAGCGTGACGACGATCCCCGCCCCGATGAACGCGGAGAGAACCCTGCCGCCCCGTCGCATCCGACCCCGATCCCCTCGCCGTCCTCCGCCGCATCGTAGGGGAGCGGGGCGCCGGGTGGCATCAGTGCGCGTTCTCCGCGCGACGCAGGACGACGAGGGCGACGTCGTCCTCGCGGTGGCCGAACTCGGCGATGACGCGGTCGCTGAACCGCTCCAGATCGTCGTCCACGTCCGCCGCGACGGTCCGCAGCCGCTCCAGGTTGTCGGCGAGCGGGATGCCGCGGTCCTCGATCAGGCCGTCGGTGATCAGCACGACGGTGCCGCCCGGCGGGACCACGGTCTCCTCGACCGCGACCTTGTCCACCGGGAAGCCGAGGAGCACGCCGCCGCCCCGGCCGTAGCGGGCCCGCCCGCCGGCGATGTGCAGCGGCGGGAGGTGCCCGGCGCTGGCGACCTGCAGGCCGCCGTCCCGGGGGTCGAGCGTCATCAGGCACATGGTGGCGGTCTGGTCGTCGTGGTAGCGCTCCATCACGCCGTCCAGCAGCCGCAGGATCTGGACGGAGCCGTGGCCCTCCGCGGCGAACGCGCGCAGCGCGTGCCGGATCTCCGCCATCACCGTGGCGGCGCGCAGCGAGTGGCCCTGCACGTCGCCGATGGCGACCAGGACCTGGTCGCCCCGGTCCAGCACCTCGTAGAAGTCGCCGCCGACCTCGGCCTGGTCGCCGGCCGGCTCGTAGCGGACGGCGAACTCCCAGCCAGGCACCCGCGGCGGCGACTCCGGCAGCAGGCTGCGCTGCAGGGTCAGCGAGATCGCGTGCTCCTCGGTGTAGGACCGGAGCGCGCCGAGCGCGAGCGCCACCGCCTGGCCGAGCTGGCGCAGCAGGTTGACCTCGGCCTCCTCCGGGGCGCCGCGAGCCTCGATCACGATGCCGATCGGCGGCCGGCCGTGCTTCAGCCGCGACACCACCAGCAGGGCGTCGTCCTCCAGGACGGTGTCGGGCAGCAGTTCCCGCCACTCCGGCAGCGGCACCGCCACGATCTCCGTGCCGGTGTCGTCCCCCAGCCCGGTCAGGCCGGTCAGCCGTTCGATGAGGCCCGGCGGGTAGTCGCGGTGCCGGGGCCCGCCGCCCGTCTCGACGGTCCGCCGCGCCCGCCCGCCCGGCGGGACGATGAACACCGCGGCCGGCGAGCCGAACATCGTGCGGGCGCCCTGGGCGGCGACCTCGGCGAGCCGCTCGAAGGACGCGGCCGCGTTGATGGCCAGGGACGTACGGGTGAACGCGGTCATCCGGCAGGCCATCCGCTCGGCCCGCCGCCGGGCCTCGTAGTAGCGCAGCACCGCCTCCACCGTGGCGAGGAACTCGCCCGGGTCGATCGGGTCGGTCAGGTAGGCGTCGGCGCCCCGGCGCAGCCCGTGGGTGCGGTCGGCGACCTCCACGGCCTGCGCCGAGATGTGGATGACGGGCAGCGACGCCGTGTCCGGATCGGACTTGATCCGCTCGCTGACCTCGATGCCGCTCATGTCCGGGAGCTTGACGTCCAGCACCACGAGGTCGACGTCGTGTTCGGCGAGCCGCTCCCAGGTCTCCGCCGCGGACGCGGCCTCCACCACCGTGTGCCCGGCGCGGCGCAGCCAGCTCCCGACGATGTACCGCTTGGCGTCGCTGTCGTCGACCACCAGCGTCGTCCATGCCGTCATCCCCGCCGTCACCTCCCCTCCCGGGCGCGGCGGGCCCTGGCGGCGCGCACCGCCTCCGCCAGCGTCTCCGGGCCGAGCGCGTCCTTGCCCACCACCGCGTCCGCGCGGCGCAGCCGCGGGTCGTCCAGGGCGGCCGCGTCCGCCGAGGTGACCAGCACGACCGGCGTGGCGGCGGGCAGCCGGGCGAGGACGCCGTAGCCGTCCAGGCCGGGCATGCGCAGGTCCGGCA
>NZ_JABXFD010000208.1 GCF_013372625.1 Actinomadura sp. BRA 177
TGATCGGCTGCACCGGCGCCGCCAGCTTGACCTTGAACGTGCCCTTGGACTCGGGGTCGGCGTCCAGCACCTCCACCGCCCACACCAGTTCCCCGGTGTCCTTGTCGTGCGCCTGCACGAAGTTCTCACGGGTCGACCGGTCGAAGTCCCGCACCGGCTCGACACCGCCCTTGACGAACGCCCCGAACGGGAACACGTCCCCGAACGCGACCTTGAACGGACCCTGCACCGCCCTGACGATCACTTCCCATCCGGTCAACTGTCTGTCAGTTGACCTATCAAGTGTGATCGTAGGCGTACCCAGCTTGGTCTATCAAGTAACTAACCGGCGTGTGGCCGGATACGGTCACGCCAGCGGGTAGGCGTCTTCCAGCTCATGCAGGTCAGCAGGCAACACAGTGTCGATCACCATCAGCGGACGCCCGGCAGCGTCCCGAGCAGTCGCGTACACGACGAGGACAGGCGTCCCCGCGCGCATCGACAACGCGTCCGCCTCCTCGCCGGTCGGCATCCTTGCAACGATGTGCTCAATCACGTGATCAAACTTCACGCCCTTGCGCGACTCCAGATGCGCCCGTACACCCTGCTTCAGCGGTTCGGCGCTGGTCAGGTTCGTCCCCTCCGCGAGGTCCAGGGGCAGCCACAGGGAAAGGAGTTCAGACGGCACACCGTCAGCCGTCAGCAGCCGCCGGCGAAGGAAAGCCCGGCCGGACGAGCCGAGGTCGAGGAGGGAGCGGACACGGTTCGGCGCATCGACCACCCCAGCGGCCAGGACCTCGCCGGGTATGGCCGCTTCCGAGCCAGCCAACCGAACCTGTCCCGCCCGCGCGCTTTCTAGCGAGGCCAGGGCAGGACGACCCCGGACGAACCGGCCCTTGCCCTGCCGGGAGTCGATCCAGCCTTGATCCCGGAGCACCCGCAGGGCCGCCACCACGGTTGGCCGACTCACACTGAACTCTTCGATGAGCTGGTGTTCGCTGGGCATCGCCGAGCCGGGCGGGTACTGGCCGGACTCGATGCGCCGTTGAAGCTCCGTGACGAGCTGGGCGTACTTGGGTGGCATGGATTCAAGGCTCACGTCGACCGTCCATCATCCGACAGGTTGTCTTACCAGGTCAGCGTTAATGTACGCCCAACCCGTCCCGGCTGTCACGACTACCGGATACCAGCAGGCCCGATTACTCCGCTGGGAAACAGCAGACCCGCGCGCTCCGGCCATCCGGCCCGCCAACTCCGTCGGCGTCGCCGCTTCGAGGAGCACCCACCACCCCGCCCACGGCATCACGGCCCACCACCGGAACGTGTGGTGCCCGAACCAGACCGACGAGCCCGGGAACCGGCGTTGCAGGGTGATGATTGCCGCCGTGACATCGTCCGGCGCGCCCTTGGTCCCCCACGTCACGGCCGCGACCTCGACAGGTTCGGCGCGGTCGGCTCGTTCATGAACGCGGTGATCCGTTCGGCCGCGCCGTCCAGGTCCGTGACCGGGTGCAAGTTGTCGACCCGCCACCAGGACACCTCACCCTTACGGCGGTTCACCACCACGTAGCCGATGACGTCGAGGGACGTCCCGCCCGGCCGAGTGACCGTCAGACCGGGGATTGCGTCGCGCATCTGGACGTACAGGCCGCGCCTGACCAGAGCCCGGCACAGATCACCCAACACCCGAAGTTCAGCGTCGCGGGAGAGAGAAGGACCCATCACCTGTCTCGCTTTCTTTGGAAGCAGAGCCGGGGGCGCGGGGCCTGATCCGTCCCTCCCACACACGTGACCATGGGGGAACTGGGGGGCGGTCACGCGACGGACCGTCCTCGCCGCGCCGCCGGCTCTGCCGTTCAATGCGCCATGACCAGCCCAAGAGGCCAGCCAAACAGCGCTAGTCGAAGTGGTCGTTCGCCGAGCCGTTGAGCTGCCCGGCCTGCGCGGTCACGAAGCGAGCGACCTTGGACGCCGCGCCCGGCACGTCGTCGACCGGGTGCTTGCTGTCGTCGCGGCGCCAGGTGAACGTACGGCCCGAGGCCCCGACGAACACCCACACGAACAGCCCCGGATTCGCGGTACTCACCAGCAGCCCCGGCATTCCCTCATCCAGCCGAACGGCCAGCCCCAGACCGAGGAGGGAGGTTCGCAGGTCGGCCAGTAGCCGCAACTCGACGTCCCGCGCGTTCACGACTGCGCACCGCCCTGCCGCTCGGACGTGCGACCCGCCCCCAGGCAGTCAGGGCAGGAGTCCTGCCGACTGTCCGCCGGAACGCCCGCCACGTGCCCCGGCGTCAACGTCCGCCGTGCCACACGTCGCTTGACCCCGCGTCCCCTGCAAGAGGTGCAATCGCTCGCCATGACCACACCGTGCCAACAAGTCACGTTGCGTCACGACGCCGTGATCATCTCGTCTCGCCCGTCAACGTCTTGTGACCGTCTCGACTTTGTCTCGTCTTCGATCTCGCGACGCGTCTAGCCTGAGAAACGCCCAGCAGAGAGGACGGCCGGTGTCTCCCCAACCGATCCTGTTGCAAGTCGTGATCCGTCAGCGCCGCCTACAGCGCTACGGCATGTTCCAGACCGCCTACAACGAGGCTGCCAAGAAGATCTCGCCCGAGCTCACCGGCACCGCCCCGAGCCGCGCCCAGCTCCACCGCTGGACGTCCGGCGAACTCAAGCGCCTGCCCTACACCGATCACTGCCGAGTATTAGAGGCGATGTTCCCCGAGTGGACAGCCGACGAGCTGTTCGCCCCCTGTCCGCCTCACGTCCTGGCGGACGAGCCCACCGCCTATGGCGCTAGCGATGAGCGCGCCGACCTTGAGTCCACCGCCGACCGAGTCGGCCCGAACCCCTACGCTGACGTCACCGCCGTCTTCGCCACCCGCGCCGAGTTCTCTTACGCCTACCCGCCACACGCACTACTCGACGGCGCGAGCAGCATCAGAGCCGCCGGCCTCTCCCTCAACATGCTCTGCCAGCAGTACCCCGACCAGCGTCTCTACCGGCTCATCGAGGACGGCACCACCCTGCAAGCCCTGTTCCTGGACCCCGAAGGCGAGGCCATCCGAGCCCGCGAACAGGAAGAGGGCTACACAGACAACCACCTCACCACCCTCACGCGCCTGAACATCGAAGTACTGACGCGCCTACGCAAACGGCTCTCGCCCGAGGCCCAAGAGCGTCTATCCGTCGCCGTCTATGACGAGACGATCCGCTTCAACATCACGCTCCTGAACAACCAGCTCTGCGTGATGCAGCCCTACCTACCGAACGCCCGCGGAGTCGACTCGCCCACGTTCCTCGCCGAACGCAACCCGACCGGGGCAGGCTTGTACGGGACGTTCGAGGAGATCTTCACCGCGCTATGGGAACGAGGCCGCACCGTATGACCGACGCACCAGCCGCACTACTACCCGTCGCCCTCCAGGCAGCACAGATAGCCAGCGACCTAGTGCGCACACGCGTCCCCGGCCTGCTCACCGCCAAGGGTGACCGCGACATGGCCAGCGAAGTCGACTACGCGGTAGAACGCGCCGTCCGTGACTACCTCAAAGAGCGAACCCCCGACATCGCCATACTCGGCGAAGAAGAAGGCATCACGGGCGACACCACCGGCGACCTCCTCTGGGCCATCGACCCAGTGGATGGCACTGCCAACTTCGTCCGCAACATCCCGCTCTGCGGCTTCTCACTCGGCCTCATCCAACGAGGCCGCCCCGTAGTAGGCGTGATCGACCTGCCGTTCCTCGGCACCCGCTACCACGCAGCCCAGCACACTGGCGCCTACCTCGGAGACCGCCGCATCCAAGCCAGCATGACCACCGACCTCAAAGACGCCATCGTCGCCATAGGCGACTACGCCGTAGGCGAGGGAGCCGAAGCCAAGAACCGCCAACGCATCGCCCTAACCGAACGCCTAGCCGCCAACGTCCAACGCGTCCGCATGCTCGGCTCAGCCGCCATAGACCTAGCCTGGGTCGCCGAGGGCAAGCTAGACGCCAGCATCACACTCTCTAACAAACCCTGGGACACAGCCGCCGGCGTCATCATCGCCCGCGAGGCCGGAGCCAAGGTCACCGATCAAGACGGCACGGACCACACGTTCAAATCAACTGCCACAATTGCGTCTAATCGACAACTCGCGTACGGGTTGACGATGTTTCTCGCCGAGAATATGGACCATAAAGGTTAACCCTATGGTAAATCGGTTCGCCCGGCGCACGTTCTTGAACAGAACCCTAATGTGTCAGTTAAGCGTGTCGTTGCACCCACATATGCAAGATTTCTGCAAAATACTGCATGTCACCATCGGGAGTGCCCTGATAGCCCGGACCCGTGTTGAATCTCAGCACTGGTCTTTTCTTGGAAAGAATCGTACCCTCTAACGGAGTCGGCCGATCAGGGTGCCCGACGATGAAATTGTGACATGCGCTAGCCATTTCGTTATTGCATGCACGCACTCTCGCGGGCTCTATTCTCCTTTTCGGTGGGCGAGGTCCCTGTACTACATTCGCAGATCTTGAAACTGTTGGGTTGGCCGGCCCGTTGATCATGGGTGACTTCCCCTATCACCTACGATCAGGTCGTGTCGTGGGACGAGGCGCTGGCAGAGTTGACCGGCAGGGTGG
>NZ_JABXFD010000648.1 GCF_013372625.1 Actinomadura sp. BRA 177
TCGGTTTTGGTTTTTTTTTTTTTCCAGGCAGAAGACGGCATACGAGTTGGGATTCCGTCTGGGGGGCTCGGAGATGTGTATAAGGGACGGGTGGAGCAGGCCGGCGTAGCCCTGCGCGGCGGCGGACGCCAGCAGGTCCAGCGTCCGGTGCGCCCGGTGCAGGGACACGCCGGCCTGCTCCACCGGTACCGACGGGCGCGGTCGGCCCGTCGGTACCGGTGGAGCAGGCCCCTCAACAGGAACGGCGGCAGCCCCGCCGGCCCCTCGCCGCCGCTGCCGGGACGCGGGCTGAGCACGATCACCGCGAGCCGCTCCGGCAGCGTCCAGCCCGCCAGGTTCGCCTGCTCGACGACGATGTCCTTCGGCGCCGCCGGGTCCGACAGCAGCAGGCTCAGCAGCCGGCCGCGCCGCTGCTCCCGCTCGCCCGCCGCCTTCTCCCGCGCCCGCGCGTAGCCCTGCGCGGCGGCGGACGCCAGCAGGTCCAGGTAGGCGAAGTTCACCTCGGTCAGCGCGATCGCCAGCTCGCGCGGCTTCTGCAGCCGCTCGGCCTCCCGCGACAGGTACCGCCACGCCGTCCGGGACGCGACCCGCAGCGCGTTCTGCAGGTGCTCCAGCGAGCGCCCCTCCATCGCCTCGCCGTACCCGATGTCGAAGAAGACCTGATGGACCTCCTGCCAGGACGCGTCCGGGTCGGCGATCAGCTGCACGAAATGCCCCATGCCGCGCGTCACCGCGACGTGCATGACCTCGACGTAGACGGGGTCGTCGGGCCGGGCGTACTCGGGGACGTGCCGCAGCACCCCCTCCACCATGGTGTCGGCCAGGGCCGCGAGGTGCGGGCGTATCCATTTCGCCTCTTCGGGCGGTACGTCCCGCCAGGGCTCCCCGGACAGATCGTCGGTCTTCGCGGACCTCTCGTACAGTTCCGTCAAAGCGTCACCTCCGTCAGCGAACACCCGGGCCGCCAGGCTAAGTAACCTACGTCACACAAGACACTCACATCGGTGACAACACCACCGCCTTCCTTGTCATACACCGGCGAATCCTTATCGCCCCGCGACGGTGAGCAGCACGACCGCGGCCCCCGCCCCGGCCAGCCCGGCCGCCTGCGCCGCCGACAGCCGCTCCCGCAGCGCGGTGACGCCGAACAGCACCGGAACGACCGGGTACAGCGACGACAGCACGACCGCGATGACGACGAGCTGCTCCCGCGTCGCCAGCAGGTAGCACACGAGCGCGGCCGCCGCGAGGCCGCCGTTCGCCGCCGCCCAGAACCTCGTCCACGCGGGTGGGAAGCGGTGCTCGGGCGACCGCATCATGGGCGCGATCGTGAGGACGGCGGCAACCCGTCCGGCCGCGACCGGCCAGAGCCCGGACCCGTCGCCGGCCTGGGCGAGCGCCAGGTACTGGAGCCCGATCCCGCCGCTCGCGACCAGGCCGTTGACGAGCGCCGCGCGGACCTCGCCCTGCTCGTCCGATCGTGACCGGGACACCAGCCACAGCGCGGGCAGCACCACCGCGATCCCGGCCCACGCCGTCGCGGAAGGACGGTCGCCCAGGAACGCGACACCGGCGACGACCGGCAGCGCCACGCCGCCGACCGCGCTGACCGGGACGACCACGCTCAGGTTCCCCCGGCTGATGCCCCGGTAGAGGAAGACCATCGCCAGGCCCGTCCCGACGCCCGACAGCGCGCCCCAGCCGAGATCGGCCGCCGCCACGCTGCTCGCGGGGATGAGCAGCGCCACGCCGGTCGCGCAGACGAGTCCACCGACCTGCCCGAGGAGGGCGACCGCGCCGAAGTCGGCGCGCCGTGACAGCAGACCGCCCCAGACGTCGGCGATGCCGTAGAACAGCGCCGACGCCAGTGCCAGCAGTACGCCCGTCACATGTGTCCCGTGCCGTTTCGAGCATGGCTCGTCCGTGATACCCAGCCGTTTGGGTGCGATGCTGGCGGGTAACGCCGATCGTCGGAGGTCGCCTCATGGATCGTGCAGCCGTGCCCGTCACCGGGGAGGACGGGCGGCGGCGGATCGCCCGCACGGACGTGCTGCTCGCCGACCCGCGGCTCGTAGCGGCGGCCGGGCGGCTCGGGCGAGGGGTGGTCAAGGCGGCCGTGGTCGCGGCGCAGCAGCGGGCGCGGGCGGGGGAGATCCCGCCGGACGCGGTGGCGGACGTCGCCGTCGGCTCGCTGCCGGTGACCGCCTCGGGGCTGCGGCCGGTGATCAATGCGACCGGCGTGCTGCTGCACACCAACCTCGGTCGTGCGCCGCTGTCGGACGCGGCGCGGGAGGCCGTGGCCGTGGCGTCGGGCGCGACCGACGTGGAGCTGGATCTGGAGACCGGGCGGCGGGCGAAGCGGGGACGGTCCGTGCTGGCGGCGCTGGTGGAGCGGGTGCCGCAGGCGGAGGCCGCGCACGTCGTCAACAACGGCGCGGCGGCGCTCGTGCTGGCCGCGACCGCGCTCGCGCCCGGCCGGGAGATCGTCATCAGCCGCGGCGAGATGGTGGAGATCGGGGACGGGTTCCGGATCCCCGAACTGCTCGCGGCGACCGGCGCGCGGCTGCGGGAGGTCGGCACCACCAACCGGACCACGCCGGACGACTACGCGGCGGCGGTCGGCGAGGAGACCGGGTTCATCTTGAAGGGGCACCCGTCGAACTTCCGGATCGAGGGGTTCACGCGCGGTGCGGACGTCGCCGAGCTGGCCGGGCTGGGGGTGCCGGTCGTCGCCGACATCGGCTCCGGGCTGCTCGCGCCCGAACCGCTGCTGCCGGACGAGCCCGACGCCGCGTCCATGCTCAAGGCGGGCGCGCACCTCGTCACGGCCAGCGGCGACAAGCTTCTCGGCGGGCCGCAGTGCGGGCTCGTCCTCGGGCAGGAAGACCTGGTGCGGCAGCTGGCGCGGCATCCGATCGCGCGGGCACTCCGCGTCGACAAGATGACCCTTGCCGCTTTGGAGGCGACCGTCCGTGGGCCGCGCACGCCTACAGCACAGGCTTTGCAAGCCGACGTTGAAACGCTGCGGGAGCGTGCTGGGCGGCTTGCCGCGCGGCTGCGGGACGGTGGAGTCGATGCGGTGGCCGTGGAGAGTGAGGCGGCGGTCGGGGGTGGTGGCGCGCCCGGTGTCGTCCTGCCGAGCGCGGCCGTGTCCGTGCCCGACTCGTATGCGGCCCGGCTGCGGCAGGGGCTTCCGGCCGTGATGGGGCGGGTCGAGGACGGGCGGTGCCTGCTCGATCTGCGGTCGGTGCCGCCCGACCGGGATGAGGAGTTGGCCGAGGCCGTCCGGGAGGTCGCGCGATGATGCACGTCGTCGCGACGGCCGGTCATGTGGACCACGGCAAGTCGACCCTTGTCCGCGCCCTCACCGGGATGGAGCCCGACCGGCTGGAGGAGGAGCGGCGGCGCGGCCTGACGATCGAGCTGGGCTTCGCCTGGACGACCCTGCCCGGCGGCGACCGCCTCGCGTTCGTGGACGTCCCCGGGCACGAACGGCTCGTCAGCACGATGCTCGCCGGCGTCGGGCCCGTCCCGGCGGTCATGTTCGTGGTCGCCGCCGACCAGGGCTGGCAGCGGCAGTCGGAGGAGCATCTCGCGGTGCTGGACGCGCTCGGCGTCCGGCGCGGCCTCCTCGTCGTGACCCGCTGCGACCTGGCCGACGCCGACCTGGCGGACCTGGCGCGGGAGGAGGCGCTCGCCCACATCGCGGCCACCTCGTTCGGCGAGGTCGAGGCGGTCATGGTCAGCGGCACGACCGGCGAGGGGCTGGACGAGCTGCGGACCGCCTTGGAAAGGCTCACCGCGTCCCTGCCCAGGCCCGACGCGGACGCTGATGTGCGGCTGTGGATCGACCGGATCTTCACCATCAAGGGCAGGGGCACGGTCGTGACCGGGACGCTCGGCGCCGGGACGATCCGCGTCGGCGACCGCCTCGCCATCGGCGGCGAAACCGTGCGCGTGCGCGGCCTGCAGAGCCTCAAGGAAGACCACGAGGAGGTGCGCGCCGTCGCCCGCGTCGCAGTCAACCTGCACGGGAGCGTAGCGGAGACGAGCCGGGGCGACGCCCTGCTCGCCCCGGGGCGCTGGCTCACCGCCGACGTCATCGACGTGCGGCTGCGCGGCGAACCGGCGCACGACCTTTCGCGCGAGCTGACCCTGCACGTGGGATCGGCGGCGGTGCCGGTCCATGTGCGTCCGCTCGGCGACGACACCGCGCGGCTGGTGCTGCGCCGGGCGCTGCCGCTGCGCGTCGGGGACATCGCGCTGCTCCGGGATCCCGGCGCGCATCGCGTCCCGGCCGGGGTCACGGTGCTGGACGTCCGCCCCGAGCCGTTCCGGCGGCGCGGCGCGGCGGCGGCGCGGGCCCGCGAACTCGCCTCGATCAGCGGACGCCCCGACGGCGCGGGCGAACTCCGCCGCCGCAGGCTGATCACGCGGGCGGAGCTGGTAGCCATGGGCGTCCCCGCCCCGTCCGAACCGGTCGCGGGGGACTGGCTCGCCGACCCCGACCACTGGGCGGACCTCCGCGAACGCCTCGTCACGGCCGTCGAGG
>NZ_JABXFD010000378.1 GCF_013372625.1 Actinomadura sp. BRA 177
GGTACGCGGTGTAGGCCATCAGGTGGTAGCTGTCGACGTCGGCGCTGGAGTTGCGGCGCTTGGCATCCAGGTCGCTGCGGGTGTAGCCAGCGGCTACGCCGACGCGCCAGGCGTCATCCACTTGTTTGTCGGTGCCGATCAGGAAGCCGCTGAGGTTGCGGTCCAGCTTGGCGGTGTTGCTGTCACCGCCCATATGCCCCCAGGTGCCGAGCACACGCATCCAACCGACCATCTCGCCATGGCAACCGGCGCTGGTCAGGCGATTTTCGCTTGGCGCCAGGGCATTGCGTGGGTCGTCCTCGCGATAGCAGCCGGGTTGGCGCAAGCGCTCGTTGACCGCGTCACGCACGTAACGCGAATCTTCGAGCATCGCGCTGGCGGTGCTGGCGTGGATCTCGCCAGACAAGCTGTCGAAGGCTGCACGCGCCCCGTCCACGTCAGTGTGGAGCCGCGCGTTCTGCACCGCCGCGCCACCGACTGCCGCACCGCTGCCCAACGCCGCCGCAACGCCGCGCTGGTTACCGGTGGCCGCCACGCTGGCGTAGCTGACGTTGTTACGGCTGACCGCCAGGGCCACTTGGGTTGGGCTGTAGTTCAACGCGGTATTGAGGAACGCCAGGTTCTCCAGGTTGGTGGTGGTGAACGTGCCGTTGACCGCCCCTGCGGTCAGCAGCGTGTAGGTGGTCGCGCCGGCATACGGTGCCAGGTTGATCACATTCAAGGTGCCGCCCAGGTTGGCGGTGCCGCCGACCGCCAGGGAGCCAGTGGTGGATGGGGTGATCACCAGGTTCAGCGCGCCTGTGCTGGCGTTGGTAAAGTTGCCGGCCACGGTCAACTTGCCGCCATCAGGGCTCACAGAGCCATTGTTGACCAGCGAACCGACACTGCCGTTGCCGGTCAGGCCCGCACCGTTGGCCACGGTGACTTGGCCGCCGAGCACTGCGCCAGGGTTGGCCGCGTTACCCACTTGCAGCACGCCTTGATCAACAGCAACGGTGCCGCTGAAGGGCTGGTTGCCGGTCAGCAACAACGCGCCCGCGCCTTGTTTGACCAGGGCACCGGTGCCGCTCAAGGTGCCGCTGAACTGACCATTGGTGGGCTGGACGAACAGCAAATTGGCGTTGTTGAGGATATTGCCGCGCAGGCTGGTGGTGTTACCCGCCAGCGTACCGCCACTGACCGTAGTGCCGCCGGTGTAAGTATTGGCGCCGGTCAGCAGTAAGGTGCCGGAGTCCAGCTTGTTGATCCCGCCGGTGCCCACCAGAGGTGCATCGATCTGAGTGGTTACGCCGGAGTTCACCCGCACCGCCGCCAGGCTGCCATCCGCCGCGTTGGTCGGGCTCAAGCTACCCCCTGCGCCAGCCGTCAGCGTGTAACCGGCGTCGAGGAATTGCAGGCGGGTGACGACTGTGTGGCGGGCCACTGTCACGGTGCCGCCCTGTCCGCCAAATACGGCGATCTGGTTGGTGGAGGTCCGGCGTCGGCCGCGAGTCGGACCGGTCCGATCGTCGGCAGCGCCAGAGGTGTATAAGCGCCCGGACCGTCGCACGGCGATGCTCACCCGCCAGCTCCCGCACCACCCGCGACTGATGCCCGGTCCGGCCGAACGCCCGCAGCGTCCCCAGGCCCGCCAGCACGTCCCGGAAATGCCCGCCCAGCCGGTGCAGCAGCCCCCACTGCCGGCCCGTCAGCGCCGCCGTCCGCATCCCCACCAGCGCCCCGAACACCGGAACCAGCGGTACCGTCACCGCCACCACCAGCGCCGACGCCCAATCCGCCGCGAACAGCCGCGCCAGCACCAGCGGCGGGACCACGCACGCCGCCAGCAGCTGCGGCACATAACCGGTGAAGAACGGGTCGACCGCGTCCAAGCCCCTTGTCAGCAGCGTCACCCGTGCTCCCGCGTCGCCCGCCGGGCCGTCCAGCAGCGCCGTCCGCAGGCCCCGCTTCGCACGCGCCGCCGCCCTGCCCGCCACCAGCGTCACCGTCCACGCCAGCACCGCGCGCCCGGCCACCGCACCCGCCAGCCACGGCAGCGGGCCCGCGTCCAGATGCGCCACCGCCCGCACCAGCAGCTCCGCCTGCACCACCAGCAGGACGCCCTGTCCCGCCGCCAGCACCCCCAGCAGCACGCCCACCCGCCGGGGGACAAGCCGCAGCAGACGCCGCTCGACCGCCTTCACCGCCCAGCCCCCTTACAGGTACGAGGGGGCCTGGACGCGGCCCCGGAACGTCCACCACACCAGTGCCTGCGACGCCAGCAGGAACGGCAGCACCACCACCGTCCCCACCACCGTCAGCGACAGCCCGCCGCCCTCGGCCACCACCCGCGACCACGGCACCTCCACACCGGCCACCACCGGCGCACACCCCATCACCAGCGCCGACAACCCGTACCGCGACGGCACCCGCGCCGCCCGCGCCGCCAGGCCCGCCGGCAGCCGCCACCGCGCGAACCCCGCCCCATGCCAGGCGAACAACGCCGCCAGCGGCAGCCCCAGCACACTCCCCGCGTTCAGCCCGCCCCCGGCGACCACCGAACCCAGCACCGAACCCCACGCCAGCGCCAGCGCCCAGCTGCCCGCCACGATCGCGCCGTCCCACACCGACCGCCACGCCGCCGCGTCCACCCGGCCCCGCAGCCACAGCCCCATGTCCCGCCCCACCCACCCGATCAACAGCACCACCACCAGCGGATACAGCTCCTCCAGCAGCCGATGCTCCAGCCCCGGGAACGCACCCGCCACCAGACCCGCCGCCACCAGCCACACCTCGTTGCCCAGGAAGAACGGCGCGAACGACGCGATCACCAGCCGCCGCTCCCGCTGGTCGCGCCCCAGCCAGGGCAGCAGCATCCCCACCCCCACATCGGCCCCGGCCAGCACCAGGTACCCGCCGGCGAACACCGCCAGCAACACCACCGCGAGAGAATCCATCACCAGGCTCCTGTCGAAACAGCACGCATCGAGATGCCGCGCATCAGAACGTCGGGGTCATCACCGGGGCCGCAGCCTCCGCCGGGGGAGCGGCGCCCAGCCCGGCACCGTCCGGCCCCGGCCGCGCGAACCGCGCCAGCAGCCACGCGTTCACCCCGAACAGCGCGGCGAACAGCACCGAGAACGCGGCGAACGACACCGTGACCGTCCCCGCGCCCACGCCCGGGGACAGCGCGTCCTCGGTCTTCAGCAGCCCGTACACCATCCACGGCTGCCGCCCCACCTCCCGGAACACCCAGCCCGAGACCATCGCCACATACGGCAGCGGCACCGCCGCGATCATCAGCACGTGGAAGACCCGGCCCCGCACCAGCCACCGCCCGAACGGGAACTTCACCAGCGCGACCGCCGCGACCAGCATCATCAGCAGCCACATCGACACCATCAGCGCCTCACCGGCGCCCGCCAGCCCCGGCGGCATGTAGTCGCCCGGACCGAACCGCGCCGTGAAGTCCGCCACCGCGGCCGCCGCGTCCTCCCCGCCCGTCTTCGTCGGCTGCGTGTACCGGAACTGCATCCCGCCGAACATCACCACCGGCATCACCGACACGATCACCGTCGCCAGCCCGATCCGCATCGACCGCCGGAAGAACTCCACCTCCGCCGTCCGCCGCAGCAGATGGAAACCGCTCACCCCCGCCATGAAGAACCCCGCCGTCAGCAGCCCCCCGAACAGGACGTGGAAGAACGCCAGCAGCGCCGTCGGATTCGCCAGCAGCGCCCCGATGTCGGTGAGCCGCGCCGTCCCGTCCACCATCTCGAACCCCACCGGACGCTGCAGCCACCCGTTCGCCACCAGCACGAAATACGCCGACAGGTACGCCGTCAGCGTCACCACCCAGATCAGCGCCAGATGCACCCACCGGTTCAGCCGGTCCCACCCGAAGATCCACAGGCCCAGGAACGTCGACTCCACGAAGAACGCGATGATCGTCTCCAGCGCCAGCGGCGCCCCGAACACGCTCCCCGACACCCGCGACAGACCCGACCAGTTCAACCCGAACTGGAACTCCATCACCAGCCCCGTCACGATCCCCACCGCGTAATTGATCACATACAGCTGGCCCCAGAACCGCACCATCCGCGCATGCACCGCACTGCCCGACACCGTCGCCCGCGTCTGCGTCAACGCCACCAGCGTCGCCAGACCCAGCGTCAAAGCCACGAACAGGAAATGCGTACCGGCCGTCAACGCGAACTGCACCCGCGCCAGCATCAGCGGGTCTGCACCCATCAGCACACGCTCCAAGAATCGGCCCTCAACGACCCCACGATCCTCGGCGCGCGGCACCCGCCACCGAATCGGGCGCGAGCGTGCAACCGCGCTGCGCCTTTCGCGTAGCCGCCCCCCGCCGCCTACATCTCCCGATGTACGCGCCGCCGCCGCACCCCCGACCCCAGCACGAACGCCACCACCACGTACGGCACCGCCGCCGCACCCATCAGCACCCCCGCGTCCGCCCACCGCGACCCCAGCGCCCACCCCGCGAACGCCAGCACAACAGACTCCCACACACAGCGTGCCCCGCCCAGCACAACCCACT
>NZ_JABXFD010000381.1 GCF_013372625.1 Actinomadura sp. BRA 177
TCGTGGGCGCGGAGAGGGGTATAAGAGACAGATCTTGTACATGACGGCGGGGGGCGGGCCGCCGGCGAAGGGGTCGCGGGCGGTGGCGGCGAAGAGGAGGGTGGCCGCCCAGGCGAACAGGTCGGTGGCGGGGCCGGCGCGGCCGGCGAACTGCTCGGGGGCCATGTAGGCGGGGGTGCCGACGACCTGGCTGGTCAGGGTGGTGCCGGCGTCGAACGCGCGGGCGATGCCGAAGTCGATCACCCGCGGGCCGTCCGGGCCCAGCAGGACGTTCTGCGGCTTGAGGTCGCGGTGCACGACGTTCGCGCGGTGGATCGCGGAGAGGGCCGTCACCGAGCTGATCGCGAGGCGGTCGAGGTCGGCGCCGGTGCGGGGGCCCTCCTCCTGGACGAGGGCGCGGAGGGACGGGCCCGGCACGTACTCGCTGACGATGTAGGGGCGGTCCCCGGCCATGTCGGCGGCGAGCATCTGGGCTGTGCAGAAGCCGGCGACGCGTTGGAGGAGGGCCAGTTCGCGGACGAAGCGTTCGCGGGCGTTCGCGTCGCCCAGGAGTTGGGTGTGGAGGAGTTTGACGGCCACGCGGGACGGCCCCGGGCCGGGAGCGACGGGGCGGCCCAGGTACACCTGGCCCTGGCCGCCGGTGCCCAGGCGGGCGAGCAGCTCCCAGTCCCCGAGCCGGGTCGGGTCGGAGGTGTCGAGGGGAACCGGGCCCGCCATTTCGTACCCCCGCGAAAAACTCGAGCATTCCGCCGCGCACAAATCCGCTTCGCCCGGCATCAAAGAGTATAGGTTCGGCGAGCCCGGAGCGGGAGTAGAAGCATGCTGGAGATCCATTCGCCAATTGCCCGGCACCGGGTCGTCGCGGGGGCGGTCGCGGTGCTGGCGCTGACGGCGGGCACGCTGGCCGGCTGCGGGGACGCGGGCGCGACCATCACCCGGCTGACCGTGGGGTCGCCCGGTCCCGACCCGTACACGCTGATGGCCAACACCGACAAGATGGACGTCAAGGAGCGGCCGCAGGCGGGCGGGACGAAGGACGGCGACTCCCCCGGCCTGTACGGCGGGACGCGGCAGGCGTCGACCTGCGACCAGCAGAAGATCATCGCGTTCTTGCAGGCCAACCCCGAGAAGGCGGCGGCGTGGGCGGGGGTTCAGGGGATCCCGGTGAGCGATGTCCCGCGCTATGTGTCGCGGCTGACGCCGGTGCTGCTGCGCACCGACACGCTGGTGACCAACCACGGCTACCGCGACGGGAAGGCGACCAGTGCGCCCGCCGTCCTGCAGGCCGGAATGGGCGTTCTGGTCAATGGTTACGGCGTGCCCGTGGTGAAGTGCAATTGCGGTAATCCGCTGACCCGGCCGGAGAAAAAGATCACTACCGGGAACGCGTCCTACACTGGCCGGTCCTGGCCGGGATTCGAGAAGCGGAATGTGACGGAGATCCGGCCGAGAGATTCTCGGAAGGGAACGATCGTCACCTTCGTCCTCGTCGATCCGGGGGCCACGATGGGGTTCGAGCGGCCCCGCGCGACCGGGGGCGAGCAGGACGGGCCGCCGGCCGCACTGCCGCCCACGGAGACGGAGGTTCCGACGAGCGACTCGCCGGCGCCGTCCGACTCCGGGCTGGACTCCCCCAGCGTGGAGTCGCCGGGGCCGGAGTCGCCGGGCCTGGAGTCGCCCGCCAGCCCGGGAGCCGAGTCCCCGGGCGCGGAGTCGCCCGAACCGGGAACCTCCCCGGAGTCGCCGGGCGTGACGACGGAAGACCCGGGTACGGGCACCGGCGGGATGGTGCCGCCCGGCGAGGAACCGCAGAGCCCGATCTCGCTCCCGCCGTCCGAGGAGCCGGCCCCGGCGGTCTCCTGACCGGTCATGCGATACATTTGCTCATATGAGCAGTCAGTCAGATGTCGCGCCCGCCGGCGCGTCCACCGAGGCGTGCGCCGTCCGGGTCGTCGATGCCGAGAAGGTCGCCATCGTCTCCGCCGCGATGCCGGGCGCGGAGACGATCGCCGAGCTGGCACAGGTGTTCGGGCTGCTGTCCGACCCCGGGCGGCTGCGGGTGATAACCGCGCTGCTCGAAGGAGGCGAGATGTGCGTGTGCGACATCGCGGCGTCGTGCGGGCACTCGGAGTCGGCGGTCTCGCACGCGCTGCGGCTGCTGCGCGCCAACCGCGTCGTCCGGGTCCGCCGGGCCGGCCGGATGGCCTACAACCGGTTGGACGACTCGCACGTCCGGATGCTGCTCGATCTCGCCCTCACCCACGTCGGCCACGGGGAGGACGGCACATGAGCGCGAACGGCCACGGGCACGGACACGGCCACGGGATCTCGGCGGGCGCCGACCGGCGGCTGCTCGCCGGTGCGCTGGCGCTGATCCTCGTCTTCATGGCGGGCGAGGTCGTCATCGGCCTGATGTCCGGGTCGCTGGCGCTGATCTCGGACGCGGCGCACATGATGACCGACGCGTTCGCGATCGCGCTGGCGCTGGTCGCGATGCGCATCGCCGTGCGCCCGCCGAAGGGCGGCTACACGTTCGGCCTGCGCCGCGCCGAGATCCTTTCCGCGCAGCTGAACGGGCTGACGCTGATCCTGCTCACCGCGTACTTCGTCTACGAGGGCGTCCGGCGGCTGATCGACCCGCCGCCCGTCGAGGGCCAGTTCGTGTTCTGGACGGCCCTCGCCGGCATCGCCGTGAACGTCGCGGCGACGTACCTGATCAGCCGGGCCGACCGGTCCAGCCTGAACATCGAGGGCGCGTTCCAGCACATCCTCAACGACCTGTTCGCGTTCATCGCGACGGCGGTCGCGGGCCTCGTCGTCTGGACGACCGGCCTGTCCCGCGCCGACGCGGTCGCCTCGCTGGTGGTGGCGGCGCTGATGCTCAAGGCCGGGTACGGGCTGCTGCGGGACGCGGGCCGGGTGCTCATGGAGGCGGCGCCGGCGGGCATCGACCCGTCCGAACTCGGCGCCCGGCTGGCCCGCCGCCCCTGCGTGGAGGAGGTTCACGACCTGCACGTGTGGGAGGTCAGCTCCGGCTACCCGGCGCTGTCGGCGCACGTGCTCGTCGACACGCAGGGCGACTGCCACGCCGTCCGCCGCGATCTCCAGGGACTGCTGCGCGACGCGTACGGGATCACGCACACGACGCTGGAGGTCGACCACGTGCCCGGCCCGTCGGGCAGCGCGCACGTCCACTGCGAGGACGCGCACGGCCCCCGCCATGTAGCGGAGACCGACGAGCCCCACGACCACGCAGGCAACTCCCCCTGCGACCACTGACTCCGTTCACGTGCGGCGTGTTGCCCTTATCGGACGGCTGATAAGGGCAACACGCCGCACGTCGACGTCAGGTTGTGCAGGGGTTGTTGTTGAGGGTGAAGGCGGACGGGGGTGGGTTCGTGTCTCCGCTTGAGCCGTTGAAGCCGATTGTTGTTGAGGCGCCCGGCGGGATGGTGTTGTTCCAGGGCAGGTTGCGGGCGGTGACGTTTGTGCCGTCCTGGGTCCAGGTCGCGTTCCAGCCGTGGGTGACGCGCTGGTCGGCGGCGAAGGCGAAGCCCAGGGTCCAGCCGGAGAGGGGCGTGGTGCCGGTGTTGGTGACCGTGACCTGGGCGGTGAACCCGCTCCCCCACTGGCTCTGCACCTTGTAGCCGACCTTGCACGCGGACGCGGCCGGTCCGTCGTCCGCCGGGATCTCGACCAGCGTGATCGAGGACGCGGGGAACGTCGAGGTGAAACCGTCCGGGTCGACGGTCACGTCTGGTGCCTTGACGATCGACGTCAGGTCGGCGCCGCTGTACTGGTAGACGTGTCCGGCGGCGGAGCCCGATCGTCCGGCGATTGAGACCGTGCTGGTCAGGTCGTCGGTGAGCGACTTGTTCACGATCATCAGCGTGAGCGCCTTGTCGGACGACCGCTTCGCCGCGTACACGGCGAGCTTCTCCTGGTCGGCGCTCGTCGCGCTGACCGAAGTGTCACCGAATCCGGAGCCGGCGCCGTCGTAGTCCAGGTACATGCGGAAGGCGTACGCGCCGGGGTCGGACGCGCTCGGCGGTGACCACAGTGTGGCCAGGTCGAGGCCCTCGCGGCCGAAGATGCCGAGGACGTCGGCCTGCGCGAGCGCGCCGTTGATGTGGTTGAGCGCGCCCCAGTTGTACTCGGTGATCGCGAGCTTGGTGCCGGGGTAGTTCTCGTCCACCAGCTGCCGCATGCGCGGGATGTACTGGATCGGCTGGTTGATCCAGCTCTCGTCCGTGTACGCGGGGTCCCAGAGCTGCCGGGTAGAGCGCAGCCGGAGTTCCTGCGTCGCCGCGTCGCCGGCCTCGCCGAACGCCACCCCGCTCTGCTGCGGGTACAGGTGCTCGTCGAAGTAGTCGAGGATGCGGGTGCCGTGCTCCTTCTCGTACGCCTTCATCTGCTGCAGGTACCAGGCGGCGAAGGGCGTGCCGCCGTGCGCGGCCCGGTCCGGCGGGTTGGACCAGCAGTCGCCGCCCTCGGCGTCGCACGTCTGCTTGTCCAGGCCCGACATCGTCAGCGACTGGAAGCCCCAGCCGACCGGGCCGAGCGTCTGCGCGCCCGCGTCGGCGGCCTTCACGGCGGACGCGATCGCGTACGTCTGGTCGCGCATCTCGTCGTAGCTCGCGCCCTTCGGGTGGACGTCCCGGTGGGTCGCGTGCCAGAGGTCGGGCTCGTTGTCCAGGTTGTAGAACCGGACGCCGCCGTCCGCGGCCTTGCCGTACTTGCCGGTCAGGTGCGCGAGCCAGTCGGTGACGTACTCGGGCCCGGCCGGGACGCTGGTGTCGGCCGGGTCGTTGCCGGTGACGTTCGTGCCGTCCGGCTTGACGCCGTTGCCGCAGTCCGGGCGCCACTCGGTGTCGGACTTCTCCTGCGGCCCGTACTTCTCGATGTTGAAGCCGCACGTGTAGTCGCGGCCCTTCGGCGTCCAGCCGATCAGCGGGACGGTCAGGATCGTGTCGGTGCCGGTCCGGCGGTCCTGCTCGGTGAACTGGTCGGTCTCGGACCCGTCCGGCAGCGCGTCCGGGTCGGGGGCCGGGCCCGGCACGTTCTCGAAGTACCAGTCCGAGCCCCGGTTCGTCTCGTCGTACAGGTAGTTGTAGCGGGTGGTCGCGTTGCCGCCCCACCGCCGGACGGGAAGTCCCAGCTCCTTGGCGAGGTCCTCGTCGGCGAAGTTCATCCCGTAGATGTAGGGGCTGATCGCATGGCGGGACGCGGACGGGTCGACGCTCAGCGCCGGCCCCTCCGCCGCCTGCGCCGCGGGGGTCGCCCACGGCAGCAGCGCGGCGGCGAGGACGGTGGCGAGCAGTGCTCTGCGGCCCATGTCAGGCCTCGCAGGGCTGGTCGTTGAGGTCGAACTCGGCGGGGGCGGCGGACGAGCCGGTCGCCTGGAAGCCGACCGTGACCGACGCGCCGGGCGCGAGGCCGCCGTTCCAGTCCATGCTCTTCGCGGTCACGGCGGCGCCGGACTGCGACCAGGTCGCGCTCCAGCCCTGGCTGACCTTCTGGTCGCCGGGGAAGGCGAACCCGAGCGTCCAGCCGTTCAGCGCGGCCGATCCGCTGTTGGTGATCGTGACCTGCGCGGTGAAGCCGCCCTGCCAGCTGTTCTGCACCTTGTAGGCGACCGTGCAGGAGACGTCCGGGGTGCCCGGATCGCCGCCGCCCGGATCGCCGTCACCGGGGTCGCCGCCGCTGCCGTCGAAGGCGCCCAGCAGGTACGGGTCGAGGTAGGCCTGCTTCGCGGTGTTGACGGACGTCCAGTCGCCGTTGAGGATGCCGCCCGTGTCACCCGAGTTGGGGTTCCACGACCAGAAGGTGAAGGAGATCCCGCTCGTCCCCGTGCCGAGGTAGGCCATCAGCGTGCGCAGCCACGCCTGGTCGCGCGGGTCGGTCAGGGTCGTCCCGAACTCGCCGAGCAGGACGGGCGCCACGTTGTTCTTGTACAGGTAGCCCCAGTTCTTGTCCCAGATCGCGGCGAGGTTGTCCGGGAAGCTCGGGTCGTCGAACCACGGCTGCGGGTACACGGACGTGGCGTAGTCGTGCGCCGAGTAGACGAGCCGGTTCGCGACGTTCAGCCGCACCGGGTACTGCGCGGCGCCCTGCAGGTTGCCGCCCCACCAGTAGTTGTCGCCGTCGTGGTCGTTGACGCCCTCGACGATGATCAGCCAGTTGGAGTTGACGGCGAGGATCGCGTTGCCGGCCCGCTCGGCGGCGAGCCGCCAGTCCGTCGCCTGGTCGCCGCAGCCCCAGCACGCCGGGGAGTGCGGCTCGTTGTGCAGGTCGGCGCCGATGACGGTGGTGTTGCCCGCGTAGTGCCGGGCGAGCATCTCCCAGTCGGAGATCCAGCGCGACTCGGGGTAGGCGTCGGTGTACCAGAGCGCCGACTGGCCGCCCGCGTCGGGGCGGTGCCGGTCGAGGACGACCTTGATCCCGATCTGCCCCGCGTAGTCGATGACCTTGTCGAGGATCTGCAGCCCGTCCAGGCCCTGCAGGTCGGGGTTCTTCGCGTAGTCGATGCTGTTCGGCGCGCTGCCGGAGTCGAACAGCTGGTTGGTGTACGGGAGCCTGAGCGTGTTGTAGTCCAGGCCCTTCATCTGGTCGAGCATGTCCTTGTAGTTGCGCGTCCAGAGCCCGTGCGGGGAGTAGTTGGACGTCTCGGCGCCGAACCAGTTGATGCCCGTCATCCGCACCGGCTGCCCGTTCGAGTCGAGCAGCTGCCGGCCGCTGGTGTGCCAGTACCCGGTGCCGGCCGCCGCGTGCGCGCGAGGAGCCGCGGGGACGAACACCAGCGCCAGCAGCGCGGCCAGGAAGATCAGCAGGGTGCGTCTGGTTCCGTATGACCCGGTCATAAGTCGCTTCTCCATGTCAGCGGGCCGCGCAGGTGATGGCCGGGCTGCCGGGCGCGGAGCCGGTGCCCTGGAAGCCGAAGCTCGTCGAGCCGTGCGCCGGGACGGCGCCGTTGTAGCCCGCGTTGACGGCGTGGACGGACGATCCGCTCTGCGTGACGGTGGCGTTCCAGCCGTTCGTGATGCGCTGGTTGCCGGAGAACGTCCAGTCCGCTGACCAGCCGGACAGCGGCGCGTCGCCGTCGTTCGTCACGGTCACGGTGGCGGTGAACCCGCCGTTCCAGGAGTTGTCGGTGCGCAGGGTGGCCGAGCATCCGTCGCCGGACGACGGAGGCGGCGTGGTCGGCGGTTCGGTCGTGGGCGGGGTCGTGGTGCCGCCGCCGACCCGGACGCCGAACGAGTTGGTGGCGAGGCCCGCCCCGCCCTGCCAGAGCTCGAACCCGGCCTCGACGCCGATGAGGTACCAGGCGTTCTGGATGTAGCCGCGCGACACCGCGTCCCGGGTGAAGGCCGCAAGGTCGAGACCGCTGACGGACGTCGTGCCGGACGTGCGGACGAACGCGATGTAGTTCCAGTTCATCTGGCTGTACCAGACGTCCCAGGTGGCGCCGGAGATCTGCACGCCGCTCGCGACCTTCGACCCGGCCGGCTGCACTCCGCCCCGGTGGTTGAGCCAGATCATGACCTCGGCGCCGTCGGGGTCGGTCGTGGTGCTCGGGTGGGAGTCGTACCAGAGGTCGTACGACACGTTGTACGCGCCCGAGGACGGCTGGGTCGTGCTCCAGTCGCTGGTGACGGACGGCATGTCGCCGACCCGCACCGGGAGGCCGCTGTTGGTGGTGCACTGGCCCCAGTGGCAGCCCTTGTAGAACGACGGGTAGGCGGCCGGCGCGCCGTTGGTGGCGTTGTTGTGCCCGGCCGAGTCGACGGTGAACGACGTCCCGTCCACGGTGATGCACTGCGGGGTGTCCGCACCCCAGATGTTGTTCTGCGCGATGTACTGGCCTCCGCTGACCGAAGCGGTGTCGGTGGCGCCGCACAGCTGTGTCGCGGCGGAGGCGGGGGCCATGTAGTACAGGGGGATCGCCAGCAGGGCCGCGGCCAGCACGGCACAACTCTTCAGACGCGCTCTCATTGCGGGAACCTCATTCGACGCTGTGGGAGCGCTCCCAAAGTCGCGACTGGCGCAAACGCTGTCAAGAACGCGGATCGGGGCCCGTAATGACCAGCCGTGCGACGTGAAAAACCATGAAACGGGCGGCCGACCCCCTGCGGCGGCCCGAACAGCTACGGCAGCCCGAACAGCTCGGCGGCGCCGTGCCAGCAGACGGCGCGCAGCCAGTCGTCGCCCAGGTCGAGTGCGGCCAGCGACTCCAGCTGGTGCGCGTACTCGTAGGGGATGTTGGGGAAGTCGGTGCCGAGCAGGATGCGCCCGTCCAGGCCCAGCTCCCGGAGCCGGGGCAGCAGCGCGTCCGGGAACGCGGCCAGGCTGGCGAACCTGGTGAACACCATCGTCGTGTCGAGGTGGACGCGCTCGTGGGCGTCGGCGAGCGCGAAGAAGCCCTCGAACTCCGGCGCGCCCAGGTGCGCGACGATCGTCGTCAGCCGCGGATGCCGGGCGAGGACCTCCCCGTACGGGCCGGGCCCGGTGTAGCCGTTCGCGACCGGCCCCGAACCGGCGTGGACGAGCGCGGGCACCCCGGCCTCGGCGAGCATCCCCCACACCGCGTCCAGCTCCTTGACGCGCGGGTCGAACCCGCCGACCTGGAGGTGGACCTTGAAGACGCGGGCGCCGGCGTCCAGCGCGCGGGCCACATAGTCCTCCACGCCCGGCTCGGGGAAGAACGTGGCGGTCTGGATGGAATCGGGGACGCCGGCGGCGAACTGCGCCGTCCACTCGTTCAGCGACTCGGCCATGCCGGGACGGTGCGGGTAGGACAGCGACGTGAACGCGCGGACGCCGAGGCCGCGCAGGAACGCCAGCCGCTCCTCCTCCGAGTCCCGGTACCGGATGGGCCACTCGGTGCCGATCAGCGGGCCCGCCTCGTCGAAGTACCCCCAGACCGCGCTCATCAGCCGCGGCGGCATGAAGTGGACGTGGACGTCGATGATGCCCGGCAGCCCGAGCGCCTGCCAGAACGAGGGGACGGCTGCATCAGAACGAGGTTCGGCCACTCCCCGACCCTAGCCGCCCGTCAGGTGATCTCGGCCAGCAGGGCGGGCAGCGTCGCGCGCAGCTCCCGCCGCCAGTAGGGCCAGGCGTGAGTGCCCCGGTAGAAGTGCGTCGTGACCGGGATGCCGAGCTTGCCCAGCTTGCCGGCGAACGCCTGGGACACGGTGCAGATGAGGCTCTCCAGGACGTCCGCACCCGCGCCCGCGTCGTAAGGGCCCTGCGCGCCGTCGCCGGCGCTGACGTGCACGCGGACCCCGGTGAGCCGACCGGCCAGGTCGTAGGGGTTGTGCTGCCGCCACACGACGCGCTGCTCGTCGGGGTCGCCCCACACGTCCGTCCAGTCGAGGGACGGTGCGCCGATCGCGACGCCCAGCTCGACGAGGTCGGCGACGTCGAGCCCGGACGGGTCGCGGTGCAGGGTGTGCACCGGCCCGCTGAACGAGGCCGCCGCCCGGAACAGGCCGCGGTGCCGGGCCGCGTAGGACAGCGCGCCGAGGCCGCCCATCGCGTTCCCGGCGACGGCGCGGTCCGGGCCGGCCCGGTATCCGCGTTCCAGGATCTGCCGGAGTTCGGCGAGATGGAACGTCTCCCACTTCGGCGCGCCGCCCGCGCCGCGATTCCACCAGTCGGTGTAATTGCCGCACGGGCCGCCGTCCGGCATGACGACGATCACCTCGGCGTCCTCGGTCAGCTCCGCGATGTCGGTGTGCTCGCTCCACGCGGTGTGGCCGTCCCGGCCGGCGCCGGCCCCGTGCGGGAACCCGTGCAGGAGCCAGAGCACCGGCCAGGTGCGGGAGGCATCCCGTGACCAGCGGCGCGGCACCAGGAGGCGGACGTGGGCGACGTCGTCGAGGACGGGGGAACGGACGGCGAGGTCGAGCACCCGGCGGCCGGGCCGCCGCTCGCCCACCACCCCCGCTTCCGCCGCATCGCGCAGCCGCATGTTCTTCCGCCCCTGGTCAATCAGTAGTGCCTTACTTGTCAGGATCCCCACTCCCGACCACGTTTCAACGCCGAGTATTGGGTTTATAAAATGTCGGGCCGGGTTTTCCGGTCGACGGTGCCTTGTAAGGTGACGCGGACGAAGGAGGGCGACCGGTCGAGATGCGGAGCGTCGAGATGCGGAGCAAGGCGGAGCTGGAGTCGGCCATCGCGGGCGGCGGGCGCGCGGTGCTGGTGGTCAACTCCAGGTCGCGGCGGGGCCGCCGGCTCTACGGCACGGCCCGCCGGCTGCTGCGCGAGTCGGGCCTTGAGTTCCTGCACGTCTTCCCGGTCACCGACCCGACCCGGCTGCGCGAGCTGTTCGCCGACGTCCTCGCCCTGGAGCCGGACCTCGTGGTCGTCGGCGGCGGGGACGGCACGGTCGCCGAGGCGGTCGGGCATCTGGCGCACCGCGACATCGCGCTCGGCGTGCTGCCGCTCGGCACGACCAACAACTTCGCGCGCAGCCTGGAGCTGCCGCTCGACCTGCCCGGCGCGGTCCGCACCCTCGCCGTCGGCGGCCCCGACGCGGGCAAGGTCGCGGACGTGGACGTCGGCTGGTTCGAGTCGACCGGCGACCCGCAGGGCGCGGGGCCCGGCGCCGACCGCGAGCACATCTTCGCGAACATGGTGAGCCTCGGGCTGTCGGTGCAGGTCGCCGAGAACGTCCCGCACACGCTGAAGCGGTTCGTCGGACGTCCCGCGTACGCGCTGACGGCGGCGCGGCTGCTGCCCCGGCACGAGGCGTTCACCGCCCGCATCACGATCGACGGGGAGACGCACGAGCTGGCGACGCACCAGCTGAACATCGCCAACGGCGCGCACCACAGCGGGCAGCGGATCGCCCGCGACGCCAGCCCGGACGACCGGCTGCTCGCCGTCTACCGGCTGGGCGACGAGCGGCGGCTGCGGCTGGCGTCGGCGACGGCCCGGCACGTCCTCACCGGGCAGTGGCGGTCGCTGGACGACGACGCGTTCCTCACCACCGCGCAGGTCGAGATCGAGACCGACCCGCCGATGCGGGTGGACGTGGACGGCGAGATCCGCGGCCGCACCCCCGTCTCGATCAAGCTGCGCGGCAACGCGCTGCGGGTGATCGTCCCGCGCACGTTCGTCGACACGTGACCGGTCACCCCGGCGGAGCCTCGCCGGCCATCACGTAGGCGCCGGACTCCAGCCGCTCGATCAGGCCCAGCGTCCACCTCGTGGCCGACTCGGCCGAGTGCACCCAGTAGCCGAGCAGTTCCCGCAGATGGTCGGACGGCTCCTGCTCGTCCAGGTGCGGGGCGACCGAGGCGCGCCATTCGGCGAGGCCGTCCAGCCGGCGGCGGAGCAGCTCGACCGCCTCGGCGCGCGGCAGCTCGGTGAGGAACCCGAGCCCGGCCGTCAGCATCTCCGGGTGCCGGATGTCGATGGTGGCGAGCGCGCAGCGCAGCAGCCGCAGGAACTCCTCCCGGCCCGCGTCGGTGATCTCGTAATCGATGTGCGGGGGCCCGGCCTCGCTCTCCTCCACCTCGTGGGCGCGCAGCAGGCCCTCCTTGGCGAGCTGCCGCAGCGCGTGGTAGATCGAGCCCGGGTTCACGTGCGCCCACTCGTCCGAGCCCCACGACATCAGCTCGCGCCGCACCTCGTACCCGTGCGCCCGCCCGAACCGCCGTACCCCGCCGAGCACCAGCAGCCGCGTCGTCGACATCGTCTCCCCCTGTACGCAAAAACCTGTCCAGAGTAGACGGTCCGGGCGGATGCGGGGACTAGCTCCGCAACGCGGCGAGATCTTCGCTCGTGAGGGTCAGGCCGGCGGCGGCCGTGTTCTCCTCCAGGTGGTCCGGGGAGCCGGTGCCGGGGATCGCCAGCATCACGGGCGACAGGGCGAGCAGGCCGGCGAGGAGGACCTGCGGGACGGTGGCGCCGTGCCGTGCGGCGACCGCGTTGACGCGGGCGTCGTCGGGGATGCCGAAGCCGCCGAGGGGGAAGTACGGCACGTAGGCGATGTGCTCGCGTTCGCAGATCTCCAGGAGTTCGGTGTCCTGGGGCTGGGTGATGTCGAAGCGGTTCTGGATCGCGGCGACCGGGGCGATCTCCCGTGCCTCGGCGAGCTGGGTCGCGCTGATGTGGCTGAGCCCGAGATGCCGGATGAGGCCCTCCTCGCGGAGGCCGGCCAGGATCTCGAAACGCTCCCCGATCGGGTCGTCGGACGGGTCTTCCATGCCGCCGTGCCGCAGGTAGACGAGGTCGAGGTGGTCGCGTCCCAGTTCGCGCAGGTTCCGCTCCACCTCGGCGCGCAGCCCGGACGTGGGCAGCTGGCCGGACGGGATCGGGTCGTCCGGCCCCCGGTACGGCCCGACCTTGGTGGCGATGACCAGGCCGGACGGGTAGGGGCTCAGCGCCGCGCGGATCATCTCGTTCGCCGCGAGGCCGTCCTGGTGGTAGTAGAACGCGGCCGTGTCGATGTGGTCGACGCCCAGCTCGACGGCCCGGCGCAGGATCTTGAGGCCGGTGTCGCGGTCGTTCGCGGGGCCGTGGAGGGTGCTCACGGGCAGCCGCATCGCGCCGAAGCCCATCCGGTTGACCCGAAGGTCCCCGCCGATTTCGAAGGTGTTCTCTGTCGTCATGGGTTCCACGGTGCTGCGCGGCGGGGCAAGGAGCGAACGGATGGCAGCTTGCTGCCACCGTCCGCGTGGCAGACTCGAAGGCGATGAGCGTTGATACGGACCGGAATGTGGTGCTGCGCGGCGAGGCGGAGCTGGTCGAGCGCGCCGGACGACTGTTCTTCGCGTGCGAGGAGTTCGCTGTATCTATTGCTTCGCTCTCCTCCTTCGGGCCTTGGCGGCCCTCCATCGTCGAGCAAAGCGGCGATCGCTAGCATCGCTCCGACTCGCCTAGCGGCTCGCTGCGCGATCATGTTCTCGCAAGCTCGAACCTGGCTTCGCACGCGATCGCAACGCTGAGGTCAGTGCAGGCTTAGCTTAAGGACAATCTGGTTGAGGTCGTCGTGTGGCCGAGGCGACAGCTGACGTCATCGTGCTCCCACCGGTACCCGTCTGGCAGTGTCTCCGCGGTCGATTGCACTAGCCGAGGTGGCGGCCGTCGATCGAGCAGCGAGTCGGTCATGGCGCGCGCAGCGCCGGGAGGTGAGGGGCATCAGGCCCCTCGTTTGATCTGCAGGAGGATCGACTCGTCGGTGATCTTGTCGTCGGCGGCGAGGAGGAACGCCTTGCTGAGGATGAGGGCGAGCCGCTCGTCCTCGAACGGGAGGAACACCTTGGCGCCGAGGGCGCGGCGTTCGGGGACGATGCACAGGAACGTGTCGTCCGGCTCCATCACGATGTTGGCCGAGCCCAGGTGGATCTTGTAGGTGCGCAGCTCGCCCTGGACGACCAGGTAGCGGCCGTCGATCGAGCAGCGGTCGGCGATCTTCGTGCGGGGCAGGATGCGGGCCAGGGCGTCCTTGCGGGTCTGGGTGGATTCGTTCAGGTCCGCGTGCCATTCGCGGACCCAGTACTCGTGCGCCTCGCCGTCCTCCCACATGGGGTCGGCGGCGATCGAGGTGACGCCGACGAACAGGTCGACGTCGCGCATGGCCTCGCTGAACACCAGCGGCGGGACGTCGGCGAGAGGCGCTGTCCGCCAGGCGCCGTCGAGGCGACGGTCGAACAGGACCCGGTTCGTGCCGGCGATCTCCTGCTCGCCCTCCCAGTCGGCCAGGACGTGCGAGAACCGGGCCCGCCATTCCCCCGCCGCGAGGGTCCGCGTCGCCTCGTCCGCGCCGCCTTCGTCCCATGGGCCGAGCAGGCGGCTCGTCCAGCCGCGCGCCCGGAACAGCGCGAACATCCGCCGGTAGTGGACGAGGTGCGCGGCGAAGCGGTTCGAGTACGTCCCGGTCTCCACTTCGGCCGGGGTGAGGAGGTAGATCTCGCGGAAGGCCTGCTTGAACGGCTGCCGGATCTGCCGGTCGATGAGCAGGCCACGCCAGGCCCGGATCTCGTCCGGCTCCGACCTGATCGGATGCCACAGCCGGACCGGCGCGTCGTCGGCGGCGTCCGGGATGCCGTCGGTCTCGGGCAGGACGGTCTTCCATTCGCCGGGCGCGACCTCGATCTCCCAGAGCAGCCTGCGGACGGTCGGCCCCGCGATCGTGTGGTGGACGAGCGTGTCGCGCCACCGGCCGAAGGGGTGGGACGCGTCGGCGGTGAAGCCGCCCTCCAGGGCGCGGGAAAGGGTGGCGAGCTGGGCGTCCACGCGCTTGACGGCGTCGCGCAGCTCCTTGAGTTCCGCCTTGTGGTCGCGGCGGACGGGCGCGGGGACGCCCTTCAGCGGCTTGCCGTCCTTTTCGAAGGTCAGCTCGGCCTTGCCGGTGACGGTGATGGTGGCCGTGTAGTCGCCGAGGTCGCGGCGCAGGTCGCCGGGGTCGGGGAGGCGGAGGGCGACCTTGGTGCGCTCGGCGAGCGCCGCGTCGACCTTCTTGAGCATCTTGTCGAGCTGCTTGGGCACGCCCGCGTGCCGGACGTTCCGGCGCACGGCCCGGATCGCGGTGACCAGCTCGGGCGTCGGGAAGTCCTGCCCGGCCCGGACGATCTCGTACAGCAGCGCCTGCGACGGCAGCGTCTTCGCCTGCGTCGGCGCGATCGAGATGTCGGCCAGCAGCTGATCGAGCAGGCCCGGCAGCCATGGTTCGTCGCGCAGGAGGGCGATGCGCGCGGCATGTCCGAGGGCGACGACCTCGCGTTCGGTGAACGCCTTGTCTGCCTGGTAGGCGACGTTTCCAGTCTGGATGGCGCGGGCGTGTCGGACGGCGGCCTCCAGCGCCCGGCGCGCGAACGCCGTGTAGGCGGGGACGTCGGCGAGGCGCTGCCATGCGTCCGGCAGGGGCAGCGGGAAGATGAAAGGCGGCAGGGGGCCGATTTCGTTCAGCAGGACCCGGTCGCCCGGGTCGAGACGCGCGATGACGTCGAACTCGTCCCGCGCGATGGGGCCTTCGTCTTCGGCGAGCCGGTCGATGACCGTCCCGTCCCCGGCGAGCAGGCCGACGGTGAGGAGCGCGTACGGCTGCCGGAGGTCGCGTTTGCCGAGAAGGTAGTCGACCAGTGTGCGGGCCGGGGCGGCGACGTCGGGCCAAGGGCCGGTGCAGCGTGCGAGCGATGCGACGCCCTGCCGGAGGTCGGCCCAGTGGCGTAGCTCGATACCGCTGACGAGTGCCTCGAACATGTGGTGGCACGCGTCCGGTGTGAACCGCGGCTGACGCTGCCTGCACGCCTCCTCGACCGCGGCCCGGACGTCGCCCGCGACGACGGAGGCCCGAGCCGCGTTGTAGGCGGCGGGCAGCAGGGTGCCGAGGTCCTCGTCGGAGAGCCGCGACAGGTCGGGCCGCCGGGTGATGACCTCACCGTCCTCGGGCGCCGGGTCGGTCATGGCGCGCAGCAGGCGGGCGGCCAGGTCCATCAGGCGCCCCGCTTGATCTGCGCCAGCACCGTCTCGTCGCTGATCCGGTGGTCGGCGGCGAGGAGGAGGGCCGTGCCGAGGATCTGCGTCAGCCGCTCGTCCTCGAAAGGCAGGAACAGCCCCTTCTGGCTCGGCCTGCGGGACGGCTCGACGCGCAGCCGGACGTTGCCGGGCTCCATCAGCACGCCGCCCGAGCCCAGATGGATCTTGTAGGTGCGCAGGTCGCCCCGGACGACGAGGAACCGGCCGTCGACCGCGCAGCGGCCGGCGATCTTCGTGCCGGGCAGGATGCGGCGCAGCGCGTCCCCGCGGATCTCGGCGCTCGCGGACGGCTCGCCGAACGGCTCCTCCTCGGTGATCGAGGTGACGCGGAGGAACAGGTCGACCTCCCGCATCCCCTCGCTGAACACCAGCGGCGGCACGTCCAGCGGCCGGACCTCCCGCCAGCGGCCGGCGATCTTCCGCTCGAACCGGGTGTCGTCGTGGTGGCTCACCCGCCACTCCCCCTCGGCGAAGACGCGCCGCAGCGCGCCGTCGATGCCGCGGCCGGGCCCGGCGGCCGGGGCGGGCCGGTAGGTCTCCCGGAACGCCTGCTTGAACGACTGCGTCATCCGGTTACCGGTCACGAAGCCGCGCCACGCCCGCACCGCACCGGGGAAGGCCCGTGCGGGATGCCACAGCCGCACCCGCGCGTCATCGGCCGGGACGGGCAGCGCCCGGCCGTCCACCGTCACCAGCACGCCCTCGCCGGGGGTAGCCGCGTGCCAGACGCCGTCCGGCCCCTCGAACTCCCAGATCAGGCCGCACGCGACCACGCTGGTGACCGGGTGGTCGCGGTAGTAGCGGCGCCACTCGGCGAACGGCCAGGTGCGCTCAACCGCCATCAGCGCCTCGACGCGGGTGCGCTCGGCGGCGAGCGTCGCGCGGACGTGCTTCACCAGCGACTTCAGCGCCCTGATCTCGGCGGCGTACGGGACCTTGAGCGCGCCGGGGACGGTCCGCAGCGGCCGGCCGTCCGCGCCGGTGAAGGTGAGCCGGACGGTCATCGGGTCCGCGATGGCGAGGACCGCCTGGTAGGCGCCGATGTCGCGGGCGAGCGAGCCGTCCCGGCCGAGGCCGTGCGCGGGCACGCCGCGCTCCACCAGCTGCGCGGGCGTGATGCCGCGGCGGGCCGCGGCCGCCTCGATGGCCGCCGCGATCTGCCGGCCGAGGCCCGGGTAGCGGACGTCGCGGCTCAGCCCGCGCAGCACGTCGAGCGCGCGCGGGTCGGCGAACTCGCCGAGCGCGTTGACCGCGCCGCCGGCGAGCTTCGCGGACGGCTCGAACTCGCGGGTCACCCCGGCGGCGCGGCGCACGATGACGTCCAGCAGCGGGATCACGCCGGGGTCACCGAGCAGCGCGGCGGCCCACACCCGGCCGCGGGCGCCCGGCTCGGCGCGCAGCGACGGGTCGGAGAACGGCCGCTCGCCGACCAGGTCCGGCTCCTTCGTCGCGTACCAGCGCACCCGGCGCAGCACCTCGTCGCGCGCGGCGGGGGCGGCCAGCAGTTCCAGCGTGCGGCGGCGCCACGCGCGGGTCGGGCGCGGCGCGTTGAGCGCGTCGAGATGCGCCCGGAGATCGGCGGAGTCGTCGGACATGGGGTGATCTTTCCAGACGGCACCGACGGTTCCCGGCGTTTCCCGTGATCAGCGCCTGAGCTGGCGCAGGATCGCCGGGTCGGTGATCTTGTGGTCGGCGGCGAGCAGGAACGCCTTGCTGAGGATCAGCGAGAACCGCTCGTCCTCGAACGGCAGGAACAGCGCGCCCTGGCCCCTGCCCCTCGCCTGCACGATGCAGAGGTAGGCGTCATCGGGCTCCATCAGGATATTGGCCGAGCCGAGGTGGATCTTGTAGGTGCGCAGTTCGCCGCGGACCACCAGGTAGCGGCCGTCGAGGCGGCAGCGACCGGCGATCTTCGTGCGGGGCAGGATCCGCTCCAGCGCCGCGCGGCGGACCTCGGCGGTCGCGGTCAGCTCCCCGAACGTCGTCGCGTGCCAGTAGGCGGCATAGCGGTCCTCGCCGCGATCGGTCCACTGCGGGTCGGCGGCGATGGAGGTGACGGCGACGAACAGGTCGACGTCGCGCATCGCCTCGCTGAACACGACCGGCGGGACGTCGGCGAGCGGCGTCTCCTGCCAGCGGCGGCCGTTCCTGCGCTCGAACCGGACCTGGTCGGTCGCGGCGTAGTCGGGGGCGTAGTCGACGTCCTCGTCCGTGGGGTCGTGGTAGAAGCAGGCCCGCCACTCACCGCCGCCGAACGTTCCGCGCGCCTCGCCGTTGTAGCCGCCGTCGTACCGGCCGAGGAAGTTCGCCTGCCAGCCGCGCTCCTTGAACAGCGCGTACAACTGCGGATAGCGGACGATGTGGGCCGCGAACCGGTTGGAGTACGCCCCGGTCTCCTCCTCGGCCGGCGTACGGAGGTAGATCTCGCGGAACGCCTGCTTGAACGGCTGCCGGATGTGCTCGTCGGCGATCCGCTCCCGCCAGGCTCGGACGTCGCCGCCCGCCGCGCGGATGGGGTGCCAGAGCCTCACCTGCGCGGGTTCGCCGTCCGGGCCGTCGATCGACGCGTGCCAGTCACCGGCCTCGTCCCGGAACTCCCAGATCAGGCCGCGGACGATGACGCCGGTGATCGAGTGGTCGCGGTAGTGCTCGCACCATTCGCCGTAGGGCCAGACGCGGTCGTCCGACATGAGGGCTTCGATGCGCGTCCGCTCGTTCGACAGCGTCGTCCGCACTTCTTTCGCGACGGCCTTCAGCGCTTTCAGGTCGTCGGGGGATCCGTCCTTGACCGCCGCCGGGGCCGTCCTGGACGGGCGTCCCTCCGCAGTCGTGAACGTGAGGCGCACGGTCGCCGCGTCCTCGATCGCCACGCGCACCGTGTGGCCGCCGAGCGTCCGCTCCAGCGAGCCGTCCGGCGCCAGGCCGTGGGACGGGACGGTCCGCTCGACGAGCTGCGCCGCCGTGATGCCCTGCCGCGCGGCCGCCGTCTGGAGCGCGGCGTCGACCTGCTTGCGCAGCGCCCGGTCCTTGATCTTCGCCCGCAGCCGCCACAGCGACTCCAGCGCCCCGGCGTCCTCGACCGCGGCCAGCGCGTTGATCGCCGCGCCCGCGAGCTTGAGGTCCTCCGGCAGCCTGCTGCCGGACGTCCCCAGGCGCAGCGCGAGCGTCGCGAGGTGCCCTGCGGCCTCCGGGCCGCCGGTCAGGGTCGCCGCCCAGACGACGCCGCGCGCGAGGTCCCCGTGGTTCTGGTGCACGAGCCCGTAATGGCCCGGCGGTTCGTCCTCTGCGAGCCCGCGGAGGCATTCGGCCAGCTCTGCACGGGCTTCGGCGGCGTCGGCCAGGGAGATACAGGTGCGGCGCCACTTCTGGGACGGGCGCGGGGCCGTCAGGCTCGCCAGATGCCGGACGAACCGCGCCGCCTCCACCGTCGGTGCGAGATCGCGGAGCGGCGCAGCCCACGCGTCGTACAGGGGAAGCAGGCCATCCGGCACGTGGGTCTCGTCCAGCGTCTCCAGCAGCGCCCACAGCCGCTTCGCGAGCGAAGGCCGGTACCCGATCGGGACGTCCAGGCGGGCGAAGTGGGCGGAAGCCTGCCGCAGCCAGGGCTCCACCTCCCGGAGGTCGCCGGGATCCAGTCCCTCGACGGCGGGCAGGGCCACATTGAGCGCCTCGGGAAGCCGCCCGGCATCGTTGATCTCTGCGGCGCAGCGCAGCAGCACCGCCGCCTCATCACGCGACCAGCCCCCGGCCCGCGCCGACACGCCCCGCAGGTCGGACGGATAGAGCCAGAGCAGCCAGTCGTTGCCGCACGCCGCCAGCAGGACGGAGATCAGGAAGGCCCTGCCCTCGGCGTCCGTGCAGGCCGTCAGCCGCCGGCCGAACTCGGCACGGGTCCCCGCCCGCCGCTCCTCGCGCCGCTCATGGACCAGCGCGAAGTACCACGATTCCCGCGCGTTCGCCGGGACGAGCCGGGGATCGAGAAGCTCAGGGAACACCTCGGGCGCGAGAAGGTCGAGCGCCCAGCGTGCCTCCGCAAGCGCAGCAAGCCGGACACCGTCCAGCCCGTCGTCCTGGTGGGACTCGGCGACCAGGCTGTCGTAGAGCATGCCGAGATGCTCCCAGAGAGCACCGACAGAACCGGCGATCGCCGCATCCGTCGGTGGTGGCGGGGTGGGTGGGAAAACGGTGTCTTGCGGCATCTGGTCAGTGACTGCATGGTCACCTACGCTCGGGAGGTACCGCGGCAGAATCGGATTCGGGACGGCCAATGGCGCACAGCGTGGTGATCATCGGGAGCGGGTTCGGCGGGATCGGGATGGCGATCCGGCTTCGGGAGGCCGGCGTCCGCGATGTGGTGGTCCTGGAGAAGGCCGAGGGGCTCGGCGGCACGTGGCGGGACAACACCTATCCGGGGGCGGCGTGCGATGTCCCGTCCGCGCTGTACTCGTTCTCGTTCGAGCGCAAGACGGACTGGTCGCGCCGGTTCCCGCCGCAGGCCGAGATCCTCGACTACCTGTGGCACTGCGCCCGCAAGTACGGGGTGCTGGAGAAGGTCCGGTTCGGTACCGAGGTCACCGAGGCGCGGTTCGACGAGGACGCGGCGGTCTGGCGTATCTCCACGACGGGCGGCGACCTGGAGGCGCGGGTGCTGGTCTCGGCGTGCGGGCAGCTGAACCGGCCCGTGCTGCCGGGCATCGAGGGGCGCGCCTCGTTCGCCGGGACGAGCTTCCACTCCGCCCGCTGGGACCACGGCGCCGACCTGCGCGGCAAGCGGGTCGCGGTGGTCGGGACGGGCGCGAGCGCGATCCAGTTCGTCCCGGAGATCGCGAAGGAGGCGGCGGAGCTGCGGCTGTTCCAGCGGTCCGCGCCGTACGTGATCGACAAGCCGGACCGGCAGTACCGGGCCTGGCAGCGGGCCGTCATGCGGAGCACGCCGGGGCTGTGGGAGCTGAACCGCGGCTACACGTACCTGGCGTACGAGGCGCGGGCGCTGGGGTTCATCAAGTACCCGAAGCTGATGGCGATGCTGGAGCAGCGGTTCAAGAACACGCTGAAGGACGGCATCGAGGACCCCGTGCTGCGAGACGCGCTCATCCCCGGCTATCCGATGGGCTGCAAGCGGATCCTGATCTCCAGCGACTACTATCCGGCGCTCGCCCGGCCGAACGTCGACCTCATCACCGACCCGATCGAGCGGATCACGCCGTCCGGCATCGAGACGTCCCGCCGCGCCTATGACGTGGAGGTGATCGTCTACGGGACGGGGTTCCGGTCCACCGAGTTCCTCTCCCCCATGAAGATCGTCGGACGGGACGGCCGGGAACTGAACGAGGCGTGGCGGGACGGCGCGCAGGCGCACCTCGGCATCACGGTCAGCGGCTTCCCGAACCTGTTCCTGCTGTACGGCCCGTACACCAACCTGGGGCACAACTCGATCATCTACATGCTGGAGTCGCAGATCCGGTACGTCCTCGGCTGCGTGGAGGCGCTGCGCGGGGCGGGCCTCGCCTGGATCGACGTGAAGCCGGACGTGCAGGACGCGTTCACCCGGGAGATGCGCGAGCGGATGCGGACGACCGTGTGGGAGGCGGGCTGCCAGAGCTGGTACATGACCGCCGACGGCACGGTCGTCAACAACTGGCCCGGGTTCACGTTCGCCTACCGCCGCGCGACGCGCCGCCCCGACCCGCGGCACTTCACGGTGCGGCGGGCGGCTTAGGCTCGGGGCATGCCGACCGCCTTCATCACCGGCGCGACCGCGGGCCTCGGCGCCGCGTTCGCCCGCCGCCTCGCCTCCGACGGGTTCGACCTGGTCCTGCTGGCCCGCGACGCCGAGCGCCTGGAGCGCACCGCCGCGGAGCTGCGCGAGAAGTACGCCGTCCGAGCCGAGGTCCTGCCCGCCGACCTGTCGAGCGAGGAGGGGCTGGCGGCGGCCGAGGAGCGCGTCGGCAAGGACGTCGGCCTGCTGATCAACAACGCCGGGTTCGGCAACAGGGGCGTGTTCCTGGACGTCCCGGTGTCGGACGAGCTGACCATGCTGAAGGTGCACTGCGAGGCCGTCCTGCGGCTCACGCACGCCGCGCTGCCGGGGATGCTGGAGCGCGGCCGGGGGTCGGTGGTCAACGTGTCGTCGATGGCGGCGTTCGCGACGCGCGGCACCTACGGGGCGTCCAAGGCGTGGGTGGTGAGCTTCAGCCAGGGCATCGCGGCCGATCTGCGGCAGCGGTCGCGCGGCGGCGTCCGGGTGATGGTGCTGTGCCCCGGTTTCGTGCACACCGAGTTCCACGAGCGCGCGCGGATGGACATGTCGAAGCTGCCCGGCTTCATGTGGCTGGACAAGGACGACGTCGTCGACACCGCGCTGCGCGACCTGCGCCGCGGCGTGCCGGTCAGCATCCCGGGCGCGCAGTACAAGGCCCTCTACAGTGCCGCCCGGCTCGTGCCGCGCGGGCTGGTCGCGCGCTTCTCGTCCACCACCGGCCGGAGCTACGACTGATACGCGCGTAAGCGACTACTTGCAACGGGAAGCCTGACGGGGCAGGCTGAGAGCACAGGTCGATTCGATGGCGCGCCGAACGACATGCCCCGTCCCCGTCCACCGAGAGGCTCCTCCCGATGGGTTCCGACCTGGGTTATGCCGCGCTCGCACTGATCGCGACCACCGCCTACTACATCGCCTTCCTCGTCTTCCGCGCCTCCGCGCGCCGGATGGAGCCGCTGCGCGGCAGCCGCCCCTTCCGCGTCGCGCGGCTCATGCTGACCGACCCGCTGTGGCTCGGCGGCGGCCTGCTGCTGTTCCTCGGCCTCGGCTACGAGGTCGTGGCGTTCTCCGCGATGCCGCTCGCCGTCGCCCAGCCGATCTTCGCCGTGGCGCTGGTGGGGCTCGTCGCCTACGCGGTCCGGTTCCTCGGCGAGCGGCTCAGCACCCGGGAGTGGACGAGCGTCGCGCTGTTCGTCCTCGCCACGATGCTGATCGGGCTGTCGGCCACCGAGGAGGGCGAGCTGCACGCCGACGCCACGCTGGTGGGCACGCTCACCCGGCCCTGGATGATGATCGCGATCTGCACGCCGGCGGTGCTCATCGCGGCGCTGGTGTGGCTGGTCGGGGACCGCCGGGCGAGCGGCCGGCACGCCCGCAAGCTCGCCGGCGTCGCCTACGGGATCGGCGCCGGGGCGTGCGCCGGGCTGGCCGAGGCGGGCATCCGCGGCATCTCGCTCGTCTACCGGGAGACGGGCAGCCTCCAGGCGGTGCTGGAGTCGGCCTACCCGTGGCTGACGATCGGCCTCGCCGCGATCGCGCTCGGGCAGCTGCAGGTCGCGCTGCAGCGCTGCCGGGTCGCGATCGTCGCGGTCGTGCTCACCGTCATCGGCCGGTCCTACCTGCTCCTCGCCAGCAGCGTCCTGTTCGGCGAGGACTGGCCGCGCGACGCCGGCCCGTTCCTGCTGCGCGCGGCCGGCTTCACGCTGGCGCTGCTCGCGCTCGTGCTGTTCCCCCGCTACGAGGAGCAGCCGGCGCCGGAACCGGCCGCCGCGAGGCGTGTACGCACCGTCCCCTGATCCCCTACATTGCCGGAATGCCCCGCCGAATCCTCGCCACGGCGCTGCTCGCCGCCGCCCTGCTGGTCCCGCTGGCGCCCGCCCCCGCGTCGGCCGTCGTGGGCGGCGCCCCGGCGTCGTCGGCGGCGTACCCGTGGCTGGCGGCGGTCGGGTCGCCGATCTTCTTCGTCCGGCCGTCCGGGCAGTTCTGCGGCGGCGCGCTGATCAAGCCGGACCAGGTCCTGACGGCGGGGCACTGCGTGGCGCTGTTCCGTTCGCTGCCGGGCCTGCTCACGGCCACTTTCGGCCGCGACGACCTGACCGGCAGCGGCGGCGAGACGGTCGCGGTCAAGTCGCTGCGCATCCATCCGGAGTACCGGGAGACGAGGTTCAAGGACGAGACCGTCCTGCACCACGACGTCGCCGTCCTCATGCTGGAGCGGCCCGTGGACCGGCCGACGGCCGTCCTCGGCCCGCCCGGTTCCGCCCGCACGGGCAAGATCCTCGGCTGGGGCTTCACGTCGGAGAACGACCTGCTCAACACGCGTCTGCGGGCCGCCGACGTGCCGCTCCGGGGCGACGAGGCGTGCCGGCGGGCCTACGGCGACTCGTTCGACCCGTCCGACATGCTGTGCGCCGGGTCCGACAGGGCCGACACGTGCCAGTTCGACAGCGGCGGGCCGCTGATCGTGCGCGGCCGGGTCGCCGCGCTGACGTCCTGGGGCTACGGCTGCGCCAAACCCGGCTACCCCGGCGTCTACACGCGGCTCGACTCGCTTCCTTGAACCGGTACCGGCGCGGCTGGATGCTGGCCGCATGCGGGTACTGGTGACGGGGGCGGCGGGATACATCGGATACGCGGTCGGGCGGCGGCTGGCCGCGGCCGGGCATGAGGTCGACGGACTGGTGCGGCGGGACGCCGGGCTGTCGTCCGGCGTGCGCGCGGTGCGGGGCGACCTGCTCGTCCCGGACGGGCTGCCGCGCGGGCCGTACGACGGGGTGTGCCATCTCGCGGCGCTCACCCGCGTCCGGGAGTCGTTCGAGCATCCGCTGCGGTATTTCGCGGCCAACGTCCAGGGCACCGTGAACCTGCTGGAGGCCGTGGCCGCGGAACGCTTCGTGTTCGGGTCGACGGCCGCCGTGTACGGGACGCCGGAGCGGCAGCCGATCCCCGAGAGCGAGGCCACCGCCCCGGCGAGCCCGTACGGGGCGTCGAAGCTGGCCGCCGAGCAGGCCGTCCGGTACCACGCCCGGACGGGCGCGATCGGCGCGGTCGTCCTGCGCACGTTCAACGTCGCCGGGTCGGTGGACGGCCGCATCGACCCCGACGAGACCCGGCTGATTCCCAAGGCCCTCGCCGTGGCCGCCGGGCACGCCCCGCACCTGGACATCAACGGCGACGGGCTGGCCGTCCGCGAATACCTGCACGTGGACGACCTGGCCGCCGCCTACGTCCGGGCGCTGGAGGCCGTCCGTCCCGGCGAGGACCGCGTCTACAACGTCGGCAGCGGGACCGGCACCGCCGTCCACGAGGTCGTCGCCGCCGTCGAGAAGGTGACCGGCCGGCCGGTGCCCGCCCGCCGCCGACCGGCCCGCCCGGAGGCGCCGGTGCTGGTCTGCGACGCCGCCGCGATCCGGGCCGAGCTCGGCTGGCGGCCCGCGCGCTCCGCCCTGCCGGAGATCATCGCCGGCTCGTGGGACGCCCTGACCCGCGCGGACGGCTAAACTCGCCGGCGTGTCCGAGCCCAAGTTCGAAGTCCAGATGCTGCACGACCGCGTCATGATCCGGAGCGAGAAGGACAGCGGTGAGCGCCGCAGCACCGGCGGGATCGTGATCCCCGCGACCGTGGAGCAGGAGAACCGCCTGGTGTGGGGCGAGGTCTGCGGGGTCGGCCACCACGTGCGGATCGTCAAGCCCGGCGACCGCGTGCTGTTCCACCCCGGCGACCAGTACGAGGTCGAGATCCAGGGCGAGAACTATCTGGTCATGCGGGAACGCGACCTGCACGCCATCGCCAGCGAGCGCCCCGAGCACGGCACCGGCCTGTACCTCTGACCGCGCCTCAGATGCCGCGCACGGCCGCGATCGTGAAGGGGACCTCGGGGGTCCCGTCGCCGAGCGGGCCGCCCTTGTCGAACTGGGAGCGGACCACGTAGAGGGTTCCGTGGCGGCGGACGAGCGTCGTCGGGACCTGCAGGGACGCGTCCTTGAGGGTGCGCTCCAGGCGGGCCCGGGTTCCGTCGGACGTGATGCGCCAGCGGTTGATGACGTTGTCGACGTTGTGGGCCGTCCAGAGCCGCCCGTGCTGGAGTTCGAGGCCGTCGGCGTTGTGCATGTCGCCTCCCTTCAGGGCGACTTCGCGGATGCCGCCGGTCCGTAGATCGAGGCGGTAGAGGTCGCCGCCGAGCATGTCGCCGGTCAGCAGGTACCGTCCGGTGGGGTCGGCGACGATGCCGTTGAGGGTGAAGTCGCCGGGGCCGTGCGGTTCGAGGGCGTCGTCCAGGTCGAAGCCCACCGTGAGCGCGGCGCGTCCGCCGCAGGCCTCGGCCAGGTCGTGCGGTGTGACGCGGTAGACGACGGAGCGGGCGCTGTCGGTCAGGTAGGCGCTCCCGTCGGGGGCGATGGCGAGGTCGTTGACGAACCGGGCGCCGTCGCCGGGAACGGCGAACTGGGCCAGCAGCCGGCGGGTCCGCGTGTCGTACACCGAGACGCCGGACGAGGAGTCGGCCACCCAGAGCCGTCCGGCCCGGTCGACCTTGAGGCCGTTGGCGGTGTGCCGGCCGTCCGCGCCGGCCGGGAGGAAGACCTCGGCGACGCGGTGGCCCGGCCGCGTCCGGTAGACGGTGCCGTCCTCGAAGGACCCGGCGTAGAGCGCGCCGCCGCGCGGGTCGGCGGCGATGCCCTCGGGATACACCCGGTCACCCGGCAGGACGTAGGCCGTGGAGATCGGCGCCCGGTGCGAGATCTCGTGCGCGGTGGCGTCCGGCGCCACGGCGACCGACGCCGGGAGGACGGCCACGGCGAGGGCCGCGGCCACGGCCGCGGTGGAGCGCTGGAGGGGGGACATGGACGTCTCCGTTCGTGGTCGATCATTAGGATGCGTCCATACGATAGTTAGAGTTCGAATGCTCGTCAACGGTCACATGTTCGGGTGGCTGGATACGATGCGGGCATGACCTCGATGCCCGTCCCGGAACGGATCGGCTCCCACCTCAAGCGCGCGGAGCAGGCGCTCAGCGGGGCCAAGCACGCGGCGCTGAAGACGAGCGGGCTCACCGTGCCGCAGTACTCCGCGCTGCTCCGGCTCGCCGACAATCCCGGCATGTCGGCCGCCGCGCTCGCCCGGGCGTGCGCCGTCACCCCGCCGACGATGAACACCGTCCTGAAGAACCTCCAGGAGCGCGGGCTGATCGAGCGGACCCCGCACGAATGGCACCGCAACGTCCTGGAGACCCGGCTCACCGGCGAGGGCGAGAAGGCGCTCGCCGACGCCGACGCCCGCGCGGTCAAGCTGGAGCGGGCGCTCGCCGCCGAGTTCGGCGAGGCCGAGCGGGAGACGCTGATCGCGTTGCTCGGCCGGTGCATCGGCTTCCTCGAAGCGGCTCGGTCCCCGCGCGTCGACTGAGACACTCTCGTACGGAACGGGACGGACCACCCGTCCGTCGAACCGGCACACCAACACGGGAGGACGCATGGGCGACGAAGTCGAGCACGACAGGTCGGGGCAGCTCAAGCAGATCGAGAGCGGGCTGATCCCCGGCGAGCAGATCATCGCCGTCTACGACGCGGTGGGCGCGGGCACCGGGTTCATCGGCCTCACCGACCGGCGGGTGATCATCCAGGACAAGAGCTTCGCCGGCAAGAAGTACGCGATCACCAGCGTCCCCTACTCCAAGATCACTTCGGTGAGCGTGGTCAGCAACAAGTCGTGGGCCGGGTCCTACTTCTCCACCGGCTCGATCGCGATCCACGTCGGCCACCAGACCTACGAGGTCGAGTTCCGCGGCAGCGACAAGAGCCACCACGTCCACAACGTGATCCTGCAGTACATCTCGTGACGCCGGGCCGCTGATCCGGTCAGACGACGATCGTCGCGGTGGAGCCGGTGCGGTCCTTGGTCACGCGGAGCTGCGCGGGGATGCGGGCGCGCAGTTCCGCGACGTGGCTGACGATGCCGACCGCCCGGCCGCCGTCGCGCAGGCCGTCCAGGACGTCCATGACCTCGTCGAGCGTCTCCTCGTCGAGGGTGCCGAAGCCCTCGTCGACGAACAGCGTGCCGATCTCGGTGCCGCCGGCCTCGGCGGTGACGACGTCGGCGAGGCCGAGCGCCAGGGACAGGGACGTGATGAACGACTCGCCGCCGGAGAGGGTGACGGGGTCGCGCTCCAGGCCCGTCCAGGCGTCGGCGACGCGGAGGCCGAGGCCGCCGGCGCCCTTCGAGCGGTCACCGGCGGCCTTCTCAGTGGTGTGGACGAGAGCGTAGCGGTCCCCGGACATGCGGGAGAGCCGCTCGTTCGCGGCGGCGACGACCTGCCTCAGCCGGGCGCCGAGCACGTACGCCGAGAGGGAGACGCCGTGCCGGTTCGCGGCGTGCTTGCCGGACGTGAGGCCGGCGAGCCGCTCGGCGACCTCGTGCCGCTCGGCGGGGGGCCGCCATTCGGCGACGGCCCCGGCGAGCTGTCCGCGCAGCTCGGCGAGCCGTTCGCAGCGGTACCGGGCGCGGTCGGCGGCGCTCGCGGCCTCGGTGTGCGCCGCCTCCGCCGCGTGCACCGCCGCTTCGAGCGCGGGCAGGTCGGGGGCCGGCTCGGCGGCGGCCGCGATGAGGTCCGGGTCATTGAGCTGGGCGCGGACTTGCGCCTCCCGGTCGTCCCATTTGCGGATCTTGTCGCGCAGGCCGCCCTGTTCCTCGTCCGGCATCTCGGCCCGGAGCACCTCGTCGGGCGTCTCGAAGCCCTCGTTCTCGGCGGTCGCCCTCGCCTTCGCGCGGGCGGCGGCCAGCTCCTCTTCGGCGCGGCCCGCCGCGCGGGACGCCTCGACGGCGCGTGCCAGCGCGTCCGCCTCGCCGCTCAGGCGGGCGATGCGCGCTTCGAGCGTGGGGTCGTCGCCGCGCGCTCTGTCCAGTTCGGCGGCCAGGCGGGTCTGCTCCGCGTCCAACTCCCTGCCGCGGGTACGGTTCTCGGTGAGCCGGAGGGACACCGCGTCGCGCTCGGTGCGGGCCTGGTCGAGCTCCTGTTCGCGCCGCTGAAGCTCGGCCTCCAGACGTTCCGCCTCCGCCGCCCGCGTGTTCGCCGCCGCCAGTTCCGCCTCCGCGCCGTCGAGCACCGCCGTGAGGCCGTCGGCGTCCGCCTCCCCCGCGATCTCCAGCAGCTTGTCGCGCTCGGTGCGCAGTTCGCCGACCAGCGTCCCGGCCCGCTCCCGAACGTCCTGGGCCGCGTCGGCACCGGCCTGCGCCTCGTCCACCTGCTCCTCGGTCGGGATGAGCGCGAGCGAGGTCACGGGCGCCGGATGCTCGGTCGAGCCGCAGACCCGGCACGGCTCACCGTCCCGCAGTTCCCCGGCAAGGACCGCCGCCATGCCGTCGAGCCGCGCCTGCCGCAGGTCGAGAACCCGCTGGCGGGCGTCCTGCGCCGCGTCGACCGCCGCGCGGTACTCCCCCTCCGCCCCGGCGAGACACTGCTCCACCTGGTCGCGGCGCCGCGCCGCGTCGAGACGGCGCGTCGCGTCCAGCACGGCGGCCTCGGCTCCGGGACGCGCCGCCGCCGCGAGCCTCGCCTCGTCCAGTGCCGCGCGGCCCGACTCCACGATGCCGGGGAGTTCGTCCAGGGTCGCGGCGATCCGCGCGTCCTGCGGCTCAAGGTGGCGCAGCTCGGCCGACAGGCCCTCGCGCTCCCGCTCGATGTCGCGGAGCCGCGCGGCCGTGGCGCGCCCGCCCTCCAGCGCGGCGGCCTCGTCGCGGCGGTCGCGCTCTGCCTTGGCGAGGACGTCCTCGGGCGCCTTCGGCGGCAGCAGCCCGGCGACCTGCGCGCGGGCCTCCTCGGCCCAGCGGCGCGCCTGCACCGACCGCTGGTGCCGGTCCTGCACGTCCCGCACCAGTGGCGCCGCGCGGCCGGCGCGTTCCGCGGCGTAGAGCCGGGACGCGATCTGCGACTTCTCCTCCGCGTGCTCGGCCAGCGCGTCGCGCCGGGCGACGGCCTCGGCGTGGCTCTGCTGCCGCGCGGCGAGGGCCTTCCCGCCGTCGAGGGCCGCACGCGCCGCGCCCAGCGTCGCCGTGGCACCCGCGCGTATCTCCTCGGCCACCACGCGCAGGTCGGCATGCCCGCCCGCCAGCTCCGCCGCCCACGCGGGCAGCGCCGCGACCTCGGCGAACGGCTCCACGGCGGGCTCCCCGCGACGCGGCGGCGGGACGGCCGGACGCTGCTCGCGCGGCGGCATCGCGCCCGTCGCCTCGGCGATCCGGTCGGCGATCGAGGCCGCGGCGGTGCTCAGCTCACCGGCCTCCCGCCCGGTCGCGGCGCGCCGGTCGGCCAGCCACTTCTCGACCTGCGTGAACACCTCGGTCGCGAACAGCCGCTCCAGCACCTTGCGGCGCTCGTCCGCGCCGGCCCGCAGGAACCCGGCGAACTCCCCCTGCGGCAGCAGCGCCACCTGGCAGAACTGCACGGCGTTCATCCCGAGCATGCGCGACACCAGGTCGCCCGCCTCGTCCAGCCGCGTGGTGAGCCCGGTCCACGCGCCGTGCTCGAACTCTTCCAGGACGACCTTGGCGTGCTCCGTCGTCGTCCCGGACCCGCGCAGCTTCGGCCGCTCCCACGCGGGCGACCGCGTGATCCGCAGCCGGCGCCCCCGGATCGTCGTCTCCAGCACCACCCGCGGCCCGGCCCCGGGCGGCGCGTGGTCGCTCCGCAGCCCCTTCACCGCGTTGCGGACGCCCGGCACCTGCCCGTAGAGGGCGAAGCACACCGCGTCCAGAATGCTCGTCTTGCCCGCACCCGTCCGCCCCTGGATGAGGAACAGCCCGGCGTCCGAGAGCGAGTCGAAGTCGATCACCTCGGCCCCGGAAAAGGGCCCGAACGCCGCGACCTCCAGCCGATGCAGCCTCATCCGCTTCGCCTCACTCCCGGCCCGGCCATTACAGCGCCCGCTCGGAGTGCCCGGCCTGCGGATGGAAAGCTGCGTCGGGCTGTCACGCGAGGGCCTCTTTCTGGCGGCAGGACTCGAATGCCTCGTGGAGGAGGGCGCGCTCGGCTTCGGTCGCGGGGCCGTCGGTCACCTCTGCGACGAAGTCGCCGGCGACGTCCAGGGCGGAGCGTTCGCGGACGCGGTCGGACCAGGTGCGGGTGGCGTCCGTCCCGCCGCCCTCGGGGTCGAAGCCGAGGACGAGGGTGTGCGGGAAGCGGCGGCGCAGCCGTTCCATCGCGGCGGACGGGCGTCGGGCGTCGGTGAGCGTGACCTGCAGCCAGCGGTCTTCGTACTCCTCGTTGGATGGGTCGCTGAGCAGGTCGTCGATGCGTCCGCGCAGCCGGGCGAGAGGACGCGGGACGGGGGCCGCCACGAAGTCCGCCGCGACACCGTCCGCCGTGAGGTCGATCAGCCAGGAGCCCTTGACGTGCTTCTCCTCGGAGAACGAGTACGCGAGCGGCGAACCCGAGTAGCGGACGCGGTCGGTGATGCGCCAGGCGCCGTGCAGGTGGCCGAGCGCCGCGTAGTCGACGCCGTCGAACACCGACGCCGACACCTGCGACGACCCGCCGACCGAGATGTCGCGTTCGCTCTCGCTGGACTCGCCGCCGGTCACGAACGCGTGCGCCAGCACGACCGAGCGCTCCCCGCGGCCGGCCGCGTCGTCGCGGACGCGGCGCATGGCCTCGGTGAGAGCGGCGGCGTGGCTGCGTTCTTCCAGGTCCCAGGGGTGGCGGACGAGTTCGGGCTCCAGGTAGGGGATGCCGTAGATCGCGGCGTCACCGACGATGACGGGCTGCCCGACCGTCGCGAAGTCGGTGCGGACGTGCACACCCGCCTTGTCCATCAGCGCCGAGCCGAACCCGAGCCGGCGGGCCGAGTCGTGGTTGCCGGCGATGAGCACCACGCGGGCGCGTTCGGCGAGCCGTTCGAGGGCCTCGTTGCACAGCTTCACGGCGTCGACGGCGGGCAGCGCCCGGTCGTAGACGTCGCCCGAGACCAGCACGCACTCGACCCGCTCCGCCGTGACGGTCTCGACGAGGTGGTCGACGAACGCCGCCTGCGCGGCCAGCAGGTCCTCGCGGTGGAACGATCTGCCGAGATGCCAGTCGGAGGTGTGCAGGATTCGCATGTCGGGGCAACCATAGGCACCCCCTCCGACACATCCGGCGCAGAAACGCCGAGCCGCCCCAAAGGATCTTCGAATACCGCAGTCCCGCCGCTCCCGTAGGGTTGCGTCGTGAGTGATCGTCCCTACGTGCTGCTGAGCTGCGCGATGTCCGCCGACGGCTATATCGACGACGCGGGGCCCGAGCGGCTGCGGCTGTCCAGCGCGGCGGACTTCGACCGGGTGGACGCGGTGCGCGCCGGCTGCGACGCGATCCTCGTCGGCGCCGGGACCGTGCGGGCCGACGACCCGAAGCTGCTGGTCCGCTCCACCGCGCGCCGCGAGCACCGCACCGCGCGGGGGCTGCCCGCCGACCTGGCCAAGGTCACGCTGACCTGGAGCGGCGACCTGGACCCGGCCGCCCGGTTCTTCACGACGGGCGAGGCACCGAAGATCGTCTACGCGCCGTCCGGGACGGCGGCGGAACTGGCGCCGCGCCTGGACGGCCTGGCCGACGTGGTGGACGCGGGCGACCCGCTCGACCTCCCGACCGTCCTGCGCGATCTGTCGGCGCGGGGCGTCCGCCGGCTGATGGTCGAGGGAGGCGGCGGTATCCACACGCTGTTCCTGACGTCCGGCCTGGTGGACGAGCTGCAGCTCGTGGTCGCGCCGTTCTTCGTCGGCGACCCGTCCGCGCCGCGTTTCGTCCGGTCCGGGGTGTTCCCGCAGTCGCCGGACCGTCCGATGCGGCTGGAGGACGTCACCCGGATCGGCGACCTGGCCCTGCTGCGCTACCGCGTCAGGGCGGCACGTGGATGACCGCGGCTGGCTGGAACTGGCCTGCGACCTGGCGAAGCTGTGCCCGCCGTCCGACACGGCGTTCTCCGTCGGCGCGGTGATCGTCGGACCGGACGGACGGGAGATCGCGCGCGGCTTCTCCCGCGAACACGACCCGCACGACCACGCCGAAGAGGCCGCGCTCGCCAAAACCCATGGCGGCCTCACGGGCGCGACCATCTACAGCTCGCTCGAACCCTGCGGGCACCGCGCGTCCCGCCCCCGCCCCTGCGCAGAGCTGATCGTCGCCTCCGGCGCGCGCCGGGTGGTCTTCGCCTGGCGGGAACCGCAGCTGTTCGCCGCGGGGACGGGCGCGGAGACCCTGGAGGCGGCGGGCGTGGAACTCCTGGAGCTCCCCGCCCTGGCCGACCGCGCCCGCGAACCCAACGCGCACCTCCTCTGAACGGCCCGGTGCACCGGACGGCGAGTGAGACGCGAGTCTCATTGCTCTTGCCAACGCCCCGGGACCTCATGCGATGCTGTGCCCAAGCAAGCATTCGGTTACCCGAACTCGCCCCGTCGGGCAGGGAGGCACAGCACCATGCGCGAGCACGATCGGCTGTTCATCGGCGGCGAGTGGGCCGCCCCGGCCGGTACCGGCACGATCGACGTCATCTCCCCGCACACCGAGGAGGTCATCGGGCGGGTGCCCGAGGGCACCGAGGGCGACATCGACGCGGCGGTCGCGGCGGCGCGGCGCGCGTTCGACGAGGGCCCCTGGCCCCGGATGACGCCCGCCGAGCGCGCCGAGATCGTCGGCCGCCTCTCCGCGATCTACGCGGAGCGGCAGCAGGAGATGGCCGACCTCTGCACCGCGCAGATGGGGTCGCCGATCATGTTCTCGGTGTTCGGCCAGGCCGCCATCCCGCAGATGGTCCTGCAGTACTACGTGGACCTCGCCGCCACCTACACCTGGGAGGAGGAGCGGCAGGGCATGCTGGGGCCGGTCACGGTCACCCAGGAGCCCGTCGGCGTCGTCGCGGCGATCGTCCCGTGGAACGTCCCGCAGTTCACGCTGATGCTGAAGCTCGCGCCCGCGCTGATCGCCGGCTGCACGGTGGTGGCCAAGCCGTCCCCCGAGACGCCCCTGGACACCTATCTGCTCGCCGAGTGGATCCGCGAGGCCGGCATCCCCGAGGGCGTCGTCAACTTCGTCCCGGCCGGACGCGAGGTCGGCGCCTACCTGGTCGCGCACCCCGACGTCGACAAGGTGTCCTTCACCGGCTCCACCGCCGCCGGCCGCAAGATCGGCGCGGTGTGCGGCGAGCAGCTGAAGCGCGTCACCCTCGAACTGGGCGGCAAGTCGGCCGCGATCATCCTGGACGACGCGGACCTGGCGTCCACCGTCGAGGGCTTCAAGCTGGCGTCCCTCATGAACAACGGCGAGGCGTGCGCCGCGCAGACCCGCATCCTCGCGTCCCGCCGCCGCTACGACGAGGTCGCGGACGCCCTCGCCACCATGGTCGGCGGCCTGTCGGTCGGCGACCCGGCCGACTATGCCACCGAGATCGGCCCGCTGGTCGCCAAGCGGCAGCAGGAGCGCGTGGAGAACTACATCCGGATCGGCCAGGACGAGGGCGCCAAGCTGATCACCGGCGGCCTCAACCGCCCGCACGACCGCGGCTGGTACGTCGCCCCCACGGTCTTCGGCGACGTCGGCAACGACATGCGCATCGCCCGCGAGGAGATCTTCGGCCCCGTCCTCGTCCTCATCCCCTACGAGGACGAGGCCGACGCCGTCCGGATCGCCAACGACAGCGACTACGGCCTCGGCGGCTCGGTCTGGACGTCCGACGTCGACCACGGCGTCGACGTCGCCCGCCGCATCCGCACCGGCAGCTGCGGCGTCAACATGTACACCCTCGACCCGAACACCCCGTTCGGCGGCTACAAGAACAGCGGCATGGGCCGCGAACTGGGCCCCGAGGGCCTGCGCGCCTACCTGGAGCACAAGTCCATCCCCCACCCGGCCCCCTCCGCCCCCCCCTCCCCCCCCC
>NZ_JABXFD010000485.1 GCF_013372625.1 Actinomadura sp. BRA 177
AAATGTGTATAAGAGACACGCACACGACCGCACGGCAGGACACGACCCCGCGACAGGACACGACCGCGCGACAGGACACGACCGCGCGACAGGGCACGAACGCCAGGCCCGGCACGAACGCCAGGCCGGGCACGAACGCGCGGCAGGACACGACCGCGCGGCAGGGCGTGACCGTCAGGCGGCGAGTCGACGGGTGGCGGAGGGCAGGTCGGCGGTTGGGAACGGCCACGGCGGCGGTGGGGCGTCGGTGCGGTTGTCGTGGGAGCAGTCGCCGTCCACAGTGGGCGATGTGTCCTATCACGTCGTGCGGCGGGTTGGGCGGGCGCCGCGGGATGTGCGGGACGGGGAGCTCATTGCGGGGGTGGTAGACGAGCGGCCGCCGGTGAACGTGCCGTTGTTCTACGGGGTGTTCGCCGTTCGGGGGGATGGTGTTGCGGCGCCCGCTGTGGTGGGGCCTGTCGTAGTGCGGCCGGAACCCTGGGACGTTGAGCTGATCGCCGGGGACGGGCAGGTGACCGGGCGGTGGCGGTGTCCGGCAGAGGCGGCGCGGGTCGTTGTCGTGCGGGACGGGCGGGCCGTGGCGGCGGGGCGGGACGGGTTTCGGGAGCGGGTGCCGAACGGGCGTACTCACCATTACCTGATTTGTGCCGTCTACCTTGATGCGTCCGGGCGGGAGGTTGTGACGGACGGGGTGCGGATATCGGCCACGCCCAGTGCGCCACCCGAGCCCGTTTTTGAGGTGAGCGCCGAGACCGACGCGTCCGATCCGGGGCTGGTGCGGGTGCGGTTCGACCAGCCTGGGAACGGGGCCGTGGAGCTGGTGCTCTCGGAGGGGCCGCCGCCGTGGCCGCGCAGTGCGATCGTCCCGCTGGAGGAGGTGCGGGCGGAGACGCGGCGGCTGGCGTGCGCGCCGGTGCCGGGCGGGCTGGAGGTGCGGCCGGGGGCCAGCGGGTGGCTGCTCGCGGTGTCGGTCGCGGAGGGCACCGCCGCGATCGGCGCCTACCACCGGCATGTGAACCTGCCGCCGCCGCGCCGGCTGGTCGCCGAGCGGCGCGGCTCGTACGTGCATGTCGGGTTCGACTGGCCTGCCGATGTCGCCGAGGTCGATCTCGGTTACCGGGTCGGTGGTGAGCCGAGGGTCGAGGTCGTGACCCGCGCTTCTTACGACACGCAGGGTGGTGTTCGGTTGGCGGTGCCCGAGGATGCGCCCGTGGAGGTCACGGTCGCGGCGGCCGGGACGGTGGGCGGCGCGCGGGTGACCGGGGCGCAGGTGACGGCGCTGGTGGCGGCGCGCACGATCGTCCGGTACGACGTGCTGCGGTCGGGGCCGCCGTGGCGGCGGTCGCTGACGATCCGGCTCACCTCGTCCCGTCCGCTGCGGGTGGCGCGGCTGTCGCTGGTGCTGCGCACCGGCCGGGTCATGCCGCATCGTCCCGGGGACGGCGACACGCTCGGTGCGTGGGAGCAGGTGCCCGTGCCGGGCGAGCTTTCGCTGGCGGTGCCGGACGCGTCCGGGCCGTACTGGCTCCGCTGTTTCGCCGATGACGACGGCGTCGAGCTGAGCGACCCTCCTGTCCGCCGACTTCAGGTCACATGATGACGCGACCACTGGCCCGGGTGGGGATTCCCGGGGTGCCGTCCAGGCAGGGCATCACCTGCCCCTACTGCTTCGCGTCGGTGCCGCCGCAGCGGGTGCTGTTCCGGTGCCGCGGGCAGTCGGGACGGCGGCAGGGCTGCGCGCCGGTGCTGGACAAGGAGCTGGCCGAGTACACGGGGTCGACGGCGGGTGCCTCCTTGCCGCCGGTGTTCTCCGCGTCCGGACGGAAGGGGCGCGCGGATTGTCCCGAGTGCGGGCTACCGACCGGGAATCGGGCCTGTCCGGAGTGCCACAATCCGCTGCCGTCGGCGTACTGCGACTCGCCGGGGCGCATTGTGGCGCTTGTCGGGGCTAAGAACGCCGGGAAGAGCACCTATATCGCGGTGCTGCTGCACGAGCTGATGAACCGGGTCGGGACGGAGCTGGACGCGTCCCTTGTGGCGTGCGACGACCGGACGATCGAGCGGTACAAGCGCGACTTCGCGCGGCCGCTGCTGGAGGAGCGGCGGCTGCTGCCGACGACGACCAGCGCGGCGACCGGTCCGCGCGAGCCGCTGGTGTACCTGCTGACGCGGACGCGCCGGGGCCGTTTCTCCCGTGCACGTAACGAGTCGCTGGCGCTGGTGCTGTTCGACACGGCGGGCGAGGACCTGCGCAGCAGGGAGGTCACCGACCTGCACCTGCGGTATCTGGAGGCCGCCGACGCGGTCATCTTCCTGGTAGATCCGCTGGAGCTGCCCGGTGCGCGGGCCGGTGTGCGGGACGCCGTACCGGGGCCGCGCGTCGCGGGTGAAGATCCCGACAGCGAGCCGCTGAACGTCATCGCCCGGGTGACGGAGACGCTGCGGCAGCGGCACGGGACCCGTCCGGGTGAGCCGCTGCCGGTGCCCGTGGCGGTCTCGCTCACCAAGATCGACGTGCTGCGGCCGGGGCTGCTGGAGCAGTCGGCGCTGCACCGGTCGCGGTCCGGGCAGGGCGTCCTGGACCTGGACGACCGGGACGCCGTGAACGAGCAGGTGCGGGCGCTGCTGCACGAGTGGCAGGCCGGGCAGCTCGACACCTACCTCGGCCAGCAGTACGCCGACCACGCGCTGTTCGGGCTGTCGGCGCTCGGCGCCCTCCCCGAGCGGGGGCGCGTCGGCGCGGGCGGGGTGCGGCCGTACCGGGCCGAGGATCCGCTGCTGTGGCTGCTGTACCGGTTCGGGATGCTCGACGGCGTCCGTCCCGGGGGTGGGTAGTGGCCTGGCAGCTGCACTACACGTCCGCGCGGCGCGGGCCGACCGGCCGGGCCGGGTTCCAGTTCGTCGCGGAGACCCCCGGCCTGCCCGACGGGGTCCGGGCGGGCGTGACGCCGTACCTGTCGTACCGGCCGCCGCCGGACGCGCCCCTGTCCCCCGACGACTCCGAACTGGGCCTGTTCCCGGTGTCGCTGCTGTACGACCGGGTGGACGGGCGCCCGCTGCTGCTGCGCTGCCGCTACCTCGGCCGCGACTATTCGGGGCGGTACGGCAACTTCTTCGCCCACGCGGTGGTGGCGGAGCCCGACGAGCTGGAGGGGCTGCGGCCCGCCGAACTGTGGCATGCCGCGCATTGGACGCCCATGCCCGCGCCGGGGGCCGTCCTCGAACCGCTGGACGAGCTGAATCCCGGCGCCGCGCTCGATCCCGAGGCGCTCGCCGCATGGCTCGCCGTGTCGGGCCCCGATGACCCGTATGCGCTGCTGGCCCAGCTGGTGGACGCGGTCGCCGAAGTTCTGGGCCGGGGTCACGGGCGGGTCGTGCTGGTCGCCGACGACGTCGAGCTGATCGCGCGCTGGATCGCGGTCGTGTCGTACTCGCTGCCGGTCGCGGCGGCGGCGCGGCTGTCGTTCGTCACCTACACCGCCGACCCCGACAGTGCCGCGCAGCGCCTGGTCGGCACCACGCCCGCGATCTGGGCCGCCGCGCAACACCACGCCTCGCACGCGTCCGCGTTCGATCTCCACAAGGGCGGCGCGGACGGCCGGGCGAGCCGCTTCGCGCGGACCGTCGCCGACTGCTGGCGCGCCGCCGACTTCGGCGGCCTCGACGCGCTCGGCGAGCTGGCACCGCTGAACGACCCCGCGCAGGAGGGGGCCGCCGCGCTGCTGGCGCTGTGCCGGGGCGACACGTCCGTCACGGCCGAGGAGGAGGGCGCGGCGGCGGAACTGCTGGCGCGGCACGGGCCCGGGATCCCCGAATGGGTGTGGCGCGACCTCGTGCCCGGCGTCCCGTCCATGGGGCTCGACCTCGCGCTCGCCGTGCACGGGCAGGCACCCTCCGGGGCGCGGGACGCGGTGCTGGACGGGGTCATCGCCGGCCTCGCCGCCGGGCGGGCGACCATGCTCGCGCCAACCCACTGCGATCTGCTGTACCAGCACGCCGAGCGGCTGCGGGCCGTGCCCGACGTCGCCATCCCGGTGCTGACGTCCGTCGCCCGCAGGCATCCCGGACGCCGGATCGCGGTCACGGGCGAGCTGCTCCGGCTCGACGGCGCCGACCTCGACGCGGCGCTCCGCGAGGTGTGGGAGACGCCGCCGTCCGCCGGCGAGTGCACCGACCTCCTGGACGCGCACGGCCCGCATCCCGCGCTGGCGGGCCTGCCGTCCCGCACGTTCACCCGGCTCGCCTTCCCCGGCGGCGAGTACCTCGCCGAGACGGCGACGCTGCGGCTCGCCGAGCGGGTCCGGGAGATCATGCCGGACGGGCACGCCGCACGCGACGCCGCGATCGTCCAGGCGTACGGGACGGCGATCACCGCGAAACCGGAGCGCGCGGCGCATGCCCTCACGGAGATCTGTCCCTTATACACATCCCCCAGCCCACGAGAACGCC